>NZ_CAKVAM010000002.1:0-300000 GCF_934725225.1 uncultured Treponema sp.
GGGACTTAAGTCTCAGCTTGAGACCCTAGCCTTATAGGCTAAGTGCAAACCACCCGTTTGACGGGTGGTTTGTGATTCCGTTATTCCGACGCTTTCACGCTTACTGTTCCGCTCCAGACCGTCTCGCGAACAGTCTTGTTCACGCGTTTTCCATTTCCGCTTGCAGTCCTTAAAATCAGCGAGTAATTTTTTCCCTCGCTCACGCCGTCCGGCGGATAGAACTCAAGAAGAGATGGCGTGTTCGTCCCGATGTTCGTAACTTTGAGCCACTCGCTTTCATCTGCCGGATAAGAGCCGTTTTCGCCCTGCTCGGCAAAGAAAATTCCGATTTTGCTTTCGCTTTCATCTTTTCCGGCGATTTTTAGCCTGCGCCCCGTAAGACGAACCGCTTTTCCTTTGTAGCAAGTGCCGTCGGTCAAATAGCCGAAACGCTCCTCAAAGCCCGTCGTGATTGCGGATTCCGACTTTTCCTTGATTGCCTCTCCAACTTGAACCGCCCCAATCTCCGAAAGAAGCTCGTCAGACGCGCTGAATGCAACAGAGACCGAAGGAATTTCCGCCGCCGTAGGATTCTCGCCTTCGATGCTCCCCGTTACTTTCAGATACAAGACTCCGAGATTGAAGAGATTCACCGCGTAGCCCTTTCGTTTGCTTTCCTTGCTTTTACAATATTATCGTTTTGTCAATATTTTCTAATTTTGGGCAGACACCCTGCCCCAAAATTCTTTGTAAGGAGGTCTGCCCAGCACACGGCAGGTGTGCTGACAAGCTCTTGTCAGGGGGTGTTACAAAGACACGTCAGGCAGCCTGATGTGTACACGCAGGTTTATGTTTCAAATAAAGCTCAATAAACAAATCAAAACCACCGGCTCAGCCGGTGGTTTGTTCTGCGGGTATAACCCTTTGTTACCGGCCAGCGCTATAGCGCACTGAAACGACTGCCATGCGCACCACTTTTTCTGGCAGCTGCTAAAGCAGCCTCTTTTTCGAGCAGGCTTATTGCCTGGCTATTTTTTTTACTTGCCGCCTTTCGCCGGCTCACCCGTAAACGGGTCAAACAGTTCTTTCATTTCTAACTGTTCTAATGCCTTGTCCTCCATCAATTGATTCCTGATATACTTTTCTATCGCAGTTTTATTTCTTCCTACCGTGTCAACGAAATATCCCCGGCACCAAAACTGCCGGTTTCCATATTTGTATTTTAAATTTCCAAACCTATCGAATATCATAAGGCTGCTTTTTCCTTTTAGATACCCCATTATACTTGATATGCTGTATTTGGGCGGGATACTTACGGGCATGTGTATGTGGTCGGGACAGCATTCCGCCTCAATGATTTCCACACCTTTCCGTTCGCATAGATCTCTTAGTATTTTTCCTACTTCCCTTTTTATTTTTCCGTAAATTATCTGTCGCCTATACTTTGGCGCAAACACTACATGATATTTGCAATTCCATTTAGTATGGGCTAAACTTTGTTCATCCATTTGAACCTCCTGATTTTTCGTAATGCTTCTTGGCAGTCGCACTATGAATATTAGAAGGTTCTTTTTTCTGTGTATAGCTAAAGCTTTCTGAACCTCCAGCCGAGCTGGAGGTTTTCTTTCATACAAAAAAAACTGCCCTCTATTTCTAAAGGGCAGCCGTTTTATTTTAGCCTCATTTTTCAAAGTCGCCTCTAAAAGTTTTTGTTTTCAGAGGCACTCCAAAATTACTTGTTGTTTGTGATGAGCAGTGTCTTTGAGTCCAGCTTGAGTGTTGTTTCAATATCTGTGTTCTTGCCCATTTTTAGAATGCTCAGCTGAGTTACAGAATTCTTTGATGAAAGGTGAATCACAGCGGAGAAGTATGGAAGCAGTGCTTTTGGAGCTGAATCTTCAAGCTTGTCGCCTGCTGAAGTTGAGCTGAACCAGATTTTTGTCTTTGTTGCCTTTGCGTAGCTTGCGACTGTCTGCAAGTCTGCTTCCTTTACTTTTGAAAAATCAACATCATCGATAACAACTCCTGCAACTGCTGTTCCGCCAGCCTTGAGAGCGTTCAATGTGTTTACAACTTTTTCCAGGCTGATGTTGTCCTGGTTGAAATTCAAAATTGTTCTGTTGCGGAGAATCTGCTCCTTTACATCAGCGGCGTTTGCGATTGCCTTTTTCTTTGAAATTTCGTTGTAGATTCCGTCATACCAAGAAATTACGTTTTCGCTGTGCTGGTTGAATGAAACGTGGACAAGCTGCTTTCCGTTAAGAAGCGTGTCCATTCCAAACTGAACAAGCACAGAAGTTTTTCCAAGTCCCTTTTTTGCTGTAACAAGTCCTAGCTCTCCAGCCTTGAGTCCTCCGTTTGCCGCTTCGTCAAAAATGCGGATTGGGCTTCTTTCATATAATTCCTGCTTTGCCATAATGCTGCCTCCTGAATTTTTAGCTTGATTTTTTTAACTTTTGCAGAAAGTTTTGCGCTTCAAGATATTTTGTTTTGCAAAAAGTTCTGTGTCCGTTTGAATAAGTATAGCACATAAATTTTATTTTACAATAAAAAAATCTCCAGCAAAAGAAAATTCTTTCACTGGAGATTCTGCGGTCAAACTAGGCTTTTATAATTTTATTTTGCCTGTCCAGCCTTTTTCTTTTCTGCATAAGCCTTGATAAGCTCGTCGGCAACTGCATTTGGAACTTTGCTGTATTTTTCAAATTCCATTGTGAATTCTGCTTTTCCCTGTGTAGAAGAGCGGAGAATTGTTGAGAATCCGAACATTTCAGAAAGAGGAACTTCTGCGTTTACAGTTGAGTTTCCGTTTTCATCAGAAGAATCGATGATAACACCGCGTCTCTGGTTGATAAGTCCGAACATATTTCCCTGGAATTCTGTAGGTCCTGCAATCTGAACTTTCATGATTGGCTCAAGGATTGCTGGTTTTGCCTTTGCGTATCCTTCACGGAATGCGCCGATAGCAGCAGTCTGGAATGCGATGTCTGAAGAGTCAACCGGGTGGTACTGACCATCGTTGATTGTGCATCTTACGCCAACAACTGGTGCTCCAATGAGAGAGCCTTTTTCCATTGCTTTCTTGAAACCTTTGTCGCAAGAAGGAATGTATTCGTTTGGAATTGCTCCACCTTTGATTGAGTCAACAAACTCGTAGTCTTTTTCTGAAATTGGCTCCATGAAACCGGCAACGCGTCCGTACTGTCCTGAACCACCAGTCTGCTTTTTGTGAGTGTAGTTGAAGTCAGCGCGCTGTGTGATAGACTCGCGGTATGCAACTTCTGGCTGAGAAACTGTAACTTCGCATTTGTATTCACGTTTCATGCGCTCAACGTAAACTGCAAGGTGAAGCTCGCCCATTCCCTTGATGATTGTCTGGTTTGATTCAGGGTCAACATAAGTCTGGAATGTCGGGTCTTCCTTTGTAAAGCGGTTGAGAGCTTTTGACATATTCGCAGCGTCCTGCTTGTTTACAGGAGTGATTGCTTCTGAAATAACAGGCTCTGGAACGAACATAGAAGTCATTGCAATGTTGAGTCCGCCGCCGCAGAATGTGTCTCCTGATGCGCAGTCAACACCGAACAACGCGATGATGTCGCCTGGCTGACCTTCATTGATGTCTTCCATTGCTGCTGCGTTCATGCGGACAATGCGTCCAACCTTGAACTTTTTCTTTGCGCGTGTATTGTAAAGTTCATCGCCTTTTGTGATTTTTCCCTGATAAATGCGGACATAAGTAAGCTGGCCGTACTGACCATCGTCAAGTTTGAATGCGAGTGCAACACAAGGCTTGTTTTCAACATTGAAAAGCTCAACCTGCTCTTCATTCTTGTCAAGGTCAAGACCGTAGTTGTGAACTTCTGTCGGGTTAGGAAGATAGCGTACAACACCGTCAAGAACTGGCTGAATACCTTTGTTCATGTGCGCAGAACCGCAGAATACTGCTACGAAGTTTTCTTCAAGAGTTCCTTTGCGGATTGCGGCGATAATTTTTTCTTCTGGAATATCTTCTTTTTCTTCCATAAGATCTTCCATGAGCGAGTCGTCAAACATTGCGGCTGCTTCAAGAAGTTCTGCTCTCTTTTCTTTTGCCTGTTCTACAAGTTCTGCTGGAATTTCAGCAACGCGGATATCTTCACCGTCATGTCCTTCAAAATAGTAAGCCTTCATTGCGATGAGGTCTACAACGCCCTGAAGTTTGTCTTCAAGACCGATTGGAAGTTCTACCATGTATGCGTTTAATCCGAGCTTGTCGCGGAGCTGTGCGCATACACGAAGCGGATTTGCACCCTGGCGGTCGCATTTGTTTACGAAAGCGATGCGTGGAACATGGTAGCGTTTGAGCTGGCGGTCAACTGTGATTGACTGAGACTGAACACCTGCAACAGCGCAAAGAACAAGGATTGCTCCGTCAAGAACACGGAGTGAGCGTTCAACTTCAACTGTGAAGTCAACGTGGCCTGGAGTGTCGATAAGGTTGATTGTTGTGCCTTTCCAGTTTACCTGAGTCGCTGCTGACTGGATTGTGATTCCACGCTCGCGCTCCAAATCCATAGAATCCATTACAGCGCCTACACCGTCTTTGCCATGAACTTCATGGATCTGGTGAATCTTGTTGCAGTAGAACAAGATACGTTCTGATGTTGTTGTTTTACCAGAGTCAATGTGCGCACTGATACCGATATTACGTACTTTTGTAATATCAAAACCCATAGTGTATACCTCTCAAAAAAAAATTCGTGAGTCGGCAGAATACGAAATGCAAAGATTTCCGCATAATGCAATTAATTCAAGCAATTTTATTAAAAAATAGCGGTAAATTCAATAGGTCTTGGGCTGTTTTGAAGAAAGTTTAAAAATTTAATAGAAATGCTGTTTTTATGTTCCACTTAATCTTTCTGTTTCCGCCTTTAAAAACTGTAGTTGCTGAAGGACTGCATTTAAAGTCGCCTTCTTTTTCAGAAAATGAAAATCCGATTCCGGCTTGGCGCAGCATTGTTTTTTTAGGATAAACTGTGCTTGTGAATGAAAATGTGTTTTTCCCAGAGTCTTCTTTTTTATAGGAAAAAGTTGCGCTTGTAGATGAGCTTTTGAAATTTCTTGAAACCTTTATTTGCGCAGAATATTCTTTTTCGTTTTTTTCCGTGGAATAAATAAAAGCTGCGTTTGATGAAATTTTGAATTTTCCGCTTGAAACATTCAATGCTGTTTTTGCGCAGTATTCGTTGAAATCAGCTGGAAGTTTTTCGATTGTCTGTCTTTCCGCGGAATAAAAAAGAATTCCTGCGCTTGCTGAAGTTTTTCCGAACCAAAATGTGTACTGCGGATTTACTCCTGCTTGGGTTTTTATTCTGTTTTCAGTTTTGTCAGCGGTTATTAAAGATTCGTCTGCAATATAATAGAAAGAATGCAGCAAAAAATCGCCTAAAAGAATGAAATTTTGAAGCCTTGCCCAAAAGAAATTTCCGCCGAACGGGCTTTCGTGTATTCCTGCCGCTCCAGAAATTCTAAAATGCGGAAAAATAAAATTCAGTTCAGTTTCCGCCGCGCCCCGTTTTTCCGTAGAAAAAAATCTTTGCTTTTGAAACCAAGATGAAGTGTTTTCCCTTCCGTATTCAAAAAGTCCGCCTGAAAATGAAATGCTTGCGTTTGGAATGAATGGGGACGAAAATCTTTTGAAGGCAGACGCATAAAATTCCTTTGTTTCAAGAACAGAAAGTTGAATAGTTGGCAAAAATGAATTTTTGTTTCCTGGTGAAATTGAAATTGCCGCTGCCAGTGGAGTTTTCCCGGAAGTCCAGGAGGGTAGGCTTGGAGAAATTCCAGGTGCTAAAAGAGAAGGCTTTTTTAGCGCGCTCGGAACATAAAAATTTGGCTGCTTTAATCTTGAAATTCCCTGTGAAAAACGCAAGGTTCCTGCAAGAAAATCTGTGGCCGCGAATTTTGTTGCCGCTGAATATTTTATTCCGTAGCGGTATTTTTGCATCGCCTCAAATTCAGAAAACGAAGAGCTTGCAATGCCGTGAAAAGTTTCTGTTCCGATTCCTGCGACCCAAATGGCAGTCAGTCCGCGGAATTTTAACTTTGCGCCGGAATCATATTTCAGCGAAAAATTTTCTTTTCCGTCTTTTACAGGAAATTTTAAATTGTTCCCGGAATAAAATTCAATTTGCGCATGGCAAATACCTGCCGCCAAAATAATTGTTATAAAAGTGATTTTGTTTTTCATCACATTATTTATTTCTGAAAAAAATAATTTTCTGCATGGTTTTTGTGAAAAATAGAATTTATTTTGATAGAAAATTATGACATTTTTTGCGTTTTTGTGTTTTTTCGCTTGAATAACATTGAAAAATTTTATATACTCTGCGCTATATTTTATATCATCAGCATGTCAGATTGCAGCCGCTTCTTAGGCTTTGCCAGGTAAAAAGGAAAATCAAGTAAAAAAAGATATTTTCAAGCGGTTCCGGTCTTTCATGTAAGGAAAAGGGAATCGTTTATGGAAGATTTAGAAAACAAAATTAATGGGATTACTATGCCCGCAGAGGATTCGCAGGTTTCTGTGGAAAATTCAAATGAATCATCAAATGAGCCTGAGACAATTTCATTTGCAGACTTGGGACTTGATGAAATCACTCTTGCCGCTATTGAGAAAAAAGGATTTAAAGTTCCTTCACCAATTCAGGTTTTGGCAATTCCACGTCTTTTGAATGGAGATGCAAACGTTATTGCGAAGGCTCGCACTGGAACTGGAAAAACTGCCGCTTTTGGACTTCCGCTTGTTCAGGATTTGCGTGAAGAAAGCGACCATGTCCGCGCAATAATTCTTGAGCCTACACGCGAGCTTGCCATGCAGACTGCGACTGAAATGGCTTCGTTTGCAACTGGAAAATATCCGCGCACTGCTGTTGTTTACGGCGGAGCTTCGATGGGCGAGCAGATGAGAGCTTTGCGCCGCGGAGTTGAAATTGTTGTTGGAACTCCGGGACGTGTTCAGGATTTGATTGACCGCGGTGTTCTTGACATCAGCAAAATCGATTACTTTATTCTTGATGAAGGCGATGAAATGCTTGACATGGGATTCATCGAGGATATTGAAAATATTTTTGAATGCGCAAATCAGGATTGCCGTGTTCTTTTGTTCAGCGCGACAGTTCCAAAAGAAATTTTGAAAATTGCCCAGCGTTTTATGGGCGAGTATGAAATCGTTGAAGAAGAAGGCTTTGAAGAAGAGCCGCTTTTGATTGAGCAAAAATATTGGGTTGTTCGCGAAAGTGAAAAAGTCGAGGCTTTGGTTCGCCTTATCGATATTTCGCCGGATTTCTTCGGACTTGTTTTTGTTCAGAGAAAATCTGATGCTGACTATGTTTCAAAGTCGCTTGATGAGCGCGGATATGAAGCCGCCGCATTGCACGGAGATATTCCTCAGGGACAGCGTGAAAAAATTCTTGCAAGATTCCGTTCAAAGAAAACAAGAATTCTTGTTGCGACTGATGTTGCCGCGCGTGGAATTGATATTGAAGGCGTAACTCACGTTGTAAACTACGAGCTTCCTTTTGATGGTCCGACTTATGTTCACCGCATTGGACGTACTGGACGCGCCGGAGCTGCTGGAATGGCGGTTACTTTTGTAAAGCCGGAAGAAACTCGCAGACGTCTTAATTATCTTATCAACACTGTAAAGAAAAGTTCCAAGGGCGAAATTGTTGAAGACAAAGTTCCTTCAATAGAAGAAGTTCTTGAAGCAAAAAAGAGCCGCCTGTTTTCTGATATTAAAAACAAGCTTGGTCTTAATCAGGAAAAAACTGAATCTCAGACTGAAAGTGAAACTGATTCTGTTTCCGCGGATGAAAATGCTGAAAACAATATTTCCGCAGAGCCAAAAGTTCCTCACTTAAGAAAAGGCGATCCTATTTTTGACAAGCTTGCGGAAGAACTTTGCAACGGTCAGAATCCAGAGGAAGTTGTTGCTTCACTGCTTGCGGTTTCTTACGGCGGAATGCTGAACAAAAACCGCTACGGAAAAATCAATACTTATTCTGTTGAAAAGGGACGCGACAGAGACCGTGGCGGACGCCGTGAACGCGACCGTGGTTCAAGAAGAGGCGGAGATGTTTTTGTTGGCGACGACCAGCTTAGGCTTTATGTTCAGATGGGCTGGGACGATGGCTACAATCCAAGAAAAATTGCGGATTTCTTCCATGATTTGCTTGGTGTTCCGGGGCGCAAAGTTGATGCCATTGATATGGCTGACAAATTCTGTCTTCTTTCTTTGCCGGCTGACGACGGAAGAAGAGCCATTGAGCTTTCCGAGCGCGACCGTTCATTGCCGCACATGCACCTTGACACAAAAGTTACTGGCGGCGGACTTGGCGAGCGCGATTCATTTGGACGCGACCGTGGCTCAAGAAGAGGCGGAAGAGACAGAGGACGGGACCGCGACCGTGGATTTGGACGCGACAGAGACTTTGGCGGACGGCGCGAACGTGATAGAGACAGAGGATTCCGCGGAGGTTCTCATGCAAGAGCTGGAGTTCACACTGCTACACAGAGAAGCGGTTCATCTTCATTCTTCAAGAGATCTGACGCTCAGGAATACTAATTTTTAAGTTTAGATAAGAACGCTGCTAGAAATGGCGGCGTTTTTTTTATTCTAGTCGCATTGACTTCAATGCTGTTCATCAATAAAATAAAGAAATGTACGAAATAAAAGATTCAAAGCCGTTTGATACTGACGAAGAAGATTTTGATACTGTAATGGCTAGTGACATTTCATTTACAGGAAATATACGTTTTTCAAAGCCGTTTATGATAAAAGGAAAAATGAACGGAACAATCGAAGCTTCAAGCGATTTGCTTATCGATACAAATGCGGAAGTCAATGCTGACATTTCAACAGAGCGAGTTCTTGTCCGCGGAAAAGTTGTGGGAAATATAAATGGAAAAAAACTTGTTTATGTTGCTTCAACTGGTTCTGTAATTGGCGACATTTCTTCTGCGCAGGTTGTGCTTGAGCCGGGCTCTGTTTTTTCTGGAAAATGCTCAATGTCTGGAATGTAATTTTTCAAGTTGAATTTTCAAGGTGCTGATATGAATAAGAAAAATTGTTTTGCATTTATTATATTTTTTGTTTTTGTTTCCGCAGTTTTTTCGCAAGCCTCTCGTCCTGATGCCCTTAAGCTTTACCGTGAAGGAAAGTACAAGGATGCGGTTGCTGTCTGTGAAGTTGAAATTTCAAACAATCCGAACAACATGGATTCTTATGCGGTTTTGTGCTGGTCTTTGGTTGGAAACAAGCAGTACAGGGAAGCTGAGCTTAGAGCTACAGAAGCGCGCAAAATAAATTCCTATGATATTCGCTTGATGGAAGTTCTTGGCGAGGCAAAATTTTATCTTGGAAAAAACAATGAAGCGCTTGATATGTTTCAGCGTTATGTTGCGAATTCTTCGGAAACTGCGGCGCGGCTTGGAACTGCATATTATTACATGGGCGAAATTTATGTCCGCCAGACAAAATATGAGCACGCGGACATTTCTTTTAGCGCGGCCGTAAAATATGAGCCGACCTATAGCGCGCATTGGTGGACAAGACTTGGCTACGCGCGTGAAATGTGCGGCGACTTTAAAAATGCCGTTACAGCTTATGACAGAGCGCTTGGCTTGAATTCCCAGAATTACGACGCTGTCCGCGGAAAAAAAAGATGTCAGGATCGTCTTTAGTTTTTAGCTGATGAAAAATATTATTCATTTTGAAACTCTAGGCTGCAGGCTTAATCAGGACGAAACGGAAGGAGCCGCGCGTTCTTTTTCTGATGCTGGTTTTGCCTGTGAGCTGAATCCTGTTTCATCTGGAACAAATCCTTCTCAAGATGTAATTTTAAGCGTGATAAATACCTGCACGGTTACAGGCAAGGCTGAACAAAAAGCCCGGCGCATAATCAGGCTGCTTCTTGAAAAATTTTTTGATTCTCCTTTGATTGTTACCGGCTGCTATGCGGAGCTTGCTGATTCAGAAATAACTTCGATTTCCAAAAATAGAATTGTAATTGTTCCCGGCACAAAAAAATTTATTTTAAAGGAAATTGCCGTTGCAATGAATGGCGGCGAGCTTGATTTTAAAAGCGGAAAATTCAATTTTGAAAATCTAAAATCCTTTGTTAGCAAAAAAATTTTTTCATTTGAGAAAATCGATTCTGCAAAAAAAATTCCAATGGCGGTGAATCCGTTTGTTTTGTATACGCCTGTTTTTGAAAAGCATAGCCGGGCGACTTTGAAGATTCAAGACGGATGCAATAATTCATGCTCGTTCTGTAGAATTCATTTTGCCCGCGGAACTTCTGTTTCTCTTGAGCCTGAAAAAATTCTTGAGCGCGCAAAGGAAATTGAAAATTTAGGTTCTTCAGAAATTGTGCTTACAGGCGTTAACTTGAGCCAGTACGCAGGAAAATCAAATGACGGCGCAATTTTTGATTTTAAAGATTTGCTTTCATTTTTACTTTCTAATACAAAAAAAGTTAAATTTAGAATTTCTTCTTTTTATCCGCAGCATATAACAAAAGAGCTTTGTTCAGTTTTGTCTGACAAAAGAGTTCAGCCGTTTTTTCATTTGAGCATTCAGTCTGGAAGCGATTCTATTTTAAATTCCATGCGCCGGCCTTACAAACGTGAGCAAGTTGAAAATGCGGTTCAGCTTCTTAGAGAATGCAAAATGAATCCGTTTATTTCTTGTGATATAATCGCAGGATTTCCCGGAGAAACGGAAGATGATTTTGAGCGGACAAAGTCATTATGCAAGAAAATGAATTTCGCTTGGATTCACGCTTTTCCTTTTTCTGCAAGACCCGGAACATTGGCATTTTCTATGACTCCAAAAATTCCAGAGCGGATAAAAAATGAGCGCGTAAAGTGGCTTACTGAAATTGCTGTTTCTGGAAAAATTTCTTATATAAATTCTTTTAAAGAAAAAACTGTTGAAGCGACTGTTGAAAAAAAAGTTTTGCAGAAATCAGACGGAAAAAATATTTTTCATGCCGTTACCGAAAATTTTCTTCATGCTGAATTTGAATCTGAAAAAAAACTGGAAGCCGGAAGCGTTGTTCTGCTGAAAATAATTTCCGTGCTTGAAGACAGCATAAAATACGGAAGGGAAGAAGAGTGTTCCGCGGAATTTTTAAAATAAAAATGGACGCAATGGATTTTACCAAAGCGTCCGTTGTTTTTAATTTTAGAATTTGCAGTTTACACCAACATTTATAAAGCTGTTGTCTTTCCATTCGTAGAATTCGCTGTCTTCATCTTTGCAATGGATGTACATTCCGCTTAAAGTCAGTGTTAAATTTCCGTTTGGCTTGTATGCGATTTTAGGCTGAACAACAAGGTCGCCGCGTTCGATTCCCCAAAGCGCAGTAACTTCCGGCGCGATTTTATCATTCATCCAAGAATCTGTAATGTTTACGACAAGCTTGTTGTTTGTGTATCCAGTTTTGTCGTAGTCAACATCGTATGACTTTAATGCTGATTTCATTATGCCGTAACTAGAAAATCCTTCCGCGTCATCAATTTTGTCGCCTTTGAAAATGTAAGTTCCAGTTTCCTGAATGTTGATATTTATGTTGTTTACAGGAATGTCCACATCAAAGCCTGCAAGCCATGCGATGCTGTTGTTGTGAACCCAAGGATTGTCGCCTGCAACATCGTCAGTCAAATTGTAGGCAAGCTCGCCGCGCAAGTTGAATCTTCCAAGCACGGTCGCCGCTTCAAGTCCGAATGTCTGCTTCCAGTCATATTCAAGTGAAGGCATTGTTGTTTTTCCGCTTAGAATTGTTGCGCTTAAATCTGCGGAAGGCTGTTTGTAATGTCCGTAATAATAGCTTGCGCCCCAGTCGAATGAACCGAATGTGCCTGTGAGCCTAAGACCTGCTTGTGTGTACTTTAATTTTTGCGTGTCCGGGTACAAGTCGTCTTGGTCGAATTGCGCAGCTGCCATAAGTCCTGCTGTTCCGCTCGCTGCCCAGTTTGAAGCTATTTCAGTTACTGAATTTTTCAATTCAGTGTATGCGGCTGGCGTCCAAATTCCGTCTGTTGCGAATCTGTCTTTTTCCATGTACGGAGTCCAGATTCCTTCCAAGCGCAAATCATTTTTTTCAAAAGAATAAATTGCGCGGAACATCGGCGTGCTGAGCCTGCGGTCAATGTATTCTGGAACAATGAAGTCAGTGTAATCGTCCGCATTGAAATTATCCAGAACATGAAGCTTGTCGCCTTTTCCCCAGATAACTTTCATTTTTCCCGCTTCAAGTTTCAGCTTTCCAAAATATCCGCGGATTGTAAGCTCGTCAATTACGTCCTGTGGATAATCTTTAATTGCGCTTTCGTCAAATTTCAGCTGAATGTCCGCATCAACATTTGAGCCTGAAAAATTGATTCCAAGTTTTGCAGATGGAGTTGCGGTAACAGGAAAATCTGAAATTGAGTCGTAGTCTGAATCTTTCTGGCCTTCGTATTCCGGCTTGTCAAGATACATTCTGCCCTGAAGTTCTCCTTCGCCGCTGAATGTAATTGAAGGACTTGAGCCTCCGCCAAAACCGTCAGTGTCGTCAGAGAAACTTCCCCAGTCATCAAAATCCTGTGCAAATGCAAATGAACAGAAAATCATCGCAAGCGCAAAAATTTTGTTTTTCATATAAAGAAACTCCTTTGTTTTGCTTTTAGAATTTTCCTGTGTTTAAGAAGTCTTGTGTAAAGATTCTGTCTGGAAGAACTGACTTTACATCAACTTTATGAACTTTTATGGAAGTTGAATGTTTTGTCTGAACATTTTCCATTTTGTTTTCCATTGGAATATTGAAGCCGTCAACATTTTCAATTTTGAAAACAGTAAGAGTTTTTATGAGTTTTCCGTTTTTGTCAAAAAGCTCTGTGTAAACAGGATAGTCTGTTGCTTTGTCAACCCAAACCATTCTGTAGCTGTACTGGCTTGACTTTGGATCAATCGGTGTGTTTTTTACAACTTCGCAATTGAAACCGTTCTTTGTTTCTTCCTTTACGAATTCGTGAGTGTCTTCTTCCATTTCGCGTGTGGAAAGGTCATCGTAAGTTGCGTCAGTTCCCATGAAAGATTTTGAGCCTTCGCTTGAATTTACACGTCTTGTATTTTTCAATGCAGGAAGATAAATCCATTTGTCATCTGGCGCGCCTTTATTTTCAATCTGAAGAAATCTTGTGTCCTTTATGTTTGCCGGCGATTTGAAATCCATGACTGCGCTTGTTATGTCATTTTTGTTGCGTCCGTACTGAAGAACATTACGCTGCTCTGTGTTTCCGTTTTTGTCTGTTAAAAGCATTACAACTTGAGAGCGGCTGTAGTCTGGTTTTGCGACATCATGTGTTCTCTGCATGATTTCATCTCCGCGAGCATCTGCAAACGCTGCGAAAGTTCCTGCTGCAAGTGCTGCTGCCAATGTAAGTGTTTTAAATGTAAGTTTCATTTTTATCCTCCATGTTTTTCCCGGAAAAAATCCGGGATTTTTTTTATTTGTTTTCAGTTTTTTCTTTTGGGCGCATAAATTTCGGATCTGTTAGATTCAAAATTCCTGGAATAATTGTCATTGCAAGGAAGCTTGAAGTAAACATTACGATTGCAACAAGAATTCCAATGTAGCGCAAAACTATAAACTTTGAAAGTGTAAGAACAAGGAATCCAAGTCCTACTGCAAGCGCGTTTGTAAGAATTCCGCGTCCGCTCTTTCTGAAAGTTTCCTTTAGAACTTCAACGACATTTTCTGTTTTCGTCCTTTCTTCTCTATAGGTTGTCATAAAGTGAATTGTGTAGTCAATACCAACACCGACTGCAACCGAAGCTATAATGCTTGTAATGAAGTCAAGGTTGATTTCGCAGAATCCCATTGTCATGTAGTTAAGAAGAATGCTGAACGCAAGGGGAATTGCTCCCAGAAGTCCTGCCCAGCAAGATTTGAATGAAATTGCAATAATCAGGAATACAGAGAACAACGAAAGCGCAAGGCTTGTGATTTGGCTTGAAACAATCATGCTTGTCATTCTGTGTTCCATCTGCGCTGAACCAGTTGCTTCGAGAGTGTAGCCTTCAGGGAAATGTTCTGCGGCGTAGCTTTTTGCATCTGCAATTATGATTCCGCTTTCCTCTGATGAATGGCTTCTAAGCTGGCAAGTTATGCGCATTTCCTTTGGATTCATGTCATCGTCGATAAATCTGTCAAGTGAGCCGCTTAAAAGTGTGAGATAGTTTTCAACAACATTTTTCAGTTCTTCACGAGCCGCAACTGGATACTTTGAAGTGTCGTAAGGAATTTCATAGTATGCAGTTCCGTTGTAGTTAACCTGTTTCATAAGCTGGTTAACAATATCTTCTACGGAAGCATATTGTCCGCCTGCTTCAACATAAGCCTTGTTCAAAAGCTCAAGAACTTGCTTTGTTGTCATTGAAGTTTCAAGCTGCTCGCTGTAAGCAATGTTCGGGTCTACAAAATCCTGAGCAGGAGAAGCTTGCGTTTCTGAATCATCTGTTCCCCAGTCTGACCAGTCGTCAGAAGATGAAGAACTGTCTGTTCCAAAATCAGAGCCCCAGTCGTCCCATCCGTCAGAAAATCCGCTTGAAGAAGAATCTGATGATTCGCTTGAAGAAACTGGCTGTGCTCCAGGAACGTGCCAAACTTGGTTTATGCGTTTTATAAATGTTGTGAAAGAAACAATTTTTCCAATGTTCTCATGGTTTGCCGCAAGATAATGCTCCATGTTGTCAACTGCTTTCAAAAGTTCCGGATTTGAAATGTCTCCTTTTTCCTGTCCTTGAATTACAAAGAAGAGGCAGTTTGAACCGGCGTATTGTTGATCGATGTGGTCAACATCTTTTCTGAAGTCGCAGTTCTTTGGGAAGTAGTTGATTAACGCAGTGTCAATTTTTAGAACTCTGAGTCCAGTGAATGAAAGAACAATTATGATAATTGAAGTAAGAACAAGCCGTGGAACAGAGCCGCAGAAAAATTTGTAGATTGAATAAAGCGTGTCGCCGCTAGCTTCTGCTTCTGTTTTTCCGCCGCGCTGAATTTTTGCCAGCTCAAGACGGCGTTTTGCTTTTTCCATTTTTGCTTTTACTTTTGCAGTGAGTTTGTCGATATTGCGTTCTCTTTTTACAGCTTTTCTGTAATCCTTCAAAAGAAGAACTGCGGGAATAAATGTTATAGAAAGAAGAAGCGAAAGTGAAACTCCAACTGCTGTGAATACTGCAAAGCTATGCAAAGGTCCGAGCGGGCTTGTTATAAGTGAAATGAAGCCTACGATTGTTGTAACTCCAGCAAGCAAAACTGCAACGATAACTTCATTCAAGCCAGAGAAAACGCACTCTTCATATTTTTCTTTTGTCATTTCACCTTCAACACTGTTGATTGCAATGTAGTAATGCGAAAGAACATGGATTCCGTATGCAGAGCCGACCGCAATTAACGAAACTGGAATTACGCTTGAAATCAGAGTGAAAGTTATTCCAAAGAATCCCATCATTCCAACGGAAATTATTGTTGAAAGCAAAACCGTGCACAAAGGAAGAAGCATTCCAGTTACAGTTTTAAAGCTCATGTAAAGAGAAAGAAGAACAACAACAATTACAAGCGGAATCAAAACCAACAAGTCTGAAATCATAAACTGCTTTGATTCTTCTGAAAGAACAGGTTCGCCTACAAATTTCACATTCAGATGATGTCCGTCTGTTTCTTCATTTACAATTTGCTTTACTTTCGCAAGAACTTTTTGCTGTCTCATAATGTCAGTTCCGAGTTTTCTGACTTGAGCTTTTAATTCTTTTATGTTCAATTTTGTCTGTGCGATTTCCGCATTGATTTCTGTTTTGTCGTCCGCAGTTTTTGCCTGCTCTATAAGTTCTGCAAGTTTAGCCTGATTTTCTTCCAGTGAAAGGGTTTCATCGCTTTTTGGACGAAGTGAAATTTGCATTTGAAATCCAGTGCTGTCGTCGTTCACGATTACGCGGTTGTACATATCGTGCCATTCAGCAAGCCGTGATTTCAGCTGGAAAATATCTTCGTCAGTTCCTGTGTATGTGTCTGGAATAAGTTGTGTTGCTGATATTGAGCCATTTTCATCGCAGACATAATCGATGTGTGTAACAGAATCTATGTCTTCAACTTCAGGCAATTCAAGAGTTCTGTCAGTGATTTTTCTTACAACATCAATGTATTCTGGAGTAAGTATTGTTGTTCCGCTTTTTGTTTCTAATGTGATTCCAATAGAAAGCATGCTTCCGAATTCATCTTCGGTTTTTGTAAGCAAATCATAAGATGCATCTTTTTGCGGGAAGAATGAACGAAGCGAATTTTCAAGGGCCAAATTCTTTAAGAAGAATCCTAAGAATCCTGTGAGCAGCAACGTGGCTACAATTATTGCCCAAGGATGCCTAAAAAAAGTTTTTAGAAATTTCTTTTTCATAAAATAATCCTTTCCTGAATAATGTTCAAAAGATTAAACCTATTGATATATAAATATAATGTTTTTTTTATAAAATGCAATAGGTTTTGTAAAAAAAATGTCAAAAAGTTTAATTACTTAAACTTATTGACATTTTATGAATTTAAACTATATTATTTAATAATACTTGAAAAAATGCGAGGTTCTGCAGATGGGAATAAGCAAGTCCGAATTAAAAAAAATACATGAAATGCTCAATAAATGCGGACCTCTTTTTATAGCTCTTGGAGATGAAGTTCGCCAAAAGCTTATTCTTGACATAGCTGATGCCGGCGAAGAAGGAATAAGCGTAATGGATTTAACTTCAAAGTCAAATCTTTCGCGCCCTGCGATTTCGCATCATTTAAAAATTTTAAAGGATTCTGGATTTGTAAAAACAATAAAACGCGGCACTTGGGTTTTCTACAAAATTTCCATTTCAGAAAATTTTGCAGAAATTGACAAGCTTGTAAATGAAAGCCTCAGAATAATAGAAAAAGTAAGAAAAGAGCAGGCTGAATGATTTTTAGTTCAGACCGTCCACAATTTGAATTCCTGAGCTTGCTCCGATTCTGTTTGCTCCAGCCGAAATAAAATCCAACGCTTCCTGCGTAGAATGAATTCCGCCGCTTGCTTTTACGCCCATTTCATTTCCTACAGTTTTTCTCATCAGCTCAACAGCATGGATTGTTGCTCCGTTCGGCTTTTTCATTGAAAATCCTGTGGAGGTTTTTACAAAATCAAATCCTGCGTTTTTTGCGCAAATGCAAGACTGAATTATTTCATCGTCATCCAAAAGCGTTGTTTCTAAAATCAGCTTTGTTAAAACTTTTCCTTTGCGCGGAAGTCCGTCTTTTTCTGCAAACATCGAAGCTTCTTGAACGCTCTTTGTTAAAAATGAAAGTTGCTGTGTAAGCTCGTTCCATTTTTTGCTTTTTACAAGATTCAAATCGATTACAAAGTCAAGCTCGTCTGCGCCGTTTGTAATTGCAATGTCTGCCTGCGACATTTTTGATTCTGTTCCTCCGGCTCCAAGTGGAAAATCTATTACAGTGCAAACTTTTGTTTGCGAGCCTGAAAGAATTTTTGCCGCAGTTGAAACAAAAACTGGATTTATGCAGACGCTTGCAAATCCGTATTCTTTTGCTTGCTGGCAGAATTTTTCAACTTGTTCTTCTGTGGCTTCCGGCGAAAGAAGAGTCTGGTCTATAAATTTTGCAAGTTCCTGTTTTGTCATTTCAAAGTCCTCCAAATAAGTTTGTTGTCTATGATTTCGCAGGCGATTTGTCCTTCGTGCTCAAGGCAAGAAAGATATGAACGCAACGTTGTACCGATTAAATAAAACGGAACAACTTTCATTTTTATTGATGAATAGTCGGCGATTGCTTTTAAAAGTTCTTCCGTTGTTTTGAATCCTTCTTTTATTTTTTTTAAAATTAGAGATTCAAATTCGTAAGTAACCATTATGTTTATTTCTGCAAACGCGTTTATTGTTGCGAATGTGCATTTTGAGCCGTGGCCTGGAATATAAAAATCAGATTTTATCGATGCGATTTTTCTTACTGATTTTCTGAAATCTTTTTGGTTGCATAAAAACGGAATCCAAGTTTTTTTTAAAAGTTCAATTCCGAAGAAACTGTCGCCAAGAAAAAAACTTCTTATTCCGTCTGACTTGTCCTGAACTAAAATTCCAATCTGGTCAAAAAAATGTCCCGGAAGAAAATAAAATGAAATAAAAACATCGTCAAGCTCGATTTTTTCTTCCGTTAAAATTCTGTCTGTGAAAATTGGTTCTGGCGGCGTGAACTGCGGAATATCAAATTCTTTTAGCGAAACTCCGCCGCAGTAAATTGCTCCGATTATCGCGGGAACTTCCATTATTCTCGCGGATTCAGCCGAAGCCCAGATTTGAATTCCTAAATTTTTTTTCAGATATAAAGAGCCGCCGCAATGGTCAGCGTGTGAATGTGTCTGGATTACAGCTTTGATTTTTTTTTCAGGAAAGAGAGATGAAAGTGTTTCAGCAATGAGTTTTCCGTCTTCTTCTGACTGCCCTGAGTCAATAAGAAAAATTTCGTCATTGCTGAAAACAACTCCAATATTTGTGGAGTGGCAGAACATTCCAACGTTAGCTGAAAGTTTTACAAATGATTTTTCATTTATAGCCATTGTTTTGCCAGCTCCAATTTTTGTTAAACTTCAGCGGCCTCAATAGATTTTACAGTGTAATCATATTTGTGGTCGTTGATTGTAAACGCTCTTTGCTCTCCGTTTTTCATATCAAGAAGATTGTTTCCGAGCGGTGAAAGATAAGAAATTATTCCTTCATCAACATTTGATTCCCACGGACCAAGAATTGTATAAACAACTTCATTGTTTTCAATGTTGTTATGCAATGTAACTTTTGTTCCGAATGAAACAATCGATGTTGTGGCTGTTGTAGGATCGAATACAACTGCGCGCGAAAGTTCTTCCTTGAGTTTTGAAAGCTGAACGTTGAGACGGTGCTGAGCTTCTTTTGCCGCGATGTATTCAGCATTTTCCTTAAGGTCGCCTTTTTCTTTTGCTTCGCCGATTTCAGCAGCAACTTTTGGAAGCTGAACTTTTTCAATGTCTTCAGCAAGCGAGCGTTTGACTTCGAGCATTTTTGCAGTAACCAAAAGTCCTTTTGGAGCTTCCTGCTTGATTTCTGCTTCCTGGAATTTGAAGTCTGGATATTTTTTCAAGATTCCGTTTCTTAAAGCGGCTTTGTATTGCAGCTCAAGGTCGGAAAGGTCGCTGACCATTGTGTACATTCTTGTAATAACATCAGTTGAATTTGCAAGCATGTACTCAAGCATCGGATTCTTGTCTTCATTCAGTTTGTTTCCAAAGAGAAGGGCAGTGGCTTCTTTTATTGTCTTTGTGTTTTCAACTGTGTTTACGTGATTGTTTTTTTCACGGTTGCAGACTGAAATTATGTTGACCAAAGTTACAAGCTGCTTTTCCTCTGAAATTTTCGCTTCAACGAACCATTCTTCTGTTTTGCATTTAGAAATAAAATAGTTTACAGCATTTCTGTTGCTTCTGTAGTCGTTGAAAATATCCTGAACAAGGCGGACAGCTTTTTCTTTTTTTCCAGCTGAAATAATTTCCGCGATAAGATTTTTATCAAGCACAGTCGGGAACAGGAATGTGTACTGAGAATCCCAGTCCGGAAGCATTTTGATATTCGCAAGGAACATTTTCTTGAGATGAGTATTTTTTGTGTCCTTGAGTTTTGTGTACATTTCGCGCGGATTTTCAATTTCTGAATAAAGCTCGGCGAATGTGAACTTTGCAGGATTTTCAAGCGCAGAAATTCTTTTTACGATTTCCTGAACAACAAGATAAGACGCCACAATATGCTCGTCTACCGAAGTGAATGCTTTGAGATAGTTTGCAAAGTAGCTGAACATTTCAGAGAACTGGTCGTCAGAAGGATCTTCAATTGCTTCAAGATAACGAGCCATTATATCGATTCTCGGGAAGAATTCCTTGTTTGCCTTGAATTCATTTGCAAGACGCTCTGACTTGCTGAGTTCCCTGTCGCGAACTGTGTAGAAATTCGCATCGTTTGGATTTACGCAGAACGGAGCTTCCGCAAGAATTTTCTGAGCCTTTGCGTGCCAGCTTGTCCATTCGCTTGAACCTTTTGTTTTTCCGTCTTTATCCTTAACTGCGTCTTTCAAAATTGAAGGAACAAGTTCCGCCTTGATGTGCTTTTCGTCGCAGTTATTATTGTAGCTTTTGATTATTGTTTTTAAAGTCCATGGAATGTCTGACTTTACTTTTTTTACAAGTTCTTCATGCTTTACAGTTTTCTTGTAGACTTTGATGTGGTCTTTTGCAAGAGGCTGAAGCGCGCTGACTGCCATTTTCAAAGACATTGTATGAACGCCGGTTTTCTTTCCGAAGTTGATTGTAAGAATGTCGCCTTCAACTTTTGAAATAATTCCAACGCCCCAAGTTCTGTGGTAAACATAATTTTTTGCGTCGAATGCAATATGCTTTTCAAAGTCATTGATTGCTTCAAAAACATTGCGGAACGACTGATTCAAATTTGAAGATTTGATGTAGTCTTCAAGATGCGAATGGTCTGCGTATTTTCCTCGGAAACATTCTGTGATTTCCTTGCGCGCCCAGGAATCCTTGCTGTCGATTTCAAGAATAAGCTTTAGAATGCTGATTGCTGTGTCCCATTTTGCGGTTTCCTTGTAATATGCGTAAAGTTCCTGCATGAGAATTGCTGACTTGTCTTCGCTGATTGTCTTTGCAATTTTGCGCTGAACCAGCATAAAGAAATCAAGTTCTTCTGGAATATAAGAAACAAGAATTGACCATATAGCTTTTGCAGATCCGATGTTTTTTGCGGCGACAAAGCGGAGCAATGCCTTTTTATAGTAATTTATTGCGGCTTCTCTGTTTCCCTGAGAGTCGTAGCGTTCAGCAAGAACACGCGCCATTTCTGCTTCTTCAAAGTCAAGCTTTACAATTTTCTCATAAAGTTCCCAGAGCCTGTCATCATTTGAAGCCTTGTAGTAATCCGCAAGTTTTCTTAGGGCAAGCTTGTTCTGCGGATCGTCTTCAAGAATAGAATTGCAAAGATATTCAACGAGAGATTCCTTGTGGTTCTTTTCAAAAATATCAAAAAGCGCGTAAAGGGAGCTTGTGTCTACGGAACCTGTGCGCATTGCAATCATGCCTGAAAGATAAAGGGCTACAATGCTGTCTTTTGTGTGCGCAAGCTGCTCATCGCAGATGTCCTTGATGGCGTACTCACAGTTCTGGTTTCTACATTCGTCAAGGACTTTTTCAAGTTCTTCGATGTTGTTCTTGGTGAAGTTTGTAATTCCCGCTCGTGTCCATGTTTCTGCCTTCAGCATTTCGCGGACAGAATTTTCAAGTTCTTCAGACATAATGTTTGCTCCTAGTTTTTTATAAACTTCTCTGCTTTTTCAGAGGTTTCCAAATCTGTATAAATTATGAATCTCAGGATCAAGAATTTTCATCTTGAGCATGACTTCCGAAATACTGCTTGACTTTTCTTTTGACGAAATATAGTAATCTATAAGCCAAAAATAAAGGTTCAAGAGCCTTGGTTTTATAACTTCCTTGTTGCTTCCGGGATCTTTCATTTCGCTTTCCCTTGCAAAAATTTCCTGCCGCAGATGAATTACTTCCTGCGCTCTTAAAAGCCTTTTTACGGTAAAAACCTCAAGTATAACTCCGTAAACTGCAACCCATTCCTGTAACGCTTCGCCTGTATAGCCAATTTCTTCGACTTTATTTATAAGAGCCTTTATCATTGGCGAGTCTAGGAAAAAAAAGTCTATTTTTTTCGCATCTATGTAGAAAGCTTCCCTAAAAAGCATTTTTGCATTTTTTGTTTCCCCGCAAAGCGCATAGCAGTCGGCAACTTCCGCAACAATGGCTGCCTGCCCGGAAAGAGTTCCGTTTGCTTCCTTTAAAAAGTTAAGGGCGACTTCATAAGAACCCAGTTTTTTGTAGCAAAGCCCGGTTTTTCTTAAAATTTCAGACTTGAGCCTGCTGTCTTTTTCGTCCGCCGCCTTGCTGTAGCATTCCAGTGCGAGCGAAAAAATTCCCTTTTTAAAAGAATAAATTGTTCTTTCGTACTTTTCGCTTTTTTTCCCGGTTATAAAGACAAACTGCTTCCATTGATTCAAAAGAGTTTCGCCCTGTTCAAAACTGGAAAGGCTGGGAATTGAATTCAGCGTGTCAATCCAGAATCCGCAGCATTTTATTGCAAAAACAATGCTTTCGTCGTCCAGATCGATGGTCAGCGCGTCTTTGAGCAGTTCCGAAGCTTCTGAAATATTGCAAATTTCAATGAGTTTGAATGCATTGCAGAGCGCGTTTTCCGACTGAATACCCATAAGATTCAATTATATATATTTGAAAGATTTAGTCAATGTGATTTTCTGCAAAAGGGGGTATTATTTATAATGGTTTTTTAATATGTTTGTCAATAGTTTTGTGCCTCATAGTTTAAAAGTTTTAGATTTTTTTTGTTTTGCCTGAATTTTTGTTCTTGAAAATTTCAATTGATAAATAATTGGAATTTATTTATCATGGCTTTATGAAAAAAAACAGCCGATTTCTTTCACCGTCGCTCCTTTCCGCGGATTTTTCAGATTTGAATTCTGCATTTAAATTTATAGAAGAAAAGGGCAGTTCCTTTGTTCACGTTGATGTGATGGACGGACATTTTGTGCCGCAGGTTTCTTATGGTCAGCCTGTAATCAGTTCAATCCGAAAATGCACAAAGCTTCCGTTTGACGTTCATCTTATGATTGAGCGCCCGGAAAATTCAATTGTTTCCTATATAGAGGCTGGCGCGGACATTGTTACATTTCATATAGAAGCAACTTGCCATGCGGATCGATGTGTTCAGCTTATTCATAACGCCGGAAAAAAAGCTGGAATCGCATTGTGTCCGGCAACTCCCTTGAGCGCGGTTGAAGAGCTTTTGCCTTTTGTTGACCTTGTGCTTGTTATGTCTGTGAATCCGGGGTGGGGCGGACAAAAACTTATTCCATATACTATTGAAAAAATCAGAAAACTTGCCGATATACAGAGAGAGAAAAACTTTAAATATCTTATTTCTGTAGATGGCGGCATAAATCAAGAAACCTTGGAGGATGTCCTTGAAGCGGGAACAGATATTGTTGTTTCCGGCTCGTCATTTTTCAGGGGGAATTTAGAATGGAAATAAAAAAACGCTTTGTGCTGGCTTTTCTTGTTTTGACTTTTGCGCTTCCGTTTGCATTTAGCCAGAAAACTTCATCAGGTGAAAGCGCGGCGGATTCTTTTGTTCAAGGACTTATTTGCTATAAAGACAAAGCTTGGACTGACGCTTCTGTATTTTTGAGGCAGGCTGCGGATTCAGAGGAATATTCAACGGATTCAACTTGGTTTATGGTCATTATGAGCCTTGTTTATTCTGAAGATTTTTCATCTGCTGTGAATGCCTGCGATTATTTTATTTCCGCTTTTCCAGAAAGCTCTTTGCTTCCTGCAGTTGAATATCAGCGTGGAAGAGCGTTGCATAGCATCGGACAGAATGACAGCGCGGTAATGGCACTTGGAAGTTTCTGCAATGAATATCCAGAAAGCAAAATGTATTCTTCTGCATTGTACTGGATTGCCGAGTGTTTTTATGAAGACTACGATTACGAAACAGCCCGCTCTTTGTATGAAAGAATTGTTTCAGAATATCCAGACAGCGCAAAATGCGGTGATGCGGAATTCAAGCTTTACCTTATAACACAGCGCGACCGTGAACAGAAGCTTCTGTATCTTTTGAAAATGACTGGCGAAGAATATCTTAGCAGCAAGGAAAACTATGAGCGCGAACTTAGAACTATGCAGTCGGAAGATATTGCCGAGCTGAAAAAACAGCTTAGAATTGCAAACAGCAGAATCAGGGAACTTGAAGAAAATGCTTCAGCAAGTTTGCCTTCTGCTTCAAATGTCCGCGCGGAAAATTCAAATGAAGGAATTCCAGTTTCTTCCGGCGGAATTGAAGATGAGGAAATGTATTCTCTAAAAGAAAAAGCCGCTTTGATTCAAAAACTTCTTGATGAAAAATATGGGGGAAAGTAATGAAAAAAATTTTATTTGCTTTTGCTTTTTTTGCCGCTTCTGTTTTTACTTTGAATGCTCAGAATGAAGATCTTTCTTTTGTAATGCAAAAAGATTCTTTGGACAAAAAAGAAATTCCTTCATATTCGGTAGAAAAAAATATTGTAATTGACAAGGACGAAATTCGGCTTTCGCTTGACAGCACGACTGGAGCTTTTTCTCTTTACGCGCTTCCTGAAAAAGGCCGTGAAATTGCGCTTCTTTCAAGCTACGATTCAGGCTCGGCATCTTTTTTTGCTCTTAAAGCTGGAAGAAAAGAATACAAGCTTGCCCGCGGAACTGGAATAAAAACAGAATGCCGCAGAACTCCTTTGGGCGCGCAGATGGCTTATTTGATTCCGAATGTTGCCCAAGTTGTTGTTGACTTTAGTTTCCTTCCGTCGATTCCGAATTCCACAAGAACCGACATGCTGCGTGTTACCGTTTACACAATCAACCTTGGAAAAAATATTCAGTCGTTTGCTCTGAAAGGCGTGTTTGACACTGTGCTTGGCGAAAATACTTCAGCGCATTTTTCTACAGCGGCTAGAAGCAAAGTCAATTCTGAAACTTTGTTTACAGATATGTCTGACGATTTGTGGATTCGCTCTAGCAATGCAAAAGCGGCGGTTCAGTTTCTTCTTGAAGGAGCCGGAATAAGCAAGCCTTGCAATGTTGTTCTTGCGAATAAAGAGAATCTTGTAAATTCTTCCGGCTGGCTTCCTTCTGTTCAGCATGGAAAAAGCTTTACTTCTGTTTTGTCGTACAATAATTCTGCGCTTTGCATAAACTGGGACACTGCGTATCTTGATCCGCTGAAAACTTCTGCTGTGGGATTTTTTATTTCAGTTGCAACAGACGGAGAACTTCCGGCCGGAAAAAAATTCCTTTCAGATTTAGCGAATGGAAAAACAATGCTTGGAATTTATTCAAAAGTTGAAGTTCCGACAACAGACGTTGCTCCAGCTCCAACTCCACTTACTCCTCAGGAAGCCGGACTTTCAGAAAAAGAAATTCACGACTATACAAAAAATGGAACGCCTTTTGTTGAAGTTACAGAAGAGCAGCTTGATCCTGAATATATTCAGAATTTGCTTGACCACATAGCTTCTCTTTCAAATGATGTTGACAAGGAAGAACTTGCCCGGCTTAATTTAGAGCTAGATTCAATTCTTGCAAAACTTGGAGTTGAAAGATAAATGGGACGTTCCAATCTGGACACAGCAAAACATCTCATAAAGCGCCGCAAATTTGATCTTGCAATAAATATTCTTGAATCTTACGAGGATGTTTATGAAGGTGATTTTGAATATTACCTAGCGTTGGGAATTGCTTATTTGTATGCTGATGTTCCAGGAAAAGCTTCTCAGAATTTTAGAAGCGCGCGTGAAATCAAAATAAAAAACACACAGCTTCTTTTGGGACAGGCGGTTATTTTTCTTAGGCACGGAGAAACCGATAGGGCGCTTGAGTATTATCTTGAAGTTCTTGATATTGATCCAAGAAATTCGATTGCGCGCTCAGCAATGGAATTTATCAGGCTTTACGGGGACTATACGACAATCTGCAAATGGGTTGATTCCGGCGACATAAAAAAATTCTATCCGCCGCTTGGAATGAATCCGGACATTATAAGAAACTGCGTTCTTGCGGGGCTTTTGGCAGGAATTGTTTGTTCTGTGCTTGTGGTTTATGAGCCTTGGAAAAAGTTTAACAAGCCGCTCACTGAATTTGATTCAAAGTTTTCGCTTTCTACGGAAGAAATAAAAAATCCGCTTCAGATAAATATTTCTGAAAAAGATTTTACTGTTAAGCTTGAAAAAAATCAGGTTGCGTCTGTTTTTAATTCTGCAAAAAAATATTTTGGTGAAGGCAGGGACAATGCCGCGCAGGTTGAACTTAATAAAATTCTAAACAGCAATGCGGCTTCTTCAATCAAGCAAAAATCTTTGGAGATGTCGGAGCTTTTAAAAGAGCCTTCATTTAGTTCTCTAAAGGACAATTATTCTTATCTTGAAGTAAAGGAAAATCCGCTGCTTTATCAGAACTGCTATGTGATTTGGGACGGCACTGCTGTAAATGAATATCAAAAAAGCGACGGTTCCTGGGGCTGTATGCTTTTAGTGAATTATATTCCGGCTGAAGAAAAACGCTCTTCAATTGGAACTGTAAAAGTTGTTTTTGAAAAAGCTCCAACGCCGCCAGTTGATATGGAAAAGCCAGTTCGCTTTCTTGCTAAAATAAAAATTGAAAATGGAGAACTGTATCTTTTGGGCTGCGGAATTTATCAGCAGTTAAAAGGCAGGACGCTTGGAGAGTCTTAAAGTTCAGCTGAAAAAAAATTAGTTTGCGTTGCAGACTTTTATTCATCCGTTGTTTCGGATAATTTTTGTTAAGGAATTTATATGAAAGAATTTTTACCCTATGACAGTGTTAGAATCGATGCGTTGAAACTTGCTCATAAGATTTATCAGCAGGATAAATTTGTTCCTGATGTAATTTATACTTCTTTGCGTGGCGGCGCGTACATGGCGAACGTAATCAGTGAGTATTACAAAGTCGCTTTGAAAAATCACAAGCCTGTTTTGTATGCCGCTGTTGTTGCAAGAAGCTACACTGATGTTTCCCAGCATTCCGCAGTTAGAATTGACGGCTGGACTTATTCCCCGGATTATCTTCGTGCCGGAGATAAAATCATGCTCGTTGATGATATTTTTGATTCAGGAAGAACTTTGAATTATTTGGTTGGAATTCTTTTGGAAAGAGGAGTTCCGCGTGAAAATATAAAGATTGTTGTGCATGATTATAAAGTGTACAAATGGAAGGAGCAGCTTCCGATTCAGCCTGACTATTGGTGCAGGAAATTTGAAATTTCAAATCCAGAAGAAAACACTTGGATAAACTACAATAGCCACGAACTTGTTGGGCTTACACATGAAGAGCTTGAGGAAAATTTTTATAAGCCTTACCCTGATTTGCGTGAAGTTTTAGAACCGATTTTTAAGGATGAATAAATTCCATGAATGAAATGCGATTGTCTGTAAAAAAATTTATAAGTATTCTTTTGCTTTTTACTTTTAGCAAGCTCTTTGCTTTTGAAGAAAAAAATATCTTGAGCCCGATTTCTGGAACTTGGAAAAATAAGCAGGCTCTTGTTTTAAATTTGGAAAAAGGCACTGACGTTTATTATTCTTTTACAGGTAGCGATCCTTATGTTTCTGGATTTTCTTATGATTCTCCTGTTCTCATTGACCAGACTGGAGATATAACTTTGAAAATTGCATCGATTGCTCAAAACGGCGAAAGAAAAGATTTTACAATTGAATACAATGTCGAAGAAAATTCAGGAGTTGAATACAGCATTCAGTCAAAAGAATTTATAAATTCAATAAATCAAAATCCTACCGTTCCTTACATTTCCGGAACTGATTTTTTTATTCCCTCTGAATTTTTGTATTCTCTTGAAAATTCCAAATCTCCATATTTAAAGTCAAAGCTTTTTCTTTCAAGCAAAAATTCTGTAGAGCGTTTTGTTCCTTGTTTTGCTGTTGATTTTACAGGAAACAATTTTTTTCATTTTGTAATTCAAGTTCTTCCTGCTGAAAAAACTGCTGATTCAAAAGCTGACAATGTTCCGTTTGAAATTTCAGAGTGGAATAATTTTTCTTTTAAAGATAAAAATTTCATTTACAGAATTGATGATGAAAACTGGAAGTCTCCATCGGAGCCAAGTTTTATTGACAGAAATATTGCTCATAAAATTTCTTGGCAGCCAGTTGAATTTTATCCCGGAAATAAAATTTTTGAATACGAGCTTCCGGCAAAACCTTTGGTTCTTTCTAAAAAAGACAAAAATGGTGTTGTTGAATTTTTTATAGATGGAAATGAAAATTTCACATTTGAAAAAAAATCTTCTTTTGCTTATGCCGATGCGTTTAAAAATGAAGATGTAAAAAGTTCTGCTTGCTTTAAAATTTTTTACAATGGAAATTATCAGGGAACAATTGATGCTGATTTTTCTATAGACAGACTTCCGCCAGAACCTCCGGAAATTTTTTCATCATCTGTAGGAAAACTTACAAGAACAAAATCGTTTTTCAGAATTTCAAGTGAGCCAGGTGCTAAAATTTTTTATGCTTTAAGCAAGCCTTTTGAAATGCCAGACGGATTTGTAGAAAGCGCGCAGGCTGAATTTGAAAAGATAAAACCTAATAATTTTTCTTTGTATAATGGCAATGAAATATTTCTCAAGTCATCAGATAAAAATGCGGTGTTTTATAAAGTGTGTGCATATTCTGTTGATGCGTCTGGAAATAAAAGCGAAGTTTCAGAAAAGAAAATAATCATTGATGAAACAAACTATTATCTTTTTGCAAATTCGCAAAATGAAATTCAAGACGGCTCTTATGATAATCCGTTTAAATCTTTTGAGCAGCTTGTTTCAGTTTTGAAGTCTTCAAATAAAAAAATTAGATTTCATATTTATGGAAATGTTGAAATTCCTAACAGCGAATTTTTAATTTCCAAAGATTGTACTTTTATAGGGCATGATTCCAGTTTAAGTTTTAAGGAAAATTCTGCTGTTAAAATTTTAAATGCAAATGTTGAATTTGAAAATCTGATTATCGAGAAAAAATCTCAATCTGAAAGTTCACCGCTTATTTTTGCAAAAAATTCTTCTGTCGGAATTTCTAACTGTGAGTTTTCCGCAGTGTTCTTGAAAAAAGGCGCTTTGCTTGATTTGGAAAATTCAAAAGCTCAGATTGAAAATTCCGGATTTACAATTCAGGCTGATTCTTACGCTTGCGGAATTTCTTCTGAAAATTCAAATGTTGTTTGCAAAAATTCAAGATTCACATCAGTTGCGGAATCTTGCTTCAATGTGAAAATTTCAGGCGGAACTTGTTCTTTCTCTGATTCGTCATTTTCTTTGATTGGAACTTTTGGACGTGGAATTCAAATTCTCAATTCAAATGCTTCAATTGTTCAAAATGAATTTAACGCAAGGCTTTCTGATTCAACTAAAAAAAGTTCTCCAATTTGGAGCAATGTAAATTCTGTTGCATCAGAAAAAAATATTCAAAAAGGATTTTAAGCTTTATGGATTTTCTTGTTGGAATCGATGAGGCGGGGAGAGGTCCTTTGGCTGGTCCTGTTACGGCTGGCTGCGTTGTCTTGCCTTTTGATTTTCCTGTGGAAATTTTAAACGACAGCAAAAAACTTTCTGAAAAAAAACGTGAAGCTGCATTTGATGTTATAAGAGAAAAATCTTGCTGGGGAATCGGAATTGTCAGCGAAAAAATAATTGACGAGATAAATATTCTTCAGGCTGATTTTAAGGCAATGAAAATTGCTTTTGATATGATGATGATGAAACTTCCTGCCTGGTGCGAAAAAAATAAATTTGATTTTAAGCAATGCAAAAATTTCATGCAAATAATTGTCGATGGAAACATGCTTCCTTTTGCTGATAAAAATCTTGATATAAAAGCAGTTGTAAAAGCTGATTCAAAATTTCCTTGTGTTATGGCGGCAAGCATTCTGGCAAAAGTTCAGCGTGATAAAATTATGATTGATTATGATAAACTCTATCCGGAGTATGGGTATGCAAAGCACAAAGGCTATCCAACTCCTGCGCACAAAGAAATTTGCCGCCGTTTAGGACCGTCTCCCATTCAGCGGCTTTCGTTCAAATATTAGTATTCTGTTTTTTCAGCATCAGGCTGTCTTTTTGAAACAACATGAAGTCTGCCTGAAATTTCCTTGCGTTCTGCTCTTCTTTCTGAAACCAAGCGGCTTTCGCCTTTTCTGCGGTAAACTTTTTTTGCTGGCTTTTCTTCTGACATTCCGCCTGCTGCATATTTTGCTTCTTTTGCGGCTTTTTTCTCTGCACGGAGCTTTGCGCGTTCCTTTTGAATTTTTTCAACAGCTCTCAAAGATTCATCCATTCCGCCCAAAAAACTTTTCATGTCATCTGCAAAAACAACAATGTCGCGTCTTTCGTCTTGTCCGTCCTTTATTTTGCTTTCAACAATCTGAAGAAAAACATCTCCATTGCGGTTTTCTTTTACGTTGAAATAATACGAACGCTTGTCCAAGTTTACCTGATTTGTAAAAAGTTCTCCACGAATTCCCATAATGTCCTTCCCTAAAAATTTAGTTTGCTTTTTTTGCATCAAAAAAGATGCAGGATATGACTTCTCAAACTCTACAGCATTTTAAAATTTATTGCAAGCATCTCCATTACAAAAACTGGCTGCAAATATTTTTCAGTTCTTCAATCAGCTCGTTCATGCTTTCTTCTTCAGTTGAAAATCCAAAGCTGAATCTTACCGCGCTTTCTTTTTCTTTCGGGCTTAACTGCATTGTGTCAAGAACTGGCCGGCCTTTGTGCGAAGATGAACACGCGCTTCCTGTTGAAATAAAAAATCCTTTTTCGCTTAATGCGCGCTCCATGACTTGTCCCGGAATTCCGGGGAATGCGGCTTGCACAACCCAAGGAGAAAAGTTTGCTGCAAATTTTTCATCTTCACGGCAATGCGGAATTATAACGCAGCCTTTTATTTCTTTTAGTTTCTTTATGAAATTTGCTGTAAGAATTTTCTGCTGTTCAAATCTTTTTTCTGCGGAAGAGTTTCTTTCTGAAATAAAATATTTTTCAAGGCAAAGTGAAAATGCTTCTGCGCCAAAAAGATTTTCAGTTCCGCTTCTTACAGTTTTTTCCTGCCCGCCGCCTTTCAAAAACGAATTCAATTCTTTTGCAAGATAAAGAATTCCGATTCCTCTTGGTCCGCCGATTTTGTGCGCGCTGAATGAAGCCGAATCAATTCCGCTTGCTTTTAAATTCAATGGAATTTTTCCTGCGGCCTGAACGCAGTCAACGTGAAAAAATGGTTTTCGTTTTCCTTTTGTTTTTTCTTCAATAATTTTTGCGATTTCGTAAATAGGCTGAATTGCGCCAGTTTCATTGTTTACCGCCATTACTGAAACAAACGCCGTGTCTTCTTGTAGCGCATCCGCAATGCTTTGTGCGCAAACAATTCCGTTTTTATCTGGATTTACATTTATAACTTTCCAGCCGCAGTTTTGCATTGATTTTGACATTTCCCGCAAAGCCGGATGCTCAATGGAACTTAGCACAACGCTTCCTTTTTGAGGTCGGCTCAAGACAGAAAGAAGCGCAAGATGATCTCCTTCTGTTCCGCCGGAAGTGAAAAAAATATTTTCTGCATTTACGCCTAAAGCTTGGGCTGCTCTTTTTCTTGCGTTTTCCAATGCGTCTTTTGCGTCAGTTCCGGCTTTGTGAATGCTCGAAGGATTTCCCCAATGCTCCATAGAATATTTTAAAGCCTTGGTTAAAATTTCTTCATCATTTGGAGCGGTTGCGGCCCAGTCAAAATAATGCTTTGCTGAAATCATTTTAAAACCTCAAGAATCTCGTTGTCCTGAACTTCTGTTATCAATGTGGATTGCGCAGCTTTTTGAAGAATAACTTTTACGCAGCTTCCAGAATTTTTTTTGTCTTTGTGCATTGCGGAAACTAAAGCAAGCGTCGCGTTTGGAATGTCTTTTATAATCTGCGGAATCGGCTCTGTGCAGAATCCGTAGTCAAAAAGAATTGATTTGCATTCCTTTGCAAATTCAGCTGTGCAAAGTTTTTTGTTTAAAGAAAGATTCAGTGCTCTTCCAATTCCCCAGGCAACTGCTTCTCCGTGGCTTATTTTTCCAAGTCCTGCCACAGTTTCAAGCGCGTGTCCAAAAGTGTGTCCGTAATTTAAATATGCGCGGATTCCTTTTTCCTTAAAATCTTCATGCACGGTTTTTGCTTTTGCTTTTGCGCAGATTGCAATTATTTTTTGCAGAACTTCTTCGTTGCGACTCATAACTTTTTCTTTTTGCGTTTTTAAAATTTCTGTCAATTCTGGAGAAAAAAGAAAAGCTGTTTTTACAACTTCGCCAAGCCCTGAAATAAATTCATTCTGCGGAAGGCTTTGTATGAATGAGCTCCAAATATGAATTTTTTTTGCAGGATAAAAAGCTCCAATCATGTTTTTGTAGCTGTCAAAGTCGCAGCCGGTTTTTCCGCCAATCGAAGCGTCAACATCAGAAAGCAAAGTTGTCGGAACAAACTCAACGTCAACTCCACGCTTGAACATTGAAGCTGCAAAGCCTGTCATGTCGCTTAAAACTCCGCCTCCAATTGCAACAAAAAGGCAGTTCCTGTTGAAGTTCGAGTTTAAAGCTGCTCTTACAATTTCAAGGACATTTTCTATTGTCTTGAATTTTTCTCCTGCGCCGAGAATGCAAAGCGTGTCGTTTCCTTTTTTGAAAACAGAAGGAATTTTTATGTTGCTTGCATTTTCATCTGTAAAATGTGAAATAAAATCTGCGCATAAAGGAGCGATGTTTGTGTCAGTAACGAAGAGCCTGTTGCGTTTGTTTTCCGCAGAAAAATAAAGGCTGCATAGGTCATTTTTTCCACTGTAAAAAAGAATGTCAGTTTTATCAAAGCCTGAATTTTCAGGAAAAAAAAGTTCAAAACTATCTATCGGTGAAATATTCATTGCTACAGTTTACTGCATTTTGTAAATGGAAGCAAACCCCATTGAAATTTTGAAAACGATTTTGCAGAAAGTCATTCCCGTGCCATTCATTTGAATTTCACAGGAATGAAATAGAGTTGATTGAAAATTACTTTGTGAATTCCAAAAGAGTTTTTCCGTCTTTTGAGCGGAGCGTAAGTGTGTTTCCAGAGAGCGAATAAGTTGCAGTCTGATCTAGGTTGATATAAAACTGCTGCTCAAGTTCCTGCGCTTCTTTGCTTCCCGAAGCCATCAAAGTTGAAGCTCCAAGCGTGAACGAAAGTTTTTTCGACGCCTCATCAAGAGCGTAATCCATTGTGTAATAGTTTACGCCTGAAAAACCAGAAGCTTTGTTTTCTTCATTAAAGGTGAGTGTAGGAAGTTCTGCTTTTTCTGTGCCTATGCTTTGAACTCCGCCATTTTTTAAAATTGCGGCTAATGTCCAAGTTGCATCTTTTATAGAAGCCTTTGCAAAAACAAGCTCGGAATTTTCTGTTGAATTATAAATGTACAAAAGAATTTTTCCGTCCTGAGTTTTTGTTTTCCAGCTGTCAGCTCCCACTGCGGAATTTAAAAAGAGCCTTTCAAATTCCATGTCCTCTTTGCTTCCCATCATTTTTGTGGAAATAAATCCCGGCTCTGCGATAAGTTTTTTTCCGTTTGCTTTGTAAAGTCCAGAGAAAGAATTTACGCCGGAAAATCCAGAAACTTTAATGTTCAAGTTTTCATCTTGCAAAAGAGAAATTGTGGCGCATGAAAAGTCCACTTGCTTTTCTCCAATTTTGTACTGAACAAGATTCCAGTCGCCTTCAATTTGCTTTGCGTCTTTTGATTTGCAGCCAAAAAAAGCCAGCATTGCAAATGACATGACTGCCGTAAAAAGTTTAATTTTTTTCATTTTTATTTTGCCCCTTTCTCTATTTTATAAATTTCAAGCGAATCTGCAAGTGTCTGAATCTGCTCAACGGATTTGTTCGCGAGGCTTGAAACTTCCTTGAGCTGCGTGTTTATGGCAAGCGCGCTTTCTGAAATTGCGTCTACGCTCGACACAAGTTCCGTCGTGCGCTGCGTAACTTTTTCCATTGCGGAGGCGATGTTCGAAGTGTCCTTTTCCATGTCAGAAAATCCGCCGGAAACCGAAGCTGAGCCGGAAGACAAAGCCTTGAGCTTTTCCGCGACCGAAATATTCAGCGCGCTTTCGTTTTCAATTATGCCAGACATTTCCTTGAAGTCCGAGTCAACCGCGGAAACCTGCTTCACGATGTCCGAGAAAATCTGGCTTGTAACTTCGGAAACTTCCACAACACGCTGAACCGAGTCGATGATTCCGCCGATAACTTTCGCAACGTTTTCCGACTGCGCGTGAGTTTTTTCAGAGAGCTTTCTGATTTCCTGGGCAACAACTGCAAATCCGTCGCCAGCCTTTCCCGCATGAGCCGCCTCAATCGCCGCGTTCATGGCAAGAAGATTCGTCTGGTCTGAAATTGAAGAAATCATCTTGTTTGTCTCAAGAAGTTTTTTTGTGTCGTTTGAAATCTGCTGAACAGTCTCCGAAACCTGCTTGATGTGCAAGTTGCCCTTTTCCGAGGCGGAAGAAAGAAGCCCCATGTTCTCAACCGTGAACTTCCTGATTTTGTCAACCGACTCGACCGAATCCAGAAGCTGCTTTATCTGCTCGCCGGATTCCTCGATGTCTGAAATCTGCGTCCTGATTATGCTTCCGAATCCTTTGAGCCTTTCCGTTGTCTTTTCAATCGTGTCGGACGCGCTATGAATCATTTCCTGCTGCTCCGAAACCGAATTCTTCATTCCGTCAAGCTCAGCGACAATCGCCGCGGACTTTTCTTTTCCCGAGTCGAATTTTTTCTGCTGAAGATTGTTTGTGTCGTGAACGTAGTCCGCCTTTTCCGTAATTCCGTTTATGAGAGAATTTACAGTCGCCGTGATATGCGAGAGACTTCCCGCAAGGCTTCCGATTTCATCTTTTTTCTTGTAGCTGAATTTCTCTGTGAAGTCTCCGTCCGCGATTTTGTTCATGGATTCCCTAAGCTTTAAGAGCGGCTTTAGAATCAGCGAGATGAAAAGCGTGTACAGGCAGGAGACAACGAGCATTCCGATTATGAACATCGCAAGCATTACGACAAGTGAATTTTCCGTGGCGATGCTAGAAGAAACATCCATGCGGCGCACAAGATACCAGTCAAGAATTTTCACGTAGCAAAGTCCGTATTCCGCGTCTCCAAGGCTGAATGTGTAAACTTGTCCGTTCTTGTAGTTTTCAAGTGAGCCTTCTATTTTTTCGTAAAGTCCGCCGAGTTGATTCTTTACCAGTGCCTTCTGGCTTACAAGCGACTTGTCTTCTGCCCCAGTAATTTCACCAAGGCTGTTGAAGAAGAAAAGCTGTCCGTTTCCGCCTCCGCTTACAGTCTTGTAAACAGACTCAAGAAACGAATCCAAAATAATTCCTGTTCCGACTACACCAACTGGCTTTTTGTCCGCAGAAAAAACAGGTGCATTCACCCAGAGGCAAGTCTCATCCACGTCCGGATTGTAGTTTATGTTGAAGTTATATGATTCGGTCTCGTAAAGAGTCATGTTGTACCAGTAGCTTTCTGGCTTTTTGGGATCAAGTGTGTAGGAATATTTGTCTCCAAAGTAGAAAAAATGATCGGTGTCGTTTATCCAAAAATTTATGCCGGAAGAAAAAGCTTTTCCGTAGGCCGCCATCTCGTCAAAGGCAGGCTTTTGCAAGCTCTTGTCGGTCGCATTCCGAAAATAATTTGAAATTACAGGCGAATGCGCCATTTGAAGGGCTAGAGTAATGTCCTTGTTCACCGAAGACTCAAGCATGAGCTGGTCAATGCTAAGTTCCGTTTGAATTCCCTGCGAAATATTCTTTCGTCCGATTTTGTTCTTTGCAATGCCATAAGTAAAAAGTGAAATAAAACAGATTAAAAGGAAAAATACAGACGAAAACAGAAGAGTTTTTTTCATTAAAGACATGGCGGCCTCCAATTTATTATAAATTATACATTAGAATTTTTTTATTTCAACTTAAAAATCTTTTTTTATCAAAAATTTTTCCAAATGAAATTTTTATGCTGAACGATTGCCGGGCTTTGAAAATCTTTTGAATTTGCTCTATATTTTGTATGAAAAAAAACATAAAGCGAGGTTATATTATGGAAGAAAACGAAGAAAATGTGCTTTCAGAAGCGGAACAGTTCAGAAACCGCGTTATTTTAAAGGCGGCGCGCATAGAAAAAGTGGAGCAGCATCCGGGCGGAAGTCTTCTATATATACTCACATTGAACGACGGAGACGAAGAGCCTAGGCAGATTGTAAGCTCCATTGTGCCTTTTTATAAACCTGAAGAGCTTTTGGGAAAAACAATCGTAATTGTTTACAATTTGAAGCCTGCAAATTTCCGCGGAGTCAGAAGCAACGGAATGCTACTTGCGGCGTCTGATCCGAATGTTACAGACCACGAAACTTGCGAAGTTCTTTTTGCGCCTCAGTTTGAGCCGGGAACTATTCTTGAGCCAGAAGGATTTGAAGCTCCAACTGAAAAATATTGCTATGTAAAGCCGGATAAGTTTTTTTCGTTCAAGCTCTATACAAAAGACGGTTTTGTTGAAATCGACGGAAAGAAAATCGGCGCGGACGGAAAGTTTGTTGAATCCAAAGTTTACAAAAACGGCTCTGTCGGCTGAAAAAACTGATTTTCTTTAAAGAATTTGTTTGACTTCTGTAGTTTTTGAATTTATAATTGTTGCATAACATAAACCCTTAGGAGGCCAAAATTGGCAAAGGTAGAATTAAAAGGAATCGGTAAGATTTACGACGGAAATGTTCAGGCTGTAGAAAACGCCAACATTGTTATTGAAGACCGCGACTTCTGTGTATTCGTAGGTCCGTCTGGATGTGGAAAGTCAACAACTCTCCGCATGGTTGCAGGTTTGGAAGAAATTTCTGAAGGCGAGCTTCTTATTGACGGCGAGCTTATGAACGATGTTCCGCCAAAAGACAGAAACATTGCGATGGTTTTCCAGAACTATGCTCTTTATCCTCACATGACAGTATATGACAACATGGCATTCGGACTTAAGATCCGCAAAATGGACAAAGGTGAAATTAAACGCCGTGTTGATGAAGCTGCAAATATTCTTGGTCTTACACAGTACTTGGACCGCAAGCCAAAGGCTCTTTCTGGTGGACAGAGACAGCGTGTTGCAGTAGGACGCGCAATTGTCCGCAATCCTAAAGTATTCTTGTTTGACGAGCCTCTTTCTAACCTTGATGCAAAACTCCGTGTTACAATGCGTGGAGAAATCGCAGGTTTGCACCAGAGACTTAATGCTACAATGATTTATGTTACTCACGACCAGATTGAAGCTATGACAATGGGTACAAAAATTGTTGTTATGAAAGACGGCCACGTACAGCAGATTGGTGAGCCACTCTATTTGTACAATCACCCAATCAATAAATTTGTTGCAGGATTTATTGGAACTCCTCCAATGAACTTCCTTTCTGTTACAATCAAGAAAGAAGGCGACAAGATTGTTGCTGATGAAGGCACCTTCACAGTTGTTCCAACAGCAGAACAGCAGGCTTCTCTTAAAGACTATGTAGGCAAAGAAGTTTACTTCGGTGTACGCCCAGAAGACCTTGTTTATTCAGAAGCACCAGCTGCAGAAAACAATATGCAGATGAAAGTTTCTAACAAAGAGCCTCTTGGCGCAGAAACACATCTCTTCCTTTCTACAAAGACACAGAGCATTGTTGCACGTGTACAGGCTTCTTCTAAGGGAGACTTCAAGATTGGCGAAACTGTAAACTTTAAGCCGGCAATGGAAAGATGCAAGTTCTTTGCTAAGAATCCAGAAGATCAAAGCAAGGAAATCAACATCTGTGAAGCAGACAAAATTTCTGCTCCATGGCTCAAGAACGCTATCACAGGCGAAGTTGGCTATAAAGTAGCAATCGGTTCTGAAATCAGAAAATAATTCACGCTTTTCAAGTTTGCTTAGGCTGACTTGAAAACTTGTAGCCTTGGACACCGCTAGAGCAATTCTGGCGGTGTTTTTTTGTCATTATAGAATCAGCCGCAACAATCTTTATTGTAATTGCTTTTTTTTTATTGTAAACTTTCAGCATGATAAAAGCTAACTCACTTGTTATATATAAAAATACTGCTGCTGTTGTCCTTTCTGTTGCTGAAAATAATAAGTTTTCTATAAAATTCCAGTCTGTTCCCGCCACTGCCACAAAGCCCGCTGTTTATGATACTCAAAACGTCCGCGCAAAGGATATTCTTTTGCTGAATGAAGGTCCGGTTTCTTCCCTTGAATCTGTTTTGAAATTCGCTGCGGAAAAATGTCCTTCAGCTTCTGATATTTACAATCTTGAGCAGGCAAATGAGATTTTTCTTCAGATAAAAGACTGCTATGAACTTTTGTCGGGCGAAGCTTCCGGGGAAATTTATCCTTTTAGTGAATTGGTTTCGCTTTTTAGAGGCGAGGTGAAAGCTGACGAGGCTTGGGGACTTTACTGCGCTTTAAAGAATACAGTTTATTTTAGCCAGGTTTTAAAGGAGCAGCTGGACGGAAAAATTGCGTTTACTGTCCGCCCTCAGCAAGAAATTGATTCCCTTGTAAAAAAAGCCGGTGAAAAAGAAAAAGAAGCCGAACTGCGTGCAGAATTTATTCAGCGATTAAAAACCGGAAAGCTTTTGCCGGAAGATTCTGTTTTTATGGGCGATGTGGAAGCTCTTGCGCTTGGAAAAACAGACAAAAGCCGCACAATGCACGATGCCGGCTTAAAGGAAACTCCAGAGCGTGCGCACAAACTTTTGCTTGATACAGGACTTTGGGACATTACACGCAATCCGTATCCTTTGCGCTGGGGACTTTCCACAAAGTCAGCATCAGATTCACTTGATTCTCCGCCGGAAGAAGAGAGGCTTGAGCTTGACTGTGTTTCTTATGCAATTGACAATGCTTGGTCAACTGACCCGGATGATGCTGTTGCCTTTGACGGAAAATATCTTTGGATTCATATTGCAGATCCAGCGTCTACAGTTCAGCCAGATTCGCCAATTGATAAAAATGCACGCGCAAGAGGGGCAACTCTTTATATTCCAGAGGGTGCTGCAAGAATGCTGTGCGAAAGCTGTCTTGAAGATTATGCGCTTGGACTAAAGGAAAAAAGCCGTGCCTTGTCTTTTAGAATTCTTCTTGATGAAAATGGTGCAATTGAAGATTGTTCTGTTTTTAAGACACTTGTAAAAGTAAAACGTCTTTCTTATGAGCAGGCTGACGAGCTTATGGAAAGTGAAGAATTAAAGCCTCTTTTTTCTATCGCATGGAAAAATGTGGAACGCCGCAAAAAGTCCGGGGCTGTTCAGATTTCAATGCCGGAAGTTCACATTTCAGTTGAGCCTGAAACAAAAAAGGTTTCAATAGAACCTATTATTCATCCTAAAAGCTCAGAAATGATTCGCGAAATGATGCTTTTGGCTGGAGAAGGAGCTGCAAAATTCGCATTCAAGAATCAGATTCCGTTTCCGTTTGTAAGCCAGGAAGCTCCTGTAATTCCAGATGATATTCCGGAAGGGCTTGCAGGTCAGTTCAGGCTTAGAAGATGTATGAGAAAAAGGTCTGTCGGTGTAACTCCTGGAATGCACTGCGCTTTGGGGCTTAATATGTACAGTCAGGTTACAAGTCCTTTGCGCCGCTACGGAGACTTGATTGCGCATATTCAGCTGCGGGCTTTCTTGGATAAAAGGGAGCTTTTGGACAAGGACACAATGCTTATGCGTATTTCAGAAGGAGATGCCGGAGCGCAGGCGGCTCACAAAGCTGAACGCAAAAGCAATATGCACTGGACTCTTGTTTATCTTTTGCAGAATCCCGGCTGGACAGGTGAGGCTGTCTGCGTTGACAAAGGAATGAAGTTTCCGCTGTTTTCAATTCCTTTTCTTGCAATTGAAACTTTTATGCCGTGTCCTGAAAAAACTGAGCTTAATGACGTGGTGAAAATAAAGGTAAAGAAAATTGAACTTACTGAGCAGCAGGTTGAATTCGAAATTATAAATTAAATTTTTCTACACAAAAATATTGAGGTATATATAAATGAAAGATTTTCAGAATGGAATCGAAACGAAATGCATTCATTCGGGATATGAGCCAAAAAACGGCGAGCCTAGAATGATTCCTATTGTTCAAAGCACAACTTTTAAGTATGACACAAGCGAAGCAATGGGAAAACTTTTTGACCTTGAGGCTTCAGGCTATTTTTACAGCAGGCTTCAGAATCCTACAAATGATTATGTGGCTTCGAAAATTGCTGCTCTTGAAGGCGGAACTGCCGCTATGCTCACTTCTTCCGGCCAGGCTGCAAACTTCTTTGCGGTTTTCAATATTGCAAGCGCGGGCGACCATGTCGTTGTTTCTTCTACAATTTACGGCGGAACTTTCAACTTGTTCAATGTTACAATGCGTAAAATGGGAATTGATTTTACTTTTTTAGATCCAGAATGTTCAGACGAGGATCTTAATGCGGCTTTTAAACCGAACACAAAAGCTGTTTTCGGCGAGACAATTGCGAATCCGGCTTTGATTGTTTTTGACATCGAGCGTTTTGCAAAAGCGGCGCACAGCCACGGAGTTCCGCTTATCGTAGACAATACTTTTGCAACTCCAGTGAATTGCCGTCCGTTTGAATGGGGCGCAGACATTGTAACTCATTCCACAACAAAATATATGGACGGACACGATGCGACTATTGGCGGCGCAATTGTTGATTCAGGCAAATTTGACTGGCTTGCAAATGCCCAGAAGTTTCCAGGACTTTGCACTCCAGATGAAAGCTATCACGGCGTGGTTTACGCAAAAAAATTTGGAAAAGAAGGCGCGTTTATTACAAAGGCAACAGTTCAGCTTATGAGAGACTTTGGCTCTGTTCAGTCCCCGATGAATGCTTACTTTTTAAATCTTGGACTTGAATCCTTGCCGCTTCGTGTTGCCCGCCACTGCGAAAATGCCTTGAAAGTTGCAGAATTTCTTCAGTTGCATAAAAATGTTTCTTGGGTGAACTATCCCGGATTAAAAGGAAACAAATATTACGAGCTTGCAAAAAAATATATGCCGAACGGAACTTGCGGAGTTATTTCTTTTGGAGTGAAAGGCGGAAGGCAGGCTGCTGAAAAATTCATGTCGAACCTTAAGCTTGCGATGATTGCAACGCACGTTGCGGACTGCAGGACTTGTGTTCTTCACCCTGCAAGTTCAACTCACAGGCAGATGTCGGACGAAGAGCTGAAGGCGGCGGGCGTTTTGCCGGACATGGTAAGACTTTCTGTCGGCGTTGAAAATGTAAACGATATAATTGCTGATTTAACACAGGCACTGGAGGTTTAAAATGCCGCATATTACAGTTCAAATGTTTCCCGGAAGAAATGACGAAATCAAGAAGAATCTTGCAGAAAAACTTGCAAAAGTAGCGAGCGAGGAGCTTGGCAGGGGAATCGAGCATTTTTCTGTTTCTGTAGAAGACATTCCGCAGGACGAATGGAAAACTCGTGTTTTTGACAAGATTGTAGACCCGGACAACGAAACTGTTTTTGTAAAGCCTGGCTATACAATGTAGCCGGATATAAAAATGTTTTTGTTGACAGTATCAGTTTTGCATGATATATTTTCTACTATGAAAAACACAACCCGTTGGGCAGTAATTATCAATATCTCATCGTTGGCTTACCTTTACTTTAGCTTTTATTGGTTTTCTCGTGCCTTGCGGAAGTTTCGCTAGATAATAGCGAGCATTGTGTTTGCCGTATAACTGGTAAAATAATGGAGCCTTCCGCAGTGGAAGGCTCTTTTTTTTGCCCGGCAGTTTTAATCTTGGAGGTTTTTGTATGATAGTGATTTTAAAGAAAGGCGCATCAGAGCCGGCAATCAATGAATTTGTTGAAGAAGTTAAGCAGAAAGGTCTTGGCGTTCATATTTCAACTGGAGTAGACAAGACTATTATTGGTCTTTTGGGCGACACTTCAAAACTTGTTCCAGAGGATTTTCTTGCAAATGATATAGTTGAAACTGCGGAGCGTGTCAGCGCGCCGTACAAAATGGCAAGCCGTTCATTCCACCCGGAAAACACAGTTGTCTGCATCGGAGCAGGACAGAGCGGCGTTATTGAATGTAAAATTGGAGACGGAAAAACTGTTCCTGTAATCGCAGGTCCTTGCGCAGTTGAAACTGAAGGTCAGATTATGGATGCGGCGTTTGCTGTAAAAAAAGCCGGAGCAAGAATTTTACGTGGCGGTGCATACAAGCCAAGAACTTCACCTTATAGTTTTCAGGGACTTGGAAAAGAAGGTATAAAGCTTCTTGAAAAAGCAAAGAAAGAAACTGGGCTTCCAATCTGTACTGAACTTATGGCAATCAGCGAACTTAAGAATTTTGAAAATGTTGACTTGATTCAGGTTGGAGCAAGAAACTTTCAGAACTTTGATCTTTTGAAGGAACTTGGAAAATTCAACAAGCCTGTTTTGCTCAAGCGCGGTCTTTCTGGAACAATCAACGAGCTTTTGATGAGCGCGGAATATATAATGGCCAACGGAAACGAAAATGTCATTCTTTGCGAACGCGGAATCAGAACTTATGACGGCTACACACGCAACTGCCTTGACGTGAGCGCAGTTCCTTATCTTCATAAAGTTTCCCACTTGCCGGTTGTAATTGACCCAAGCCATGCCTGCGGAATCAGATGGATGGTTGGAACTCTTGCCCAGTCTGCTGTTGCCGCTGGTGCTGACGGACTTGAAATTGAAGTTCACTGTTGCCCTGAAAAAGCCTGGAGCGATGCAAGCCAGCAGCTTCCGCCTAGCCAGTTTGAAGAGCTTATGGTTAAGCTTGGAAAATACGCGGCTGTTGAAGGAAAAACTATGTAAAAAAAATGCCGGATGCTTCGTAAGAAAAATGAAGTTCCGGCAGCTCAACAATAGAAGGATTTCAAATTGAAAAATTTATCAGACTTGACTTATGGAATTGTTGGATTCGGACTTATGGGCGGTTCTCTTGGAAAGGCAATCAGGGAAAATGTGCTTTCAGTTTCTTCTGCCAGCGGAAAAATTTTTGCTGCGGACATAAACGAAGCTTCCCTTTCCTTGGCGAGAGAGCAGCACATTGCGGATGAAACTTTTCTCATCAGCGAAGTTGACTCTATGCTTTGCCAGTGCGACTTTGTTTTTGTGTGCCTTTATCCTCATGCGACTTTGGAATTTTTAATTCAGCACAAAAACGATTTTAAGTCTGGCTCAATTGTAACGGATATAAGCGGAGTCAAGTCTGAAATATTTTCGCATTTGAATGAAATTCTTTCCGGCGGATTTGATTTTATTCCGGGGCATCCGATGGCTGGCAGCGAAAAGGAAGGCTACGCAAATTCCTGTGGTTCAATTTTTAAAGATCATAACTACATTTTAATGCCGCTCAAGCAGAACAAGAGCGAAAATCTGGAGCTTTTTAAGCAGCTTATTTCACTTATGGGATTTACCCGGATTGTAGAAACTGACGCTTTTGTTCATGACCATAAAATTGCGTTTACTTCCCAGCTTTGCCATGTTATTGCGAGCGCGCTTGTTGACAGTGCGGAAGATTCCAAGATAACGGCTTTTGGCGGCGGAAGCTTTGAGGACTTAACTAGAATCGCCATGATTAATGCGCCTTTGTGGACGGAACTTTTTCTTGCAAATAAAAAAGAGCTTCTGCTTCACATTGAAAACTTTGAAAAATCCCTGAACGAACTAAAGGGCTTTATAGAAAAAAGCGACGCTTCTTCCTTGAAGTCTTACCTTGAAAATGTCCGTGAAAAGCGCATTTCCATGAGCCGCATAGAAGTAAAAGTGTAAAGTTTAAAAGCAAATTTGATACAGCCTCTTTACTTCTGAAGCAGTTTGAAAACTCCATCGTCTGGATTGAATTCAACTCCTTCGTAATCACTTTCTTTTGGAAAAGTTCCTTTAAGAAAATAGCAATCAAGAAGATGAATGTAATATTTTGCAACGTTGTCAGTGCTGTTTTTTTCCGCAAGTGAAGAAAATAGTTCTTTTGCTTTTGTGTAGTTTCTTTTATTAAATTCAGCCATTGCATTTTCCCAGCTCTGCATATAATCAAGAAGTTCGGGAGAGGCAAGCGATTTTTCTTCAATCAGTTCATAAAGTCCAATCGGTGTGTTGATGTTTACAACCCGCACACGGTCAAGGGAACGCACAACAAATCTGTCGCCAAGCAATTCTTTTGTGCTTTGGCTTATAAGAATTCCGTTTGTGTGATACTGCTTGTTGACACCTTCAAGTCGGGACGCAAGATTTACATTGTTGCCCATCATTGTATAATTCTTTTTCTTTTCTGAGCCAAAATAGCCTGCAATCATTTCACCTGAATTAATTCCGATTCTAGTGAAAATTGTCTTGCTGTTTGCCACAAGAGTTTTAAATGCAGAATACAAGGATTCTTCCATCCATGAAGGCTTAGGATTTTGCGAATATCGGATAATATCTTGATTCATTACTTGTTCTGCCTTTTTCATTTTTATTGCGGCGGCACACGCGTGAACTGCATGGTCTTGCATTGCAACTGGCGCGCCGACAAGAGCAACAATCGCATCTCCTTCGTATTTATCAACAGTTCCTTTTTCATCAATTATGATGTCAGACATTTTTGTAAGATAAAAGTTTAGAAGGCAGCCAAGCTCTTTTGCTGTGAGCAGCTCGCTAAAGGATGAAAACTTTTGAATGTCTGTAAAAATCGCCGACATTTCAAATTCTTTTCCGCCCAATGTAAACGAAGAAGAGTCATTTATAATTTGATTGACAACATCTTTTGAAAGGCACTGGCTGAACGCAGAACGGATAAAGCGTTTTTGCTTTCCTTCTACAGACAAGCTTACAACAACACTTGCCATTTCTGAAATAACAAAAGCGAACAAAGGCGCAATCATTAAAATCCAAATTCCGTTGTTGAACAAAATTACAGGCACAAGAATTGAAACTGCAATTCCAGCAAATATTCCTGCTGAAATAAAAAATGCAGAAAACCGCGGAGAAATTTTTTCACTTATGACAGCAAACAAAGACGCAAAGAATGCCAGCGCAACCAGCCATAAAAGAGAAATGCAGAATGGAACTTTTTTTATAAAGCTTTCTGTAAGGTAATTGTCCAAAGTTGTAATATGAATTCCAACTCCAGGGTAAACTTGTGAAACCGGCGTTGAGCAAATGTCAAAAAGTCCCGGAGCATAATATGCGCAGAAAATATAAAGGTCATTAAAATCTTCTGGAGACAAAACGCCTTCCTTTCCTTGCAGCCAAAGTTCATGGCTTTCAAGAATATCTTTTGCGCTGTATGGAAAATAATCGTCTATGGATTTTGTAAAACGCAAAAGGGCAGTGTTGTTGCCTACTACAGGAATAGAAGAGAAGTCAGGAGTTTCTTCATTTAAGAAAAGAGGTGCAAGTCCGAGCGTTGGATATTCAGTTCCATTAAATGTGTCAAAAAGGCGAGTGCGGCGGATAATATCATCGCTGTCTTTTGCGCTTGTAATGTTTCCTAGAAGGGCGGCATTGTCATTGATTGGCTTTACAGGCATTAAAGTTTTTCCGTAGTCATCTGCGGAATAAAAAAATGTCTGTATAACTTTTTTGCTTTTTGCCTCTGCCACGCCCAAAGCAATGTCATCTTCCTCTCCATATACAGAAGGCTCTGTGTAAAGAATATCGAATGTGATTGCCTTAGGATTTCCGGCTGAAATAAAATCAATCATTCTTCCATAAGCTTCTCTAGGCCAAGGCCATGACCAGTTGTATTTTTCTTTTGCCCAGTCAATGCTTTCTTGGTCAACAATAATCAGACATATTTCTTCGCAAGGCTGTTTGTATTTTGCCGCGTTTATCATGCGAAGGTCATAGGACTTGTTTTCAAAAGCATTGAATAATCCTGAAAAATGAAAAACTAAAGTTATCAGAATGCTTGAAAGGGCAATGATTATGGCTCTTGTCCAAAGCTTATGTTTTTGGTTCATGTTATTTTATTCCTGCTAAAGCGTTTTCAAATCTTGACTGGCGGACATCTCTACTGATTCCTGTAAAAGTAAAATTTTTAAGAACCTTTTGCACGCTGTTGATTCTGGTTTCTGGCTTTGGATGAGTTTTTCCCCAGCCTGAATCTTCTCCGCTGCTTTTTGTTTTGAGCATTTTCAGGACATCAGTCAAGGCGTTTGGATCATAGCCTGCATCTGCCATAAGCGAAACTGCTTTCTCGTCAGCTTTGAATTCCTGGCCTTTTGTGTATCCAGTTTCTGTAATGACATTCATCATTGAAATGCTGGAACTGGTAAGAAAATCCGCGGACTGCTTTTCCTCTTGATTAAGATTTGAAAACTGCTTTGTGTAGTTTTTTGCCATCATTGCGGAATTTGAAATTGCTTCTGTTGTTCTTACAGTCTTGATTGCTGTGGTTGCGTGCTTAAGCTGGATGTGCGCAATTTCATGTGCAATGATTGCCGCGACTTCATCTTCTGAATTGCAGCATTTCAAAATTCCTGTTGTAATAAAAATGTGCCCGCCGCTTGTAGACAGTGCATTGATTTCATCCGAGTCAAGAATCGCAACGCAGTAATCCTTGTAGATTTTTGGCGTGTCGGAATTCATTGTGATTGCTTTGCAAATTTTATTAACATAAGCAGTTGCTTTTGGAGATGCCGTGTAAAGCTTGTATTCTGTAAGAACATTGGATGCAACAGTTCTTCCGATAAAATATGAGTCCTGCGTTGTAATAGGCTCTGTTGCCCTGTCTATTGATTCAACTGTGCTGCTAGCTTGCTCAAGTGTTTTCTTTATATCCTGAGTTTTTTGAACAGCGGAATTGACTTTGTTTAATGCGCCAAAAATATCAGCGGAAAATGCGGCTAAAGAAACTGATGAAAAAATGCAAACACACAAAATTTTTTTTGATAGCTTTTTCATTATTCTTCACCTCCGGCATTGAGCTGGCCTTCTTTTATAAAAGCAATGGCATCTTTTTCTGAACAGGCATTTGCTTCAATTTTATCAACTTGTGCATACGAAATTTCATTTGCCTGGCTGTAAACTTTTTCAAAAGCCTTGTCCATTCCTTTTCCTGCAAGCCCAAGCTCTTTTGCATTTGCTGAAGTTTTTCCGCTGGTATTTACAATCAGCTTTTTTGCTGTTAAAGACGAATTTGGAAGCCAGCCTTCAATTTTTCCATCCTCAGATGAAATGAAAGACCATGATTTTCCTTTTGAAGTAACTTTGACTTTATCGCCAAGCTTTAAAGTTCCTGCGCTGGACGCAAACTGGGATGCCTTGACTCTGACAATCGCTGAATCCACCTGCACATACTGCGGCTTTGGCTCTGCGGCAAATGCAGAAGAAATATTCAGCGCCATAACTGATAAAAAAATAACTTTGATTTTACTCATGCCCAAAGTATAGCATTGTAACTGCTTGTGTTAAATAGTAAAGATGAGAAAATTTGTATGTACCTGCATTATGGAGCGGTCTTTATTGAATTAAAATACAAATCGTCGGGGCAGATGTCCTGTCCGTTTGCCCATTCGATGTTGAATCCGTTTGGACGCACGGTCTTAAAGTAGGAAAGATTTTTCAGTTCACCGAACCAGGATCCTTTAATGTACGGTTTTACATCAAAAAGCCTTGTTTCTCCGTTGTCAAATCTTAAATTGAGTTTATAGTCATTTTCAGGAGTTACGTTTATTACTGTTGGTCTTAGCATATTCAGCCTCGCTATTTTAACGGATCAATTTTGAAGAACTGCTCGCCTTCGTCAAGAAGCCGCCAGTTTGCCTGCAAGTCTTCCTTGTGAATTTCAATCCATGCCTCAACAAGTTTTTTCTTTGCGGCTGGAATTTTCCCTTCGAGTTGCTCTCCTTCCAGTGAGAACACGGATTCATCATCACCGCAAATGACGTGGATATGCGGAACATGATGCTTTCCACCATGCTCACTTTGCATTCTGATTATAATTCCATAAAACATTGAGATTACAGGCATTTTTGATTCCTCCTTGCTGTAAATATAGCACAGTTTTACCGGTTTTGCGTCAATTTCTCGTACATCCCGAACAGCCGTGCCACAATTTCACTTTCGCTCAAGTTCAGCGGAAAGCCGTACGCCTGAAGGACAGCGTGGTCGTTTTCCTTGTGGGCTTTGCGGAGGTCTGCTGGCATAAAGGTTTCGTCGTAAAGGTCGGCAAGCGAGCAGTCCGGGTATTTTTCTCTTGTGTCCAGAATTTGCTTTGCGGTCTTTTCGATTTTGTCTGCCTGAGCCTGCGTGCAGTGCGGAAGAACATCACACGGATTCGGAACGCCTGACGGTGTTTCTGGTTTTTCCTTGCTGGCGGTTCGGGCATTGAACTTGCCGAAATGACCAGCGGTGGCTTCGACAGGCTTAGCCGCCTGACATTCTGGCGTTACAAACGGGAACGTGTTATAGACGAGCTCTTTTGAGTAACGGTAATCGCTTTTTAGGCGGCCGCAGACTGCGCGCATCCATGCCATGTGGACGTTGCTTGTGATAACGCCGAAATGGAAGAGCGTCGCGTATGGCACAATCTGCACGGCATCGCTTGAAATATTGCCGGATTTCAAGAATCCTACAGGAACATAAAAGCGCCTTTCGGATGAGACTCGCGGAACTATCAGAAAATCCGCCCCTTCTGGCTGCGTAATCTGCGCGAACTGTTCCGGCACTTTGGCGTATCCGTTTGTCGTCTTTGCCTTGGATGAAAGCCTGAACTCGCGCACCGCCGAGACTTTTTCCGAAAGAATCCTGCTTTTTCTGAGCTCCGCCGGGCTTGCGCCTTTTAGCCACAGACACCAGCGTTTCTTGTTGTTGATGAATTCCTCCGCGCCGATATACGGATGAAGATACTTTTCAAGCGCAGGCTCTTTTTTCAGAATTTCTGCGTGTTCTTCCTCGCTTATCACAAAGTTTCCGCCGTCGCGCGGCTGGTTTCCGAAATTCATCTTTGGAACATCGCAGAGAGTCTCCTTGCGGGCTTCTACAAATGAATTTCCGCCCTCGAATAGATACGGACTGATGTTTTTTGCCTGCACGCGTTTTCCGTCGCTTTCGAATATGAGCTTCTGCTGACGGTCAAAGCAGGAGAATCCGACAATCACGCAGTGAACCGCCGCCATGTCGGAGCTTTCGCTTTTCCATTTGAACGTCTGGTACGCGAAGTTTATTTTTACGTGCAGATTGTTCAAAAGCACGTTCCAGAGAATCGGCACCTGCGAGCCTTGGCAGATTGAATTTGTGGAGACAAACGCGGCTTCTGTGTTTGTACGTTGAATCAGGAGCGCGGCTTTTTTGTACCAGCCTGTAACATAGTCCAAATCCTGAACGTCCTTTATGCCGCCGAAGATTTCTTCTATCTCCTTTTTCTGTCCACTTCCCTGCGCCATCATTCTTGCTCCCACGAACGGCGGATTTCCCATGATGTAGTCGTAATAGTGCGCGCTTCCGTCAACATGCGTCGTGATTCCGGCGAAAAGTCCGTCGGCTGGCTGCTCGCCTCCGTCTGCCGGCTTTAGCGTCGCCCAGTCCATTCTAAGCGCGTTTCCCTCTACGATGAATGCGTTCGTGGTGAGCGGCAGAAAGTCTATCGTCTGCCCCATGATTTTTTCGGTCTCGTTAATCATCTGGCTTTCGGCAATCCATAGCGCGGTCTTTGCGACTGTTACGGCAAAGTCGTTTATCTCGATTCCGAAGAACTGGCTGATTTTCACGTGGATGAACTCGTCGAATCCGAACACGCGCTCGCCTTTGTTCAGAAGCGAGATTATTTTGTTTTCAAGCCGACGCAGAGAGAGAAATGTCTCCGTCAGAAAGTTTCCGCTTCCGCAAGCCGGATCAAGGAACGTGAGCGAGCCGAGCTTTTTCTGGAACGCGAACAGCTTTTCCTTCTGTGATTTTGAGAGCGTCTTGTTTCCGCAGATTTCCTCGAATTCCCTGTTTAATGAGTCCATAAACAGCGGGTCGATTACCTTGTGGATATTTTCAATGCTCGTGTAGTGCATTCCGCCCTTGCGCCGCGTTTCCGGGTTCAATGTGCTTTCAAAAACCGCGCCGAAAATCGTCGGGCTTATCTCGCTCCAGTTGAATGCGGCGCAGTCGTTGCAGAGAACGTCAACAATTTCCTGTGTGAAGTTTGGAATCTCGATTTTCTCGTCTTTGAAAAGCCCGCCGTTCACATAAGGAAACGGATTCAGCGATGTGTCGTATTTGTCGCGTTCTTCAATTTTTGTGTCCAGCGCCTTGAAAAGGTTTATGAGCGCGAGCCTTACATTCTGTAGATTGAACGAGCGCAGGTAGTCCTCGAACGCGGTGCGTATTGCAAAAAGTCCCGCGTCCTCGGTGTAGAAGCAGAACACAAGACGCACGCAGAGAATGTTGAGCGAGCGCGCCTGGTCAGCCGTCAATTCGCCGTTCTCGCCTTGCGGAATGAACTCTTTTATAAGCGCGTCGTACATTTTTCCGACAAGCTTTCCTGCGGCAAGGCTGATTTCCTCCTCGCGCCTTATGTTCTCGTTTTTTCTGTTGATTAAGAATTCAAGTCGGTAGAAGTCTTTTTCCAAATCTTTGAGGAAAATCACTTCCGGCGGATTCTGCGGATTTTCCATGTCGTACACGTTGAATTCCGCAAAGTTGCAAACAACAATCCAGCGGGGCTTCTCGCTTGCCTTCATGTCGTTCACGTAGCGTTTTGCCTGCTCGTAAGGCGTAAGAAGCGTTCCGTCCGACTGCTCATAGGCTTTTTTCAGGTCGATTTTTATGCCTTTTTGTTCTATTAAAACTTTCGTTTCGGGAATATACGCGTCAATGTAGTTTGTGTGCGAGAGCTTCACGCGTTTTTCAAATTCAATATATGAGGCCGGATTTCTGATTCCGAGCACTTCGCCTAGAAGCTCAATCCAGAATCTTTGTGTCTCCTGCTTCTCATCTCCCTTGCCGAGCCATTGAGCTGCGAACTTTTTTGCCGCCGCCTGCATTTCATTCTGAGTCATAGGAGCATTATAGCATGAAAAACAGGAGAATGTATTTCTATTCTAAAGGATTTTAGAATTATATATAAATGTAAAAAAAACACATATTTACAGTACCGGCATAGTGGTACTGACAGTCCACAGTGTTACGTATAGGCAGTCGGCAGACTTGTCGACTGCCTATACTCATATCTTCCGATTGCCAGTACGCATACTTGCCGACAGTCAGTACACATATTTGCTGACAGCTTGTCTGCATTGCTTATAGTCAATCTGTATGCGACATTCATATATAGTCTATCTGTATACTGCGTAGACAGCCTGTATTTGGTATGCATATATAAGTTATCTGTAATGCTGTACATAGACTGTATAGCTACCCCATGTACAGTCTGTCAGTGATATTCTTTATACCTTATGCAGATGTTCTGCTATTGCCTTAAAGAACATTGTTCTATAGCTTATGTAGATAATGATACATAGTCTATGTGCATTATTCTCTATAGCTTGTTGACATAAATTGCTATAGTTTATGTATAAAATTGTCGATAGCCTGTCAGTAAGCTCGTATTTGCATTTTGCCTGTATTCAGTTTATAATAAAAAACTCTGGAGTAAACATGAATAAAGATTTTGAGGTTCTTGATAAAGTAATTGGCCGCGTGCCTGATTTTCCCAAAAAAGGCGTTTTGTTTTATGATATAACTGGAGTTCTTCGCCATCCAGAAGCATTCCGCTATACAATTGAGCGTATGGTGGAACTTTACAAGGATAAAAATATTGACGCTGTTGCTGGAATTGAGTCGCGCGGATTTGTATTTGCTGCTCCTTTTGCTCAGGCTATGGGAATTCCTCTTGTTTTGATTCGTAAAAAGGGAAAGCTTCCCGGAAAAACATATACTTGCAAATATGAACTTGAATACGGTTCTGCTGAAATTGAAGTCCACACTGCCGACATTTCAAAAGGTCAGAATATTCTTTTGGTTGACGACCTTATTGCAACCGGCGGAACTTTAAAGGCTGCTGCGAATTTGATAGAGCAGGGCGGAGCTAAGGCAACTGATGTCTTTGGTGTTATAGGGCTTCCTTTCTTGAATTACCAGAAAAAGCTTGAAGGTCTTAACGTTACAACTCTTGTAAATTATCAGTCTGAATAAGTCTTTGTTCTGCCGATTATATGATTTTTGTATCGTTTTATAAAAATTTATGTTATAATTCTAAGTATGAGTACACATATTAATGCAAAAGAAGGAGACATTGCAGAGGCAGTTTTGCTTCCGGGTGATCCTCTTAGAGCTAAATTTATTGCTGAAAATTTCTTGCAGGATGCCAAGTGCTATAATGAAGTCCGCGGAATGTATGGATTTACAGGGCTTTATAATGGAAAAAGAGTTTCTGTTCAGGGAACTGGAATGGGGCAGCCTTCGCTTTCTATTTATGTAAATGAGCTTTTTCAGTTTTATAATGTGCAGAAAGCTGTGCGTGTTGGAACTTGCGGGGCTGTGCAAAAAGATATTGCGCTTAGGGATGTTATTCTTGCTGAAGGCGCGTGTTCAGATTCCGGGCTGAATACAATGAGGTTCAACGGACTTCATTTTGCTCCTGTTGCAGACTTTGAGCTTCTTACAAAGGCTTATTCTGCTGCTGAAAAAATCGGCATAAAACCGAATGTGGGGCTTTGTGTTTCAAGCGATATGTTTTACGATCCAAAGGAAAACTGGAAGCTTTGGGCAGAATATGGAGTCATGGGCGTAGAAATGGAAGCCGCGGAGCTTTATACGCTTGCTGCGAAATTCAAGAGAAAGGCATTGGCTGTTCTTACTGTTAGCGACCATATTCTTCTGGGCGGCGAAACTTCCGCAGAGGAACGTCAGGTTACTTTTACAAACATGATGAAAATTGCGCTAGAAGCTGTTACTGCATAGTTTTTTATAAAACAAAATGTCATGGAAATGTAAGTTATAAATGTCATTGTCGTACTTAATACGACAATCTCTAAATGATTGCAACAGATTATCGGGTCAAGCCCGATAATGACAAAATAAAAACTAAAAAATTTAATTTAACGGGAGAATGAGAAATGAAACCTGTATTGTTGGTTCTTGCAGCTGGAATGGGAAGCCGTTACGGTGGAGTTAAGCAGATTGATTCTGTAGGTCAGCATGGCGAGTGTCTTTTGGACTTTGCGACTTTTGACGCTAAAAAAAGCGGCTTTGGAAAAGTTGTATTTGTAATCCGTCCTGACATTGAAAAAGACTTTAGGGAGCGGCTTTTTGACAGAGTTGCCCGTAACTTTGACGCGGAATATGTTTTTCAGACACATGATTCTCTTTTGACTGCTAGCGAAGCAGAAAAATCTTCTGCGCGTAAAAAGCCTTGGGGAACAATTCATGCTGTTCTTTGCGCTGAAGAAAAAATAAATGCTCCTTTTGCTGTAATAAATAGCGATGACTATTACGGCAGAGAGGCATTTGCAACTTTGGGAAAATATCTTGCGTCTATAAGTCCTGATTCTCCTGAACACGCAATGGTTGGCTATATTCTTGGAAATACCATGAGCAAAAGCGGTTCAGTTAGCCGTGGAGTTTGTTCTGTAAAGGATGGCTACCTTGAGTCGATTGTTGAAAATACAAAAATCAGCTACAAAGGCGACGGAATTATAAGCGAGCTCGACGGCAAGGAAATTCCATTCACAGGAAAAGAATGGGTAAGCATGAATTTCTTTGGATTCAGCTTGAAGGCTTTTGAGCGGTTTCATAAATATTGGGATGATTTTAAAGCTTCTTCAATTGGTGAGCTTAAGGCGGAAGCTTTATTGCCGGTTGCTGCTAGCGACATTGTAAAGAACCATGAAGGCAGCATAAAATTCTTTACTTCTTCTGAAAAGTGGTTTGGAATGACTTATCCAGAGGACCGCGAGATTGTAAAGCAAGAAATTGCAAAGAAAATTGAAAGCGGATATTATCCTGCAAAACTTTGGGAGCATTAAATGAAAAAACTGAACGCTATAAAGTCTGAAAAAATTTGGGGCTATGAAAACTGGATTGCTTCCACTCATAAAAATGGATTTCAAAAAGATTTCTTTGAGATGTGCGGCGGCGATTATCCTCTTTTGGTGAAAGTTATTCAAGCCGACAAGACTTTGAGCGTTCAGGTTCACCCTGATGATGAAAAAGCTGCTCTTTATGAGCATTGCCGTGGAAAAACTGAATGCTGGTATGTTCTTTCAGCAAAGGAAGATACAGAACTTGTCTACGGACTGAATGGAGTTTATAGCGCGAGCGAGCTTAGAAAGGCTATCGAGGCGAATTCTTTGCAGGATTGCCTGCGCTATGAAAAAGTTAAGGCAGGAGATTTTATTTATATTCCGGCCGGAACTGTCCATGCAATCTGCGGCGGCTTGCGTCTTTTGGAAGTTCAGCAGTCAAGCGATATTACTTACAGATTGTACGACTGGGGTCGCGGAAGAGAGTGCCATGTGGAAAAAGGAATTGCCTGCATAAAAGACAGCAGCGTAAGAAAAATTGCGCCTTTCCCTGGAGCTTTTTCTTGTCCGTATTTTTCTCTTGAGGAAATCAATGTTGATGGTTTTTATTCTTCAAAAATAGAAAATGCCAGCGGCAAAAAAAATCCCCATGATATAGTTCTTGGCTTTGTAATTGAAGGAAGCGGAACTGTAAACGGACTTCCTGCAAATGCTGAAGATATTTTTGCATTTGAGCCTGGAGAGTCCGTTGAAATAAAAGGCTGCTTAAAGCTTATGAAAATTTCTGCAAAGTAGCTTTTTAATTTTAGTCTTGTGCTTGGCTTTGATAATTTTTTAGCCACTCTTTAAGCGGAATTGTCCAGTCATCGAAGTTATGGCTTTCTTCAATTAAATTTTTGTACATTTCTTTTATGTAGTTTGTGATTTCTTTTGAGTCGGATTTTTCAACATAAATAGAATCTTTAAACATCGAGTCTATAAAATCAATGGACATTTCTTCTGTTAAAAGTTCTGGCGCAGTTTTTGTTACCATGTATATTGCCGCGAAAATGCAGTTTACGCTATGCTGCTTCATGTACAAAACTGATTCTGCAATTTCTATTCCATGAGTATAAAGCTCGCTGTTCCATTGCTCTTTTTCTGGTTCTGTAAATTCTTCACGTTCAAAAAGCATTTTATAAAATCCGATTGTAAGAACAACAATTGCAATATGCAGACTTGGCACGCAAAGATAATGCGGATCCCAAAACTGAATGCCTTTTGACGCTTTTGTTGTTGGCTTTGGTCGCGCTGTTGTTGTAAGGCAATGCGAATAAATTTTATATGCTTCCTTGTAAAGCATAATCATATAGCGGACATATTCCGCGCTGAGCTTGATTCCTTCAAAACTTCCGTAGCGTTTCATTGTCATGCACATAGGACGAATCCAGTAGTTTACAAAATCAAGATAGCATTGTGCGAATTCCGGCTTGAATGGAATTTTTGAATCCAGCTTGTGGTCTACTCTTTTTACTGGAATGTGTATTATGTGGAATTTTTCAAGATACTGAACTATAAAGAATTTTTGTATTACATTTAAAATAAAAACTGCAAAATATTTAAGGCCTGTCCAGTGAAAAATGAACATTGCATAAGCGTACAAAACATTAAAGCTTTTTAAAGTTTTTCCTAGAGTTTTTTTGATTTTCTTTTGATTTGGCTTTTTTGCATTTTTAATTTTGAATTTATATTTTAGATTTTCTTCTTTCATTTTCCAAAAACTTCCTTTGCTGCTGATACTGTTTCCATTGCGTCCTTTGCATAGAAGTCAGCTCCGATTTTTTTTGCATAATCTGGTGTTAAAACTGCGCCTCCTACTACAATTTTACATTCCAAATTATTTTCTTTTAACGCTTTATGGAGCTGGTTTATTGTTTCTTCCATATTAGCGACCGTTGTAGTCATTAGCGCGCTTAAACCTACAAGCTGGATTTTGTTTTCTATAACTGTTTTTACAACTGTTTCTGCCGGAACATTTTTTCCTAAGTCGATTACTTTGTATCCATAGTTTTCAAGCATTGCTTTGACGATGTTCTTTCCAATATCATGAATGTCGCCAAAGACAGTTGCAATTGCTATAGTTCCTTTTTCTTCCTGCTCTTTTCCTGAAGCTGCAAGAGTTTCTTTTATTTTAAGAAATGAATTTCCCACGGTTTCTGCGCTAAGCAAAAGCTGCGGAAGGAATTTCTTTCCAGTTTCAAAGTCCTTTCCTACATTGTCAAGGGCTGGAACTATGCAGTTATCGATTATTTTTACAGGCGCGTTTTTTTTAAGAAGCTTGGCTGTTGCGTCTGCCGCCTTGTCCTTGAATCCTTTTTCAATTATCTGTATAAGCTCCTTTTCTTCCGCGTTTTTTTCTGTGTCGATTGTTTCAGTTAAATTTTTTTTTTCAGCTTCCTTTTTAGGAGAGGCGATTGGCGTTCCGTTTATCTGAATGGAAATTGTTCCGTCATTAACTGCATCCGAAAGAATTTTCTGCCGTGCTTTTTCAGTTGTAGGATCAAGGGTTCCTGTGTAAGTCTGAATGTAGTCAAGGCAGTTTTCATCAAAGCATCCAAGTGCTCTGTAAGCTCTGTAAGTGTCCATCATCGGAACGCTTGCCGGGTTTATAATTGCTGCGCTAAGCCCTGCTTCAAGTGCAAGCATAAAAAATCTTGAGTTTATAATATCTCTTCTTGGAAGTCCAAAGGAAATGTTGGAAACTCCAAGAACAAACTGAATTCCTTCTTTTCCGAATTTTTCTTTTAAGATTCTGATTGCTTTTACAGTTTCAAGCGATGCCTTTTGTTCTGAACTTACAGTCAGTGTGAGCGTGTCAATAAAAATGTCTCTTACAGGTATTTCGTATTTGGCGGCTTCCTGAATTATTTTTTCAGCGACTTTTACTCTTCCTTCCGCAGTCGGGGAAATTCCGTCTTCATCTATGCAAAGCGCAACAACAGCTCCGCCGTAATGTTTTATTAGCGGAAAAACTTTGTCCATGACTTCTTGCTTTCCGTTGACGCTGTTTACAAGAGCTTTTCCGTTGTAATACCGCAATGCATGTTCCAGAACATCGTTTTCGCTTGAGTCAAGCTGCAACGGCGTATTGAATATTTTTTGAATTGACTTTACAGCTTGAAGCATCATTTCTTTTTCATTTATTCCAGGAAGTCCAACATTTACATCAAGAATATGCGCACCTGAATTTATCTGGCTGTCTGCTTCGTCAATGATGAACTGCATATCGTTGTTCTGGAGCGCTTCCTTGCATTTCTTTTTTCCAGTTGGATTTATGCGCTCGCCGATAATTACAGGTCCTGCCGTTCCGCCTGCCTGAACAGTTTTGTTGTAGGAACAGATAAATGACTGAAACTTTTCTTTGGTTGCTTTCAGTTTTTTTTCTGAAAGTTTTTCTGCCATTGCTTTTATATGGTCTGGTGTAGTTCCGCAGCAGCCTCCAAAAATTGAAACTCCAGACTCAAGGATTTTTTCCTGCGCATTTGTAAATTCTTCTGGAGTTACCTTGAATACGTCTTTTCCGTTTATAACTTCCGGGAGTCCTGCGTTTGGCTGGGAAAGAATTGGAATGTGTGAATATTTGCAGAATTGATTTGCAAGCTCAATGTCTTCTTCAAGGCTTCCGCCGCAATTAAAACCAAGAACATCAACGTGCAGAGATTCAAGATAAGTTACGCAAGTAAGAACATCCGCGCCTGTTAAGGTTCTAAAATTAGGCTGAAACGTCATTGTTGCTATAACAGGAAGACTTGTATTTTCTTTGATTGCAAGGACTGCGGCTTTTACTTCATAAAGGTCGCTCATCGTTTCGATTATTGCAAGATCCGCGCCTGATTTTTCTGCGGCAATTGCAGCTGCCTTGTATGAGTTGTATGCTTCGTCAAATGTAAGAGGTCCGTTTGGCTCAAGAAGTTTTCCAATCTGGCCTGAATCCCATGCGGTAAAGCAAATTATGTTTTCGTTTTGTTTTTTGCATTCAGCGATTGCTTCTTTTACTAGAGCAATTCCTTTTTCAATAAATTCTTGCGCTGAATGAGAAGCGTTTTCAAGTTTGATAGGATTTGCTCCGAAAGTGTTTGTGGTGCAAATGTTGCTTCCGGCAAGTATATATTTTTTGTGAATTTCCTTTATTGCTTCTGAATTGTAAAAATTCAAATCTTCTGGAATGGAGTAGGAAAGCCCTGAAATTTTTTGAATCATTGTTCCCATTCCGCCGTCAAAGAAAACAGGCTCGCGTTTTTGTATTTTATTAAATAGAAAATTTTTAAATTCGCTCAAGACAAACTCCTTTTGCTAGCTGTTCATTGCGGAAATAATTTTATCAACGTTTTTGTAAATTTCTTGGGCAACAGAAGGCTTGTTCATTGTGTAAATATGAATGCCTCTTACTCCGTTTGAAATAAGGTCTATAATCTGGTCTGTTGCGTAAGCGATTCCTGCCTGGCGCATTGCCTCTGGATTTTCAGAAAAGCGGTCGCAAATTGAAAGGAGTTTTGCCGGAATATACGCAGATGAAAGTTTTACCATTTTTGAAACTTGATTGCTGTTTGTAATCGGCATAATTCCTGCAAAAACTGGAACATGAATTCCTTTTGACTGGATTTGGTAGAGATAGCTGTAGAGCATATTGTTGTCAAAAAACATTTGTGTTGTAAGAAAGTCAACGCCTGCATCTATTTTATATTTTAGGTTGTCTATATCTTCTTGCCTGTTATGGCTTTCCGGGTGTCCTTCTGGATAGCAAGCTCCTCCAACGCAAAAGCCTTCGTCCTTTAAAATCTTTGCAAGAACATTTGCGTGCTCAAGTTCTTTGGTCAGCGGATTTGTCATTCCCTGCGGAATATCTCCGCGCAATGCAAGGACATTTTCAATTCCATTTTTCTTCATTTGAGAAATTATATTTTTAGCTTCGTCAATTGTATTTCCAACGCAAGTAAGGTGCGCAAGTGCTGGTGTTCCAAATGATAAAATCTTGGAGGCTATTTCAACTGTGTTTTCTCTGGTTGTTCCTCCGGCTCCATAAGTTACGCTTATAAAATCAGGATTCAGATTGCAAAGCTCCTTTGCCGCGTTAACTGTATTTTCAAAATTTGCCTGCTGCTTTGGCGGAAAAACTTCAAATGATAGAAGCGTCTTTTTTTGTTCAAGAATTTTAGATATTGTCATTTGATTCCTCGGTTTTCTATTCTATAGAATTGCGCTTGCCTTTTCAATTTCATCAAGGCGTTTTAATTTTTCATCATCGATTTTTATAAACAAGTTTTTTTCCTGCGTCGGAATAACAAGCCCTTTTGGTCCGTTTTTTGCCCGGCGCAAGAACTTTACCTGAGTATAGTATAGGTCTGCCTGTTTATTTTTTCTTGCTTTTGAATGATAGACTGCAAGGTTTCCTGCGTAAAGAAGAATTTCAAGAGGAATGGTTTTATTTTTTTGCGCTTTTATAAAAACATATCCGCCGGCGTAATCTCTTGTGTGAAGCCACATATCTTGGCCTTTTACAGTGTGCCTTAAAAGCTCGTCATTTTCAAAAGAATTTCTTCCAACAATTATTGTCCAGCCATCAATTTCATAATGAAGTCCCGGATGCTTTTTTTGAATCTGCTGTTTGGGTTTTGTGTCGTGCCTAAGAAGCTGTTCTATTTTTAAAGTATTTTTTTCTGAAATTATCCGGTTGTATTCTTCGTCTAGCGAAACGATTGCTTTTTTTGCAAGCTCAATGTCATGCTCAAGAGACTCTGTTCCAGATACGGCTTTTTTATATTGCTCATAGTAAGACGCGGCATTTTCCTGCGGACTTAGTTTTTCGTTCAGTCTTATGTGAATTTGTTCGCCTGTGTTGTAGTCCGTGCAATCCAAGTAAGAGCCTTTTATTTGACTTGCGAACGAAAGAATTAAGTCTCCTATGTGTTTTAGTTTTTCTGCATTTTCAAATTCTGATTTCTTTTCTATAAGATGCTGAAGCGCATTTTCCATTTTGCTTCTTTTTACATTGTACCATTTTTCAGCTTGAATAAGGAGATTTTCTCTTGAAAGTTTTCCAGCGCATTCTGTGTAATATAGATTGATTTTTTCATTGAACGAAAGATTTTCTTTGCCTTTAAAAAAATCATTATCGTCAAATGTTCTTATAGGAAATTTTTGAAGTGAAAGTTCTTTTTCTTCTTCAGTTGGAATTTTTTCTTGCGGAGCAAAATATCCGCCTGTGATTTCGCATTTTGCTGGCCTGCGGTACAAGCAGTCAAGAATTTTTCCATTTTCATCTGTTACGATAATATTTGTCGCATTTGACCAAAGCCGGGCATAAATAAAAAGTCTGTCTTTCCAAGTTGAAACATCGAATTTTACGATTCTGTCAAGTCCTAGCTGTTTGCATGAGTTGATTCTCATTCCTTGAACGTGCGATTTTAAAAACTCATTGAATCTTAAAGGCTTTTCATTTTTTGGAGATTTTGAATTCGTTTTGTTTATTCTGCATGACTGCGGCGATGTGCAAATTACAATATTGAAAGGTTCTGCTTTTCCGACAATTTTAAATGAAACTGTGTCGTAACCCGGTTGGATTATTTCTTGTATAAAAGAGCCTTCAAGGTTGAGTTCGCTCAATATTAAATTTATTTCATTGCAGTTTAAGGACATTTTGCAAAGTATATCAGATTTAAAATGGATAGTGAATTGGTATTTAAAAAGTTAGTAGCTTTTCATTTCCATTGATTTTAAATCGTCTATAACTTTGTTAAGTCTTTTTAGTTCCCTGTCTAAAGTTTTTTTGTAATCTAAAGAGCCTGAATTTATACGTTCACGTTCATCTTCCCAGTTTTGAAGTCCTGTTAAAAATAAGAATTTGAATTTCCCAACGTTTGCTTTTTCAGCCCAAAGAGAAGCTTCCTGCCAGTAAATGTATCCTGCTTCATAGCAAGTTTTTGCTTTTTCAAGATTGCGCAAATATTCATCTTTCCAAGGAGCATCGTAAAAATACGCGGCGTTTTTATCGTAAATTCGTCCAAGCCGCAAGTGCTGTTCTATTAATTTTAAATTCAAGTGCATCTGAAAAAGATAACGGTATTTTTCCCATTGAAGCTCATTTTCAATTTTTGTGTATGCGTACAGCGGATTGCAAAAATCTGCTTTAACTGCTTTTTCCAGCCAGTAAATATTTTCGATGCAGTCATCTGGTTGCTGCTGATAATGAACGTGGTAAAGCTTGTAAAAATCTTCTTTATATTTAACCATATAAGCGTCTGATTTTTCTGCTGAAAAAAGAAGCGCGATGAGAAGCAAAAATAAAATTCTGGTTGCTTTAAAAAAAGACTTTTCCACCTTTTGAATATCGGAGAAAATTCCTGTTGTTTTTAGAATATTTTGTAAATTGAATTTATTTCTTTTTCAATTTGCTGGCTGATTTTTTCCTTGTCAAGTGTTGCGTCTATGCGGACTATTTTCATTCCTTTGCCGATTTCTGTTCCGTTGTATTCCGCAAGAACTTTTGCGTATTCTTCTTTTGTCTTTTTTAGGAAATCTATTTTTTCATAAATTTCTCTTTGTCCTCTTGATGAAATTCTTTTTAGTGAAATTTCTGGGTCGATGTCAAAAAAGAATAGAAGGCGCGGCAATGGAAAAAATTTATTCAGTGTCCGTGGAATTTCTGGCGAGCAATCTATGCTTTGGTATGCTAGGCTTGAAAATAGATAGCGGTCGCTCACAACGATTTTTCCTTTTCCGCAGGCGGATTTTATTCCTGTAATTAGTTTGTTTTCTTCTATTATATAGTTTCCATTTATATGTTCATTTCTATCTGCGGCAAAAATATAGGCGGCTGTTTCGTTTGTAACTTGAATTTCACCCTTGAGCATTTTCCGAAGAAATTTTCCAGTTTCTGAAGATGTTGGTTCTGCTGTAAATAAAAAATCCGGTGCTTTTGATTTTAAAATTTCAAGTTGAGTTGTTGTTCCTGCTCCGTCAATTCCTTCGAATACAATAAAATTTTCTAAGACCATGTTAAACAGCTCCGTTGCCTAAATTCGGGCATTTCCTCAAATAATGTTTTCTGTTAAAATATAAGCGAGATTTTTTATGAAATCCAAAGTGTTAAAGACAAGCATTGGCATTTTTATTTTTCTCTTGATAGCTGCGTCTTTTGTTGCTGCGATGAAACCTGTTTATAGCAAAGTTGACGGAGCAATCAGAAGCTATGAGAAAAAAGTTGTGCTGGAGCTTGAAAAAAATACTGGCATGAAAATTTCATACAAATCTTTGTCGCCGTCCATTTTATCAAAAATCTGCATAAAAGGTATAGAGGTTTTGGATTCAAAAAGCGGACAGCAAATTATTTTTGTAAATAAAATTTATGTTCATTTCAGTTTGCCAAAAATCTTAAAAGGTGATTTTGAAAATGATTTTGAAAAACTTTTGGTAAAAGACGCTTCTGTAAATATTATCAGTAAAAAAAATTCTGCAAAAACTGTTTCGCAAGAAAATGGTTCAGCTGAAAATTCTTTTGAAAAAATTGAATCCTTGGTAAAAAAAATTGCCTTCATTCTTCCTTTTGATGTTCAGGTAAAAAATTTTAAATTAAATTTTACTGCGGAAAATAAAAGTTTTTCTTTGGTATTAAAAAATTTTTATTTTGGAAAAAATGAAAATTCTATTGACGCTTGGTTAAAATCCGAAGGAAACTTTTTGTTTTATTCTGGTGAAAAAAGTTTTGGCGCGGCTTTTGCTTTGAACGGAAGGATTTTAAATTCTATTTCTGGAAGTTCCTGCACTGTAAAACTTGACAATTATTCTAAGGCTGACGTTTCGCTTCGGAAATTTGAATTGCTTGCGGCTTATAAAAGTCCCAAGATTGAAATATTTTCTGTGCGTGAAGTTTTTCCTTTTTCCGCGATGCTTTCCTTTGATGTTAGTTCAAAAAAAATTTTAGCAAAGTTAAAGTCGAATTCTTTTGATCCGCTTAAAGTTGTTAGAACTCAAAAACTTCATCCTGTTGTGAATTTTTTTAAGGGAACTATTTTTTCAACTGATTCAGAATTTTCATTTGATTTAAATTCGCTAAAATATAATTGGAAATCAAAAACTTTTTTTTCATTGCCCAGGCGTTTTTCAAAAGATACGCAGACTTTAAATGTTGAAGCTTCAGGAAATAACACTGATATAAATGTAAAAAAAATTTCTGCGTCCGGCGGAATTGTGCAAGGAACTTTTGAAGGTTCTTTTTATATTCCAAAGCTTCAACCTTCTGGATATTTGAATCTTGAACATTATGCTTTTTCTAATGGAAATAAAATTTCTGGTGAGATTTTTTTTGAGCCGCGAAAAGACAAGGGCTTTGATTTTTTTATTCCGCAATTGTATTTTGGAGATTACAGTTGCTTCACGGCTTTTCAAGGATATTCGTCGCTTGGAACGTCTATTGAGCTTGCATTTGAAGCTAGCGATTATTCGCATCTTGAATACGGTGAGCCAGGAACTATAAATGCGAGTGGAAGTCTTCAGCTTGGAAAAAATATGTACTTGCAGGCTTCTGCTGAATTAAAAAATTTCTTTGTTGAAACAGGCGTTAAGACTGGAGCTTTTTTTACAGAAAAAAATGGAAAGAATGTTTTAAACAAAGTTGTTGAAATTTCCGAGCCTTATATTTCAAACGTTGAAGCTTACTTTGCCACAGATTTTAAAGATTACAATTACAATTCTCCGCTTGCAATTTTTGCCAACACAAAAAAAGATAAAGAAGTTTTGCTTTTGTCTGTTGATGGCACAGGCGGAAAAACTGGAACTTCTGTTCAAGTAAGCAAAGCTGATTTGATTTATGGAAAAAATTCATTGAGTGCATCCGGCGGACTTGATGTGGAATTTCCAAAACACCAGATGACATTTTCTTCAGACTTTAGTTTTAACTCGATTCCTTATGCGTTTAATGGACTTTTTGTTTTTGGAGACTGGCTGAATATTTCAGGCGATTACGGACTTGATGTTGCTGTTGACTTTAAAAATTTTATCGACGGCTCTTTGCGTTTTAAGGATTTGCCTGTTTCCGTAAAAGATTTTACGGTTGCATTTTCTTTGGATTCTAATTTTTCAGTTTTGTCAAAAGATGACTGGAACTTTTTTATTGAAAATTTTTCCGCTTCTGAACTTTCTGGAAAATTCCGTTTGAATCCGGAACTTGCTATAAAAGGCGAGGTGAATGAAAAAAGCTTTCTTGCTTCTAGCGTTGTTTACAAAGATTCTTTTGCGCAGCTGGAAGGCGAGGGCTATGCTTTTTGGAATATAAATGAAAAAATTTTTGACAGCTCAACTTTGTCTGTTCAGCTGAAAGATTCAAAAAGTTCTGAAAAAATTTCTTTTCAAGCTGAGCTTACAAATCCTACGAGAGAAATTTTTTCAATAGATAATTTAAAACGCAACTTTTATTTTTCAGCCGGAGCAAAAGTCGAGTCGTTTCCTTTTAGCCGTTTTCTTTTAAGGCAAAATGAAAATAATGTTTTAAATGCGGAACTGTCTGCAAGCGGAACTTTTGAAAATCCGTATTTGTCTGCAAAATTAATAGATTCTTCTGTTCTGCTTGGCGGTTCGAATTTGACGGCATCGGCAGAAGCTTCTTTAATAGAAAATATTTTTACAATTTCAAGCGCGGACATTTCATGGAAAAATTTTCAGATAGATTCAGTTTCTTCAAATATTGACTTTGAAACTTTTTCTGGAACTGCTTCATTAAAAGCCAAGGCTCATGCTGGAGAAAAGAGAATTGAAACGGGAATCGAACTTGCGCTTTCAAATCTTTCTGAAAATCCAGAAGGCTTTTTCCCGGAAGCCTATTCAGTTGAAACAATTTTTGCTTCAGTTGAAAGCGAGCTTGTTACAGATTTTGTTCCGTTTAAATTTTCTGTAATCCGTTCTCCGGGAAGATTCGATATTGTTACTGACGAAAATCTCGGCGCGTTTGGAGAAATTCTTGATGATGGAAAAATCAGTTTTTCTGTTGGCAAAGACAAGCCGCTTCATTTTGATTTGAACGGAAACATAAAAAAACAAATTGTTGATCTTGATTTTGAAAATATTTTCTGGGACGTTTCAAGATGCGCCCGCATTTTTAATTCAAAACTTTTTTCTATTTATTCTGCGATTGTTGAAGGAAATTTAAATTTGTCTGGAGTCATCACAGATCCTGATCTAGACGGACGATTTGTTGTTTCTGATGTTGACTTTAATCTTCCGCAGTTTGTTCCAGAGCATTTTACAACTGCCGAAATGAATGTTGATTTTTCGCAGGAAGAAATTTCAATTCCAGAAACAAACTTTAAAATCAAAGACGGAATTCTTGCGGCGAATGCGGTCGTTTCCTTGGACAGATTGTCGCTTGGAACTCTTGAGCTGAACCTTGCGACTTTGGAAGACGAGGATATTCCAATCGACTCAAAAGTTTCATACTTTAGAATAAAAGGCTACACTTCTGTTGACGCTTCTCTTGTCATGGAAGATCGTTCTGTAAGTTTGAATGGTTCTGTCGGCTTGCGGAATGCTGAACTTTCAGTTTCCATGAACGCCTCTGATTTTACTCAAAAGAAAAAGCCCGCCGCGTCAAACGACATTGACTTTTCAATAAACTTGGATTTGATGATTGGAAAAAAAGTTCAGATTGCGATAAATCCGCTGGTTAGAAGTCTTGTTGCTCCGTCAACTCCGATTTCTGTAAACGCTGATACAGCGACTGGACTTTGGGGAATAAAAGGCGACATTGTTTTGCGCGGAGGAGAAGTTTCGTATTTAAGCCGGAACTTTTATCTTAAGCAAGGTCAGCTGATTTTGGATGAAACCCAGAATAAATTTGATCCTGTTATAACTGTCCGCGCGGAAACTCGTGAGCACGATACAAACGGCGATCCTGTTACAATTACGCTTTCCGCAATTTCGCAGAATATTTCAAGATTCAATGCGGTTCTTTCTTCCAGTCCTGCGAAGTCAGAAAATGAAATTATGGAAATTTTGGGGCAGATTGCTTCAGGCGATGCGTCTTCTGTCGGAAACTTTCTTGTTGCTGCAGGCGACTATGGAGTTCAAGTTACGCTTCTTAGAAAAATTGAAAGTGCATTGCGTGATTTGAGTAATTTTGATATATTTTCTGTCAGAACCACTATCCTGCAGAATTCAATTATGCAGGGACTCAATATGAACAGAGCTTCTGATAATAATTCTATAATTGGTAACTTATTTGACAATTCGACTGTTTATATTGGTAAATACTTCGGCGATGACATTTATGCTGATGCTTTGCTGCATTGGACTTATGACAAGACTAAAGTTGATTCTGGCGGAACTTCGGGCAGCGGTCTTGTTTTTCAGCCGGAAATCGGTTTGGAATTTGAAGCGCCTTTTGCCAACATAAGATGGAATTTTGCTCCTGACTTGGGTGAACTCCAGCAATCGTGGACACAGGCAACTTCTATTACACTGTCATGGCGTGTATCATTCTAACGATATAGAGGATTTTATTTTATGCGCGTTAAGAACACTTTTTTTGTGTTTGCTGTTTTTTGTGTTGCGGCTATTTTTTCTGCTGCTCCTGTTTTTTCTCAGACAGATTCGGAAGATTGGTTTTACGGAAAGCCTATAAAAAATATAGTTTTTGACAATTTGAAAAATGTAAAGCAAAGCGACTTGGACGGCGTTACAAGCAGTTTTATAAGCAAGCCGTTTTCTGATGATTTAATCAGCGAGCTTTATGACAGAGTTTTTTCCCTTGAATATTTTGACGATGTTGAAATCAAAGCTGCAAAAAATACCGACAACGGCAAAACCGTAAATCTTATATTGAGTGTTGTTGAGCGTCCTGTCGTTATAAAATTAAATTTTGATGGAAACAGATATATTCATGATGCTGATTTAAAGTCAAAAATTTCCTTAAAGGCAAAAGACATTTTTGTAGAAAGCAAAGTTCTTGAAGACGAAAGAGCCATCAGGAATTATTATATTGAAAAAGGCTATACAAAAATTTCTGTAGAATCTTCTTTTGAAATGCGCGATGACGGAGCTTATGTTACTTTTAAAATCAAGGAAGGCCGTCAGACTGTTGTAAAAAGCATTGGCTTTGCCGGAAATCAAGTTGTTTCCTCAAAAACTCTTAAAGGAAAAATTTCATTAAAGGAAGCCGGACTTTTTAAGAAAGGGTCATTTCAGGAATCGTCTTTGTCTGCGGATTCAAGGGCGATTGTTGCTTATTATCAGAACCGCGGATATGCAGATGCGAAAGTTGTAAATATTGATCAAAAAACTTCATACAATGAACAAAAGAACCGCGAGGAAATTGAAATAACTTTTGAGATTCAGGAAGGAATTCAGTACAACTTCGGCGGAATTACTTTTGACGGAAACCATGTTTTTACAACTGAAGAACTTGAAAATCTCGTTACCCTGAAAACTGGCGCGGTTTACAACGAAACAAAATTTCAAGAAACAAGAATGAATATTCAGAACTTGTATTATGAAAATGGCTACACTTCAAACAGATTTGCAACTGACATAAACAAAGATGCGGAATCCAAAGTTATTTCATATACAATCAGAATTCAGGAAAATCCGCGGAGCCACATTGAAAATATCATTATAAAAGGAAATGAAAAAACAAAGGATTTTGTTATCCGCCGTGAAATTCCAATTGAAGAAGGCGATATTTTTTCAAATGCAAAAATTTCAAACGGAATGAGAAACCTTTACAATCTTCAGTATTTTTCTGCGGTTTCCCCGGAAGTTCTTCAAGGCTCAGAAGAAAATCTTGTTGATATTGTTTTCACTGTGGAAGAGCAGAGCACGACTTCGCTTGACTTTGGATTTACATTCAGCGGAGTTTCAGACCCTGGAGAAATTCCGATTGCGCTTACTGCAAGAATTCAGGATTCAAATATTTTTGGCGAAGGAAAACTTGCTTCTGTTGGAACAACGCTTTCCACAAACGAGCAGTCAGTTTCTTTGAGCTACGGTCAGAGCTGGCTTTTCAACAAACCTATAAGCACAAATGTTTCGCTTAGCTATTCTCATTCAAACAATTATGCTTTAAGAGACAAAATTCTTCCGAGCGGCGATATTGACAATGATTACTATTATATGCAGTATGAGCAGAATCAGTTTAGCCTTGGACTTTCTTTAGGACATCGCTGGACTCCGAACTTTGCAATTCTTACACTTTCTGGCGGCGTTACGAGCAGCCTTATTAACAATCTTTACGATGATTCGCTTTGGATTCCTTATGATACTTCAATAAGCCAGTATTCGGATAACTGGGAACCGCGCAATTCTATCTGGACTTCATTTTCTATGGACGGAAGAAATATTTCCTGGGATCCTTCAAGCGGATGGTTTGCAAGCCAGCGTCTTTCTTGGTACGGACTTATGCACGAAGGATTTTTGCCTTTTGCGCCTGACTGGGGAGAAACTGAATTCTATTTGCGCACAGACACAAAAGCTGAAAAATATTTTACTCTTGTAAATAAACCGATAACAGACAGCTGGGCATTGAAGCTTGTTCTTATGGGATATTCTGGGCTTTCGTTCCAGTTCTCGGCTTTGGATTCAACAATAAAAAAGAACAACCAGCTTTATATAGACGGAATGTTCAATGGACGCGGCTGGACAATTTACAATTCAGACAAAGGCCGCGGAAAAGCTTTGTGGTGCAACTCGCTTGAACTTAGAATGCCTGTGATTCCGGGAATTTTCTCGCTTGACCTTTGGGGCGATGCAGTTGCAATTACAGATGAGCCTTATCAGTTCTTTAATTTAAAAGAAGAAGACTGGTACTTTAGTTTTGGTCCGAGCTTTAGATTTTCTATTCAGCAGTTTCCTTTGCGCCTTTTGTTTGCAAACACATTTAAAATCAAAGATGGTTCTCCTGTGTTCACGGATCAGGACGGAGACGGAGATTACAATTGGAGAAAGAACTGGAATTTTGTTCTTTCATTCAGCATGACAAACCGCTAGTTTTTTACGCTTGAAATTTAAAATTAATTGGAGTTTTTATGAAAGTTTTTTTTACAAAAAAAATTGCTGTTTTTGCTTTGCTTGGAATTTTTTCAGCGGCATTTTCGTTCGCGCAGCAGATTACAAAATTCGCTGTTGTAGATACTTCAAAAGTGTATCAGGCATATTTTAGAAATTCAGCTCCTGTAAGAAATTACGAAAATAAAAAAGAAGAATTTAAAAGAGAAATCGACCGGCTTGTTGCAGAGCTTCAGCGTTTGAATGATCAGAAAATAGAATTTGAGCGCAAAGGCAATGACACGGAAGCTATGAAAATTGAAGCGCAGATTACAAAGAAATCAGATTTTATAAATGAATATACAAATGCAAAAAACACTGAGCTTGAGTCCTTAAAAAAATCGCTTCAGGAAAACAACAGCTTCTACAAAAAACTTTATGACACACTTGCGCGCGTTGCGGAAACTGGCGGCTACAGTATGATTTTAAATCTTCAGGAATCAAACGCAATTTTGTGGTACAGTTCTTCTGTTGATATTACAGATCAAGTTATTTCGCAGCTTGGACTTATGTGATTTTATAAAAATGGAAACCTGCCTTTGAATTTTCATTCAGGCAATGGTCTGAAATTTGGAGCAAAAAATGGCAGAAGAAACCCCGGTTATCACTCAGTATCTTGGAATAAAAAAACAGCACCCGAATGATGTTTTGTTTTTCAGGCTAGGGGATTTTTATGAAATGTTTAATGAAGATGCTGTTGAAGTTTCGCGGCTTTTAAATCTTACATTGACGCATAAAGGCGACAATCCCATGTGCGGCATTCCGTATCATTCTGCAAAAGGTTATATCGCACGGCTTCTTCGGATGGGAAAAAAAGTTGCGGTTGCAGAGCAGGTTGGCGAAGTTGCAAAACGCGGACTTACAGAGCGCAAGGTTGTTGAAGTTGTAACGCCGGGAACTGCCGTTGAAAGCGAATATCTTGACGGCGGCTCAAATAATTTTCTTGCTTCCATTTTTATTTCCGGCGGATTTGCAGGACTTGCTTACATTGATGTAACGACTGGAGAATTTCGGGCTACGAAATTTCCCGAATCTAAATTTGCAGAAAATGTTTCCAAAGAGCTTGGAAGGTGCAGCCCAAAAGAAATAATTCTTCCAGAAAGTTTAAAAAGCAACAAAGAAATTCAAACTATTCTTGAAACAATTTCGGTTGCGTCTGTTTCCTGGTATCCGGACTGGCACTTCAATGCTGAAAAAAATTATGAGCATCTTGTAAAACAATTTAAAGTTGCGAATTTAAATTCATTTTCACTTACAAAAGAAAGTCCAGAAGTTCCTCCAGCGGGATTTCTTCTTGATTATATAGAAAAAACTACGAATGCGCCTGTTTCGCATATTTCAGGAATTTCAGTTTATCAGGATTCGCAGTTTGTGATAATTGATGATTCTTCGCGCCGAAATCTTGAAATCACTTTTAATTTGCGCGACGGAACTTCTAGCTATACTTTGCTCGAATCTGTGAGCAATACAAAAACTGCAATGGGAAGCCGCCTTTTGCGCTCCTGGCTTTCTTTTCCGCTTACAAATGAAAACGAAATAAATTCAAGACAGAACCACGTTGAGCTTTTTGTAAAAGACAGAAATTTGCTTCATTGTGTGCGTGAAAATCTTGACGGAATTCTTGACGTTGAGCGGCTGGCTGGAAGAATTGCGATGGACAGGGCTCATGCAAAAGATTTGCAGGCTTTAAAAGCAAGTCTAAAATTTTGGCTTAAGTCGCAGGCGATTTTGGAACGCTACGATTTTTCTATGCCTGAAAAAGATTCCGCGCAAAAAATTATTGACTTAATAGAAAATTCAATTGCGGAAGATCCTGCAACAGTTTTTACGGAAGGACGGATTATAAAAGACGGCTGGTCGGAAGAACTTGATTACTGGAAAAAAGTGCGAAATGATTTTAACGGAATTCTTGAAGAATACATTGAATCAGAAAAAGAAAAAACTGGAATTCAAAATTTAAAAATAAAAAGCACTGGCAACCTTGGATATTTTATAGAAGTTACAAAAGGCAAGCTTGACAAAATTCCGCCGCATTTTATTATGCGCAGAACGCTTTTAAATGCCGAACGTTATACAACTGAAAAACTTCAGGAGCTTGAAAATTCGTTAAACGAATCCGGCGCAAAAATTCTTGAGCTTGAACACAATCTTTTTATTGAAGTTAGAAATGAATTGAAAAAATATATTCCGTATCTTCAGCAGGCTGCAAAAAAAATCGCTTACGTGGATGTTGTCTGTTCTTTCGCGGAATCGGCAATTCTTTATAATTGGAACCGTCCGCACATTTTGTCAGACAGCTTGGAATTTTCTGTAAAAAACGGAAGGCATCCTGTTGTTGAGCGTCATCTTCCTGCCGGTGAATTTGTTCCGAATGATGTTTCTCTTTGCGGCTCTGAGCCTGAAAATTCCGCGTCGTTTGCTTTGATTACAGGTCCGAACATGGCGGGAAAAAGCACATTTTTGCGTCAGAATGCTCTGATTGCGCTTCTTGCCCAGACTGGAAGTTTTGTTCCGGCTGATGAAGCGAAGATAGGAATTGTTGACAGAATCTTTTGCCGTGTTGGAGCCAGCGATAATCTTGCGCGCGGAGAATCAACTTTTCTTGTTGAAATGACGGAAACTGCAAGAATACTTCGTTCCGCAACAAAAAATTCTCTTGTTATAATGGACGAAGTTGGTCGGGGAACTAGCACGGAAGATGGGCTTTCAATTGCCTGGGCTGTAAGCGAATATCTTTTAAATACATTGAAGTGCAAGACTTTTTTTGCAACGCATTATCATGAGCTTACAAGGCTTGAGCATAAGTCTTTGAAGCGGCTTTGCATGGCTGTTGCGGAAAACGGCAGCGATATTGTTTTCCTTAGAAAAGTTGTTGAAGGCTCAAGTGAAAACAGCTACGGAATTCATGTTGCCCGGCTTGCAGGAATTCCAAAATCCGTCATTGAGCGCGCAGGAAAAATCTTGGAAAAAATTCAAGGCGATGCGTCCGTTATAATTCCCGAAACTGAAACAGAAGAAGTTTCAAAAACAAAAGTTGAAATTTTTTCAGGCTCGTTGTTTTCCGAAGAAGAGCTTGTTCTTGACGAAATTCTTTCTTGCGACATTGACAACATGACTCCAATGGCGGCGTTGCAAAATATTTTACGATGGAAAAAAAGTCTGGCTGAAAAATAAATTTTTTTTGCGAAAACTGCATTTTTTTTATTTTCCGGGTAATCATATATTGATGACTTTTAGAAAATTTACAATTTATGATTTTAAGCGTTTTGCGATGCTTGCTTTGAATTTCATGTTTGGAAATGGAAAATGCTGCGTCTGCGGAAATTCCACTTTCAATGGAAAAATTTGCATTTCGTGTTCGAAAAAACTTTATGATGAAGCGGAAAATTCTCATTGCGAAAAATGCCGTATCTGCGGAAAATCTTTAATCAGCGAAGATGAAATCTGCATGTCTTGCCGTGAAGAGCGCATTCTGAAAAATTCAGACAAAGTTGTTCCTGTTTTTCCATACAGGCTTTGGGCAAAAACTCTTTTGTTCGAATGGAAAATGCAGAACCAAAGAAGCCTTTCGCTTTTCTTTGCTGAAATTTGCAATTCAGTGATTAAAAAAAGAATTTCAGAAAATATTTTCATTGTTCCTGTTCCGCCTCGTCCTGGAAAAATAAAATCAAGAGGCTGGGATCAAATTGAAGAGCTTTCTGAAATTTTAAAAGTAAAATTTGGCTATAAAGTTTTAAAGTTTTTGGAGCGCACGGAAAAAATTCAGCAGAAAAAACTGGACAGAAAAAAACGCTTGTCTTCAAAAGGAAAAATTTATACAGAATCAAAACTTTTAAAGCGTCTTTGCTCTGAAAATTCTTTGCCAGAACAAGTGCTTTTGATTGACGATGTTTTGACAACAGGCGTTACTGTCGAAAGTTGCTGTGAGATTTTGAAAAATGCCGGAATTTCAAAAGTAGACGTTTTGTCTTTATTTGTGGTAGACTAGAATTGTTTTATGAATTAAAATAATAGAAGCATTAGCTTTAAAATCTTTATGGATTCATGGGAGAAATCTATGGCAGATGAAGATACATTGTTGCAGCTTGTAACTTTTCAGCTTGGAGATGAGCTTTATGGTGTGGACATTATGGATGTCAAGGAAATCGTTAAGATTCAAAATGTGCGTCCTATTCCGAATGCTCCTTTTTATGTTGAAGGTATTATAAATTTGCGCGGAGAAGTCATTCCCATAATAAATCTGCATAAAAGATTTTATATCAAGAAAATGGCGAAGGCTTCAGATGACGAAATCGGCGAGGATGAAGGCGGATTTATTATTCTTGATATTGAAGGAAATAAAATCGGAATTATTATAGATAGAATTGCGCGTGTTGTTCCTGTTCAAGGTGATGAAATCAAGCCGCCGCCACAGATGCTCAGCGGAATTGGCACTGAATATATTCACGGTGTAGTTCGTCAGGAAAATAATTATCTTATTATTCTTGATACACGCAGATTGTTCAGCGCAAAGGAACTTCAGAAAATTCTTGAGCCGGAAGCTGTCTGATTTCTGTTCATGCTTGTTTTCTCAGAACATCTTCTCTTTTGTCCGTTTGTTATATTTTTATGCGGAAATGGAATTATTGTTTCTGTGAATATTTTGTTTTAAGGAATTTAAAATGATTCATACTTATAGTTCTACAATCCGCCGCAAAGAAATGGAAGCTGTTCTTACTTGCATGGTTGATGAAAAAATCGGACCTGGCGAAATGAACACAAGGCTTGTTCAGACTGCAAAAGAACTGATTGGATTTGACGGCGCAGTTGCTTTGAGAAGTCCGGCGATTGCATTGGAATACATTTTTAAAGCCTTGGATTTGCCAAAAGAAAGCGGAATTATTGTAAGCGCGCTTGCTCCGTCTTATCAGCTGCTTACTGCGGAAAAATTAGGATATAAAGTTCTTCCTGCTGACGTTTGCGAAGAAACCGGACTTGTAACAATTGAATCTGTTGAAAAGTGCATAAAAAATGGCGGTCGGCTTTTGATTTTAAATGAAACAATGGGAATCCTTCCTGAAATCAAATCATTTTTGGAACTTGGAATTCCTATCGTTGAAGATATTTCGCAATCGGTTTTTGCAACTTATCCTGCTGAAGAACAAACTGAAAAAAAAGAAGGCGAAGAACAAAAAGCCGCTGTAGGAAAAAAAGCCGGAATGTATGGTCTTTACGCTATTCTTGGAATGGAAGACCGGGACATTGTAACTTCTGGCGGTGGCGCGTTGCTTATAGCTCCAAATCGCCGTGAGTGGACAGTTTTAAAGCACATTACGGACGAAGCTCCTTCTACAGATATTTTGCCTGACATGAATGCGGCTTTGGCGCTTGTTGAGTTAAAAGAATTTTCACGGAATGAAAAAACGAGACGCGAGCTGTTTGCTTTGTTTTCAAGGGCTGTGATGTCTGGCCGGCATAAAACTTTTGTGCGTGCGGCGGAAGATGGCTCTACAATTTATTCATTTCCTTTAGTTTTAAATTCTGGATTTAAAGATGTGAAATCTTATGCGCAGAAAAAAAATATTGAAATTCGCCAGGCTTTTGAAAATTCTGTAATTGCTCTCAGGCAGGAAGAACTTTCTTCTGAATGCATCTGTGCGAATTCACTTTTGTTGCGCTGCGCATTGTTTCCGTTGTATCCTCGGCTGGGTCAAAAAGATGCGGCTCAGATTGTAAAGGTTTTATCTTCTTTGCCATGAAAAAATGTCTTATCATAGCTAATTCTTTTAAAGAAAATGCCGGACTTTTGGGAAATGAAATTTCAGCATTTTTGAAAAAAGAAAACATTGAAAATTCGCTTTTTTTATACGACGGAAAAGAAGTCCGCTCAAAAATTCTTGACATTGATTTTTCAGGCTATGATTTTGTTGTAACTTTGGGAGGCGACGGAACTGTTTTGTTTGCCTGCCGTGGATGCGCGCCTTTGGGAATTCCTGTTTTTCCGATAAATTTGGGAGAGTTTGGTTTTATTGCCGCAGTTCCAAAAGACAATTGGAAAAAAGAACTGGAACTTTTCTTAAAGGAAAAATGCTACATAAGCAGCCGCTCTCTCGTTCAATGTGAAGTTTTGAGAAATGGAAAAACCGTTTTCAGATGCTGCGGAATGAATGACTGCGTTATTTCAAGCTGTCCGTCTTCTCATCTTGTAAATTTAAATGTGGCTTACAATCACGCTCTTTTAGGGCCTTTTAAAACGAACGGAATAATTGTTTCAACTCCGACTGGTTCCACAGCTTATTCTGCTGCGGCTGGCGGACCGATTGTTGAGCCGGAACTTTCAGCCTTGGTCTTGACGCCGGTGAGCTCTTTCAGTTTGTCTGCGAGACCTTTGGTTTTTGGAGAAAAAGGCGAAATTGTAATAACTTTGATGAGCAGCCGTTCAGATGCTTCTTTGGCTTGCGATGGTCAGATTGATTTTGAGTTGAAAGAAGGCGATGTTTTGATTTTGAAAATACCAGAATTTCGGGCGAAGCTTATTTGTTCTACGCAGGAAAAATTTTTTTCAGCATTGCAGAGCAAACTAAACTGGTCAGGAGGTCCACGTGCTTGAAGAACTCGATATAAAAAATTTCGCTCTTATTGAAAGCGCGCACATCGAATTTGAAAAAGGCTTTACTGTTTTAAGCGGTGAAACTGGAGCCGGAAAATCAATCCTGATTGGAAGCCTTGCCTTTTTGCTCGGCGGAAAATCTGGCACAGAACAAATTCGCGCTGGCTGCCATGAAGCCCAAGTTTCCGGCGTATTTTTTCTTGAAAACAAAGAGACTTTTGTTTGGCTTGACGAGCACGGAATTGAATCCGAGGAAAACCGTATAATAATCCGGCGAGTTGTCCGTGACAATGGAAAATCTTCAGCTTGGATTGGCGGAACTCCTGTAACAAGAGCAGTCCTTTCTGAATTTTCCGCGTTTCTTGTTGACATTCACGGGCAACATGAGCAGCAGTCGCTTATGAAAGTTGCCGAGCACCGCCGTTATCTTGATATTTACGCTGGAATTGTCGGCGAAGTTTCGTCATTTACTTCAATTTATAATCAGCTTGTTGAAAAAAGAAAAATTCTTGAAAACTTAAACAGCAACGAATCTGAGAGAAATGCAAAAATCGATATGCTGAATTTTGCGGTTTCTGAAATTTCCGATGCGAAGTTAAAAGCTGGAGAAGACGAGGAGCTTGAATCCGAAGAAAACAGATTGTCGTCATTTGAAAAACTTTACGCTGATATTGAAGAAATAAATTCTGCTTTTGAAGGCGAAGGTGAAAACGGAATTATTTTCCTGCTGAAAAAAATCTGCGGAACTGCATCAAAAGCTTTGGATTCTGATAAATCCCTTGAATCTTTGGAAAGTCGGCTTCAGTCTGCGTTTTATGAAATTGACGACATTGCAGGCGAGTTTAGAAGATATGCAAGTTCACTCGTTTTTGATCCGGAGCGGCTTGAGCAAGTTCAGGAGCGACTTGAACTTATTTTTAGGCTGAAACAAAAATACACAGGACGAAATTCTTCTGTCGCAGACCTTCTTTCTTATGCGGAAAATGCTTCTAGGCAGCTTGAAGAGCTTGGCGGTTCAGCTTTGGATAAATCGGCTTTGGAAAAAGAAATTTCAGAGCTTGAAAAAAAAGTTTACGTTCTTGCAAAATCGCTTAGTGAAAAAAGAAAATCCGCTGCGGAAAAAATGTCGCTCGATGTTGAAAAAATTCTTTGCAGCCTTGGAATGAAAGACACAAAATTCCGCGTTGGACTTACTGAAAAAGAAGGAAATGCGGTTGAGCAAAAGTGCGGTCCTTACGGAATGGACAATATCGAATTTTTAATCAGCGCGAATCCCGGTTCTCCTTTGAATCCGCTTGCAAAAATTGCATCTGGCGGAGAACTTAGCCGTGTAATGCTTGCATTGAAGACAATTCTTTCAGATGGAGATTTGGCGGGAACTCTTGTTTTTGATGAAATTGATACTGGAATTGGCGGAGAAGTTGCGGTTTCAGTTGGAAGCCACATGAAGCTTCTTGCAGAAAAAAAGCAAATTCTTTGCATAACACATCTTGCGAGCATTGCCGTTTATGCCGATAATCAAATTAAGATTCAAAAAGGCGTGGAAGGAAATACAACTGCCTCGAATATTTTTGAAGTTTCCGGTGAGGAGCGTATAAAAGAAATTGCTAGAATGCTGTCTGGAGATTCAGATTCTTCCCAGTCGCTTGAACACGCAGCTGCCATGCTGCAAAAATTCGGAGGAAGGTAATGGCTATATCAGATGAGTTGCGAAAAGAATTTAATGAAAGAGTCCGCCCTATAAAAGAAAAAATCAACGATTGCCTAAAAAAAGAAAAGGATGAGTCATTTGCTCTTAGAAGTGCGAAAGATGGAATTGAAGAAAAGAAAATTTTTCTTTGCGAGGAAATGATTTACACGGCGACTTTGCAAATGAGCATAAACAGCATATCGCTTGAAATGCTTGAAACAAAAAACAACGACACTCTTAACGACGCCAGAAAATCAATTTACAAATCTATAATTTATCTTGAAGAACTTGTTACAAACATTGTTGACTGTCCGTTTTCTGATTTGGAAAGCCATTTAGCATCCGTTGCTTTTGTTCCAGTCGGAAGAAAACTTGACATTGTAAAAAAAATCGGGCTTGCGATTGATCTTCTTGTTGATGCTTTCGGCGAAAATTCGAAATGGAAAGAATCCTTTGTTGAAATGCGTGGCCGTCATGCTGTTGTCGCAAAAAATTTTATAGACATGAAGCAGGCTTGCAAAGATTATTTTGACCACAATTCTCCAGTTTACGAAACAACTGTAACTTATGTCAGGCTTTTGCGCAGCCTCTTGGACAAATCCGCGATGGAATACCGGGACCGTTACGAACTTGCTTCCCGGCGGCTTGACGATATGCGGATGGCGATAAATCTTCTTATTGCGAACAGAAGAATTGCAATGGCACTCGGCGACAACACAGAATCCGAAAATATAAGAAAAAAAGCGCTTGTCTGGAAAACAAAAATGGAAGCCGATGTAAAGGCCGGAAGTTCAAAATAATGAAAAAAGAATTTACGCTGAAAATTTTCGAAGCATTTTCTATTGAACGCTGGAATGATTTGGTTCGTCCTTTTGAAATAATCGAAATGGACAAGCACGCAGAAAAAACTGTCGTTGCGTACATAATTGCAAAATATGAAGAAAATCTAGGCGCAAAAATTGACTGGAATTGGCTGATTTACGCAAGCCTTTTTGATTTGCTCAGAAAAATTCAGCTTTGCGACATAAAAAGCCCTGTTCAGACTCTTATAAAAAATGAATATCCTGAAGAATACGCCCGCCTTAACGACTGGGTTTTGGAGCGTTACAAAGATTTAATTGACGATAAGGAACTTTATAAAAAATTCGAATTTTATTTGAAGGATTTAAGCAGTTTTTCCGCTGAAAAAAAAGAGCTTCCTCTTACTGTGAAAATTTTCCGGGCGGCGCATAAATATTCAACTTTACGTGAGCTTGAAATGATTTCTCCAGTGAACGAAACTGAGCGTCTGGATTCAATTCGTAAAGAACTCAATGCCGACTTGCAAAAATATCTTGATTTGCGCGGACTTCAGCTTTTGATTACAAAACAGAAGCCGTTTGAATTTTTAATGCGGATTGAGCAGCTTCGTTTTCAGACAAGATGGAATCAGACTCCGAGAGTTCCGCGGACTTCAGTTCTTGGACATTGCTTTTTTGTTGCGATTTTGACTTTGCTTTTGTGCCGGGATTCTGGCGTGAAAATGTGCGCAAAACGTCTTTACAACAACTTTTTTTCCGGACTTTTTCATGATTTGCCGGAAAGCGTTACGCGCGATATAATTTCGCCTGTGAAAAGAGCGACCGACGGACTTCCTGCGATTGTAAAAGACATTGAAGATAAAATTGTTTCAAAAGAACTTGTTCCGTTTATGGAAAAATTTTATTGCGATGAAATACTTTATTTTACTAGCGATGAATTTATGAACAGGTGCGTTTTTGACGGATGCGTTCTTCCTGTAAGTTTTGAGGAGTTGAATTCCGCATTCAATGAAGACAAATACAATCCTGTGGACGGCCGCTTGGTTCGTGTTGCCGACCATTATTCTGCGTTGCTTGAAGCCGGACTTTCAATTCGCTACGGAATAACGAGTCAGCAGCTTACAGATGGAAAGGCAAATCTTTTGAAAGTTTATGATGACGGAAAAATTATCAATGGAATTGATGCGAAAAAACTATTTCACGAATTTATAGACTGAAAAAATATTTTGGTGTTGAAATAAAAAATTTTTTGTGCAAAAAAAGCATTGGCAAGACAATTGAAATCCAACCAATGCTTTTATAAATTTAACCTTTCATGTCAGCAGGATCTGAATCCTCTTCTATTTCTTCTTCATCATTGTAAAATCCATCGTCAAATCCGTGGATTCTGTTGTCGTATCCGTCTTCCGGCTCTTGATCGTCATAAGGCTCGTCGTAATTGTCAGATTCTTCTAGGAAATCATCCTCAAAATCATCTTCATATTCATCGTCTTCGAAATCGTCGTCAAAATTGTCATCAGACATTTCTTCTGAAAAATCATCGTCTTCATAAGAAAACCCAGTCATTGATGAAAATTCAACATCGTCGTCATTGAGCATTGCTATATCCCTTTTTGTAATTTAGTTTGCCGCTGACAAAGCCTCATGTAAAGAGTAAAATACTGTTTTGTTTTTGTCAATTGAATTTTATTTTTTTACAAAGAAACATACATAATTCGATTCTTCTTATTGACAAGAAATAAAATAAAACACTATAATATTTGTGTATGTCTGACAGTATAACTGTTTTAGCACCTGCGAAAATAAATCTTGGACTTGAAATTTTTCCAAAGCGTGCTGACGGTTATCACGAGTTGCATAGCATTTTTACAACAGTCGGTTTGTTTGATGAAATTTGCGTTTCTAAAACCGATGAAAAAAATACTTGCATAGTTGAGTCTTTTGGAATGGAGCTTCCAGAGCAAAACACAATAACTGCGGCGTACAAAGCTTTCTGCGTGCTGACTGGCATAGATTCGGGAGTTCATGTTTCAATTAAGAAAAGAATTCCTGCTGGCGGTGGATTGGGGGGCGGCTCAAGTGATGCTTCTTCTTTTATTCAATCCGTAAACAATCTATTTAAAGCTGGTCTTGGCACTGATTCTCTTTCTGCAATTGCAGGAAAAGTTGGAAGCGATGTTTTTTTCTTTACTTATGCACTTTCGGCGCAGGACGGAAAACGGTTCAGCAAGTTTGAGCCTTTTGCAGCTGTGGTTGAAGGTCGTGGAGAAAAAGTAAGGCAGATACAGCATAGAAATGATTTTTCTGTGCTTTTGATTTTTCCAAATGTCGGTGTTTCTACAAAAGATGCTTATGCTCTTGTGGATGAAACTCTTGATTTGGAAAACAGGCGGAATAAAATTTCACTTGAAGAAATTTACAATCAGCCTGTAAAAAACTGGAGCTTTAAAAATGACTTTACAGTTCCAGTTTCAAAAAAATACGCAGGAATTGCTGAAACTTTAGCTAAACTCAAGTCTTGCGGCGCGGATTTTGCTGACATGAGCGGCTCTGGTTCAACTGTGTTCGGCATTTTTGAAAAAAAAGAAACGGCTTTAAAAGCGAAAGTTCTTCTTGAAAAAGAATTCAATCTTGCGCTTTGTTTAGGCGGCTGATATAATAAAATGCAAGCTTTGCAGCTTGATGAAAGAAAATCAAAGGTGTTTTGCCTGCGGTTTTATAGATTTTTATTATAAAGAGGGAAGATTGTTATGCAGATTACAGATGTTCGGATCCGCAAAGTTGAAGGCGAAGGAAAGCTAAAGGCTTATGTTACTGTTACATTTGACGACTGCTTTGTTGTTCACAATGTAAAGATTATTGAAGGATCTTCTGGACTTTTTATTGCAATGCCAAGCCGTAAGACTGCAAATGGTGAGTACAAGGATGTTGCTCATCCAATCAGCCCGGACTTTCGCAATGCGATTCAGTCCAAAATTCTTGAAGAATATAATGCGGGGCATATAGAAACTGGTTCTTCTGAAGAATAAGTTTTTAGTCCACATATATTTTGGGACGTCGTCAAGTGGTAAGACAATGGCTTTTGGTGCCATCATTCCGCTGGTTCGAGTCCAGCCGTCCCAGTTTTATACATATTTTAAAATTTGTAAGGAGTTCTAAAAATGGAACAGTTTGTTATTAATGCAACTACACGCACGGAATCAGGAAAGAAATATGCAAAAAAACTTCGTGCGCAGGGAAAAATGCCGGCAGTTGCATACAATGAAAAAGGTGAATCATTTATGCTTGAAATTGATGCCAATGAATTTTCAAAAGCATGGAGATCAATTACAAAGACTACACTTGTCGTTTTGAAAATTGACGGTGTTGAAAACAAAGCATTTATAAAAGATACAGAATACGATATTAAGACTGACAAGTCTCTTCATGCTGACTTCCATATTGTAAGCGGTCAGAAGAAATTTGCTTTTGTTTACAAGATTCGTTATTCTGGAACAGCTGCTGGAGTTCTTAAAGGCGGATTCATGGTTAAGCACGTTCCTGAAATCAAAATAAAGGCTCTTCCACAGGATTTGCCTGAATTTATTTCAGCTGACGTTTCTAAGCTTGATATTGGACAGAAATTTACAATTGCTGATTTTAATCTTGGCGATAAAATTGAAGTTCTTTCTGATCCTGCAGCTCTTGTTGTTTCTATTGCACCTCCAAAAAAATAATCAGTTTTTAAAAATCGCATTATGAGATTTTTTTATTTCTGAATAGAATCCCTCTGTATTTTGCAGGGGGATTTTTTGTTGTGTTTTTCAAAATGGAATTTTTTTAAGTTTGACGAATATGGAATTTATTTTGGATTTTCAAGCTAGAGTTTTGGAAAATTTAAATTTGTGTCTTTCCGAGCTAAATACAAATCTTGATTCTTGCAATTGCGCCGGAGTTGCGGTTTCTGGCGGTGCCGATTCAATTTCGCTTCTTGTTGCTTTTAAAAAAGTTTTAAACATTCAGCTTAAAGTCGTTACCGTGAACCACAACATCAGAAGCAGCGAGGAAAGTTCCGCCGACGCCGATTATGTTGAGTCCGTTTGCCGTTCCCTTGGCGTAAAATGCGTTCGTTATGATGTGGCTCCGGGCGAAATTTTTTCTCTTGCAAAAAAACTTAAAACTTCTGTTGAAGATGCTGCTAGAAAAATTCGGTATGAAAAATTTTCAGATTTTATAGAAAGCGAAGGAATTTCTTTTTTGTGCCTTGCCCACAATAAAAACGATCAGATTGAAACTCTTGCCATGCGCTTTTTGCAAGGCTCTCCAAATCTTTGCGGAATTCCAATGACGCGGGAAAAATTTATTCGTCCGCTTTTAAATATTTCCAGAAGTGAAATTGAAAAATATCTTCAGTTGCAAAAAATAAATTTTAGAACTGACTGCACGAATTTTGACAATCAGATTTTCAGAAATAGAATCCGAAACAAACTCGTTCCTTTTTTGGACAATGAATTTTCCGGCTGGCAAAGTGCAGTTTTTTCTTTGGCTGAAAAAAGCCGCGCGGAAAATGAAGCTCTTTCTTTTTTTGCTGAACAGGAGCTTTTGAAAATTGACTGCAAATTTGAAAATAAAAAGTTTTCATTTGATGCTGAAAAATTTTCTTTACTTCCGCTTGCGATAAAAATCAGAATAATTTTTAAAGGAATAGATTTTGTAAAAGCTTCCGAAAGAATTCCTTACGCCTTTGTATCCAGTTTGGCTTTTGGATGTTTTGAAAATGCCGGCTGTTCAGAATGCGGCGGACTTGAATTTTCATTTTGCAACGGAAGGTTTTTAATTCAAAAGAAACGAAAAGTAGCGACAGAAAGCGGTTTTTTTGTTATAATAGAAAAAAATGGAATTTATCAGGCTGGAGAAATTTCTTTTGAAGTTTTTTCGCATGATAATGAAATTTTTTTAAGAACTGATTCGTCTGAGATTTGCTTGAAAAATTTGAAGTTTCCGTTTGTATTCAGAAGCAGGCAGCCGGACGATTTTGTGAAAAATGCAGACGGTTCTTTTAGGCAGGTTTCAAAAATTTTGGATGACTGGAAAACTGGAAAATTGAGAGATTCAATTCCGTTGATTCAAAATATTTGTCCGGAAAAAAATAATTCCGCTCAGGAAATTTGCTGTGTGTGGGGAAGTCTTTTTGGCTTTAAAAACTGGATTGTAAAATGAAAATGCAACAGGATAAAAAATTGAAATCGCTGCATCTTTTAAAAAGAATTTTATTTGTTTTTGCCTTTTTGAATTTTTTTGGTTTTTCTTTTGCTGAAAATGAAAATTCAAAACTTGCAAATAAAAAAACTGCTTTGCGTTGTCTGGAAACTGCTTCAAATTATATTTTTGAAAAAAACTGGGAAGCTGCAAAAAGTCAGGCTTGCTTTGGAATTGCGTACGATGATTCAATTTCGGACTTGTGGTATTTGTATGCTGTTTCTGAAAATGCCTTGGGAAAAACAAAAGCTGCGGTTCTTCCGTTGATTGAAAAAGCGATAAAAAATGACAGTTGGTCAAATTACAACCGCGACAATGCGCGCCTTTTATATGCGGACATTCTTTGCGATACTGGAAAAATGTCCGAAGCGTTAAAAGTTTTGGACAGCCAGCCGTTTTTGTATTCTTCTGATTCTGAATTGATTAGAATAAAATGCCTTTACAGATTGAAAGATTCTGCTTCTGTTTCTAAGGCTCGGAATAAAATTGACGGCGCAAGAAGAATTTATCCTTCTGACACAAGATTTCCGCTTGTGTTTTTTAAAAATGAAAATCCAAACGATTCAGATTCGACTGTAAAAAGGCTTGCCTCATTTTTTGTTTCACAGCTGGATTTTTATTTGCAGCGTGAACCTGAAAATTCAGAGCTTGAAATTTATTCCGCTTTGTTTTCTTCCGGCGAAAATAAAAATAGAATTTTAAAATCTTTCAATGCAAAAGGATTTAAAAATCCGCTTTATGCAAAAGAAGCTTTGAATGAAAATCTTATTGGCGAGCAGGAAGCAGTTGATTACATTTTTGACTTTGCAGATGAAAAAATTGACTATGAGATTTTTAAGGATTTTATTTTGCGGCTTTCTGAAAATGATTCTTGCGATAATGTAAAGCAGCGTCTCGAAGCTTTTTCTGGCTCATTTTCTTTTGACACTGATAAAGACGGAATTGAAAATTTAATTGTAAAATTTTCACGTGGGCGGTCGCAGGAAATTTCATTTGATAAAAATCAGGATGGCGAGCTTGAATGGAATGTTTTGTGCGATTTTGGAACTCCAGTTTCTGGATATTGCAAAGAAATGAAAATGAATTTTTCTTGGACAAATTTTCCGTATTTAAATTATGCGGAATTTCTTCAGGAAAAAATTCCTGTTGAAAAATTTAATTTTGTTCCAGAGACATTGAAGTGGACTCCAGTTTTGATTGAGCGTGATTCTGAAATTTCAGAAAAGCTTGGCTTTGACTTTTTTATTCCGACTGTAAAAAATGATGAGAAAAAATTAAATGTTGCGGAGCTTCTTGATTCTGCGTCTGATTTTGAAATTGCAACTTCTTCAAATGAAAAAATTCGGTTTGTTCTTTTAAATGGAAATATTCAGCAGGCGTTGTATTATTCAGCTGACGGAACGCTTTATGCTCAGGCGCACTTTGAAAATAATATTCCGGTTTTAAGAACTGTTGATTTTGATAAAGACGGAATTTTTGAAGCCACAGAATTTTATTCAGTTGATTCAGATAAAAAAATGAATTTCCATTCGCTTGAAGATGAGCGGCAGATTGTAAAAAATCTTTTTGGGCTTCCGTCTGAAAACGCAGAATTTTATCTTAGAATGATTCAGATTGACAGAGACAAAGATACGGTTCCTGATTTTACTGAAGAATATTTGGAGAACAACGGAAAAATTTCTTCTTGGGACACAGACGGAGATGGAAAATGGAATGTCCGCCATATTGTTTATCCAGACGGAATTTCTGAAGAGTCAATGTTCTACACGGTTCCAGAAAAAAATCTTGTTGTTGTAAGATTTGAAAATAATATTCCGCAAAAAGTAACGAATGGAAAAGAAGAATTTTTTGTTTATAAAGATGCTGATTCAAATTTTTACTGGCTCGTGAAAAATAATTCTTTCAGTCCTGAAAAATATTCTGCGCTGGCAAAAAATGCAAAATCGGAGCTTGACAAAAAAAATGTTCAAGGCTTTTCTATGATTACTGTTGAAAATGAAACGCAGTCGGTGCTTTGTATCCGCATTGAAAAATTTGACTTTGGAATTTTAGTAGAAAATGAAAATAAAAATTAAAAAATTTTTCAGCTTATTTTTTGTGATTGGTTGCGTTCTGCTTGTTTTTTCTTGCGGAACAATAAAAGGCGGCAGTGAAATTTTTGTTCCTGTTGATTACAGTGAAGAACGCGCAGTTGACATTGAAATCGAGCTTATTGAAAAACTTTCAAAAGAAAATGAAATAAAATCTTTGTGGCGCGCAAAACTTTTGTATGATAAAATTTCTTTAAATGAAAAATGCAAGCAGATTTTTGAGCAGACAACTAAAATTTGCGCGGAATCTTGCATTCGTGCTATAGATGAAGAAAAATATTTTGATGCGCTTGGATATTATTTGTCTTTGGAAGCGGCAGGATATTCCGAGCTTGATTCAATTCCAAAATCAAAAGCTGAACTGCAAACTTTGTCTTACAAAAATGTTCCGGGCGGTTCAGTTCCTTCAGTTTCAAATGCAAACGTTTCCGACATGATAAAAGGCACGGTAACTGTTTTTGTTGACAAGGGAATAAAAATTCAGCGCGGAATTGGCTATGCGGATGCTGTTTTGGGAAGCGGATTTTTTATTTCAAAAGACGGATACATTGTAACAAATCATCATGTTATTGAAGATATGGTTGACAAAAAATATGAAGGATTTTCAAGGCTCTATATAAAACTTGCGGAAGATCCAGACACAAGAATTCCTGCGAAAGTTGTTGGATATGACAAGACTTTGGATTTGGCTCTTTTAAAAACTGAAATCGATGCGCCTTACGTTTTTGCGCTTGGTTCTAGTAGCGACCTTTCAGTGGGCGATAAAGTTTATGCGATTGGCTCTCCGTTGGGACTTGAAAAAACTTTGACAAGCGGAATCATTTCTTCAACAGACAGGCAGCTTTTTTCGGCTGGAACTGTTTTTCAAGTTGATGCGGCTATTAACAGCGGAAATTCCGGCGGACCTTTGATTGATGAAAAGGGCAGAGTGCAGGCTGTTGTTTTTGCCGGAGTTCAGAATTTTCAAGGACTTAATTTTGCAATTCCAGTTGAGTATTTAAAAAATGAGCTTCCGTTTTTATTTAATGGAGGAGAGCGCGAGCATCCTTGGGTTGCTTCTTACGGAAAGACAAAACGGCTTCCTGGTTCGGGTGCAAAAAATGAAGGCGTTACAATTTTTTATGTTTTGCCGGGCGGAAGCGCAGATCGCGCAGGAATAAAAGAAGATGATGTTGTGATTTCCGTTAATGGCGAAAAAATAAATTCGCTTGCGGATTTGCAGATTGCGTTTATGAAGCAGCCTTCTGGAATTATAACGAAGCTTGGAATTTTATCTTCGGACGGAACTGAATCTGAAAAAATTGTTTACCTTGAAAAACGTCCGTCATCTCCGGGCTATGAATTTTTTAAGCATGATTCGCTTGAAAACTCTTTTTACCCGATGTTCGGAATGAAGATGGTAAGAGTTTCGCCTTCAAACAAAAAAAAGTATTCTATTGTAAAAATTATAAAGGGCTCTGTTGCTGATGAAACTGGATTCAGCGAAAATGATCCTATTGAGCTTCTTGGAATTGATTTCAGCCCGGAAAAAGAAGCCGCATACATAAAGCTTTACGCAAAAAAAAGAAAGAACGGCTATCTTGATGTGAGCCTCGGATTTTCAGCAGGATTGGACAGCCCGTATTATTTTTAAACTAAACTGAAAAAATAAAAAAAGGAATAAAAATGACAGAATTAAAGTATAAACGGAACTTTTGTATTACAGCGCACATTGATCATGGAAAATCAACTTTGGCAGATAGGCTTATTCAAAAAGCAAAAATTGTTGACGACCGCCAAATGAAAAATCAGATTCTTGACAACATGGATATTGAACGCGAGCGCGGAATTACAATAAAAAGCCAGGCCGTTACAATTCCGTACAAGGCAAAAGACGGACATGACTACGAGCTGAATTTTGTTGACACGCCGGGACACGTTGACTTTAGCTATGAAGTAAGCCGTGCGATTGCATCTTGTGAGGGCGCATTGCTTCTTATTGATGCAACTCAAGGCGTTGAAAGCCAGACAGTTAGCAACCTTTATATGGCGATGGAGCACGACCTGACGATTGTTCCTGTCATAAATAAAATCGATCTTGCAAGCGCGGATGTTGAATCTGTAAAAAAACAAATCGACCATGATTTAGGACTTGAATCTTCTGAAGCTCAGCTTGTCAGCGCAAAAACGGGAGAAGGAATTGACGACTTGCTTGAAGCCATTGTTACAAAGTTTCCGCCGCCAAAAGGTGATGTGAATGCGCCGCTTCAGGCTTTGATTTTCGACTGCCATTATGATGAGTACCGCGGTGTTATCGTGCATTTGAGAGTAATGGAAGGCCGTGTAAAAACTGGCGACATAATCCGCTTTATGAGCAACAACACTGATTACAAAGTAGAGCAGGTTGGAGTTTTCAAAATCAAATATGAAGAAACTGGAGTCCTTGAAGCTGGAGACGTTGGCTACATTATTGCCGGAATAAAAACTGTAAGCGATGTAAGCGTTGGCGACACTGTAACTCTTGCTTCAAAACCTGCCGCTTCCCCTTTGCCGGGATTCAAGGAAGTAAAGCCAGTTGTGTTCTCTTCGATTTACCCGATTGACTCAAATGATTACGAAGAACTCAAAGAGGCAATGGAAAAACTTAAGCTTAACGACGCTTCGCTTATTTATGAAAAGGACAATTCCCTTGCGCTTGGAAACGGCTTTAGATGCGGCTTTTTGGGATTGCTTCACTTGGAAATAATTCAGGAACGCCTTGAGCGGGATTTTGACCAGATTGTAATTTTTACTGCTCCAAGTGTAAAGTACAAAGTAAAGATTCCCGGCCACGAAGAAATTTTTGTAGACAATCCTGCTGACTATCCTGAAGGAAAAATCGAGTCGTCGCAAGAACCGTACATAAAAGCTTCAATAATAACTCCTGCCGAATATCTTGGCTCTATTATGGAACTTTGCCGTCTAAAGCGCGGAACGCAAAAAAATATGCAGTACCTTGACGAAAAGCGTGTTGAGCTTACTTATGAAATGCCGCTTTCCGAAGTTCTTTTTGACTTTTATGACAAGCTGAAATCTTACAGCCGCGGATATGCAAGCTTTGACTATGAAGTTATTGACTACCGTCCGACTGACTTGATAAAAATTGATATTCTAATAAATTCAAAGCCTGTTGACGCATTGGCTCAGCTTTGCTACAGACCGAGTGCTGTTGAGCGCGCAAAAGTTGTCTGTGAACGCTTAAAAGGAGAAATCGCTCGCCAGCAGTTCAAGGTTGCAATTCAAGGCGCAATCGGAAGCCAGATAATTGCAAGAGAAACTGTAAATCCTGTTAGAAAAGACGTTCTTGCAAAATGCTACGGCGGAGACGTAACTAGAAAACGCAAGCTTCTTGAAAAGCAAAAAGCCGGAAAAAAGAGAATGCTTATGGCCGGAAACGTGGAGCTTCCGCAGAGCGCATTCCTTGCTGTCTTAAAGGAAAAAGAAGACTCTTAAAAATTAAAGCGGCTTGTTTTCCCTCATGGCGATTTCAAGCTGCTTTATAAAAAAATCTGTTTCTGCCCTGATTCTTTTTAGAAACGACTGCTCCATTTTGAATGCGTAGCCATCTGGAAAATGCAAAAAAAGATATTCCCGTTCTTCTACAATTTTTTTTATCTGCTCGCTAAGAGAAATTTCTTCAGGCAAGTTGTTTCTAAAAGGAGACTTTTCTCCATCTGAAAGCAGGCTTCTAAGTTCTTCAAGTTTTCTTTTTTCCTTTTCACAGAAATTAAAAATATTTTTATGCGATTCGCATTTTGCTTTTTGCAGATTTCCTTTTGTTGTAAAAAGTTTGCTTTGAGGTATTCCAAGATTTATTCCTGTGCTTGAGCAGTCAAAAAGATTTTTTTCATTTTTAAACATCAACTTGAACTGCTGAGCGTACTGCAAAAGAATTTTTGTGCTGCATATTTTTTTTCCGTTTTTTGAAATGACAGTTTGCGCTGCCATGGAAAAAGATGCATCGTAGTTTTCAATAGGCAAAAGCCTGCTGGAATTTATAAGGTGTTGCTTTAAAGCCATAGTGCCTTTTGCGTGCGTTGTTCCTATGCTGTAGCTAAAATCCAAGCCTGCAACAAAAACTGGAACAGAAGAACTGCTTCTGAGCTTTAGCGCAATGTATGTTGCCGCAAGCCCAACAGAGCCCATCGGCTCAATAAAATTTTTAATGACATTTTCTTTCTTTAGATTATCAAAAAAAATTCCATCCGCATATTTTGTCGCAAACCAGATTATATTTCCGCCAAGAATTTTTGTGGCTTCTGGCCTTGCGCACAAATCTGCAAACAAAAGAATTTTTTTGTTTTTTGCACCTAAAAACGTTTTTTCAATTGCAAGCTGGCTTTCCATTGTAACAACTGCGTCCGGCGTTATGTTTCTTGCTAGCAGCGGAGATAAAGCAGCGTCAACTGCGATTATAAAAAAGTCGTTTGGAGAAAAACTTGAATACGGTAAAGTGTCCAGTCCTTCGCCTGCGCCCAAAACTAGCAACGGTTTTGAAACTGTTTTTGCAACATCTTCCAATGTTTTTGAATATTCAAGACGTGCAATGTTCCTTAAAAAGTTCTTGGAAAAAAGACGACCGAATTTTACAAGTGTGATTCTGTTTTTCCAGAATGTAGCGATTATTTCGCTTATTGCGTTGACTGTAAAATCAAACTTTTCTTTTGAAAAACTTACTCCCGCGCTAAAGTCGATTTTCAATGTGCGCTTTATGCTTCCGGCTTTGCAAATGTTTCTTACAAATAAATCTATTTTTTCGCCTTCATTTAACTTGAACAACGGAATGTCTGCGCTATTGTTTTGCATTGCAAGTTCAAAAAGATTCTCGTCATTTTCCAGCGCGATGATTTCACAATTTTCCGGCAGCAGTGATTTTAATTTTTCAATTCCGTACCAAAGAAGGGGAGAGCAGATTACAACAAGTGTTCCGCTTAAAAACTGCATTTTGTCTATGTTAGCTTCAATTGCCTTTGCAGGATTGTACTTTGAATATAAAAAGCGGCCTTTGTATTCTACTGTCTTTAAAACAGAAAAGCCCTGACCGGCACTTACCAGACGGGGCTTCTCCTGAACTGATTCGTTCAATTTATTTCCTGTTTTTGTTTTCGCTCATAAGCGTAATGTAAGTTGCAAAGAAATTGTCTACAACTTTTGGATTTGCAAAAAGAGCTGAATTTGCTGTGTTCAAGTCTGCGTTGCGGATTTCTGTTTCGCTTGCATCTTCCACTTCTTCAGTCTGAATACCTGTGCATTTAAGAACAAGAACATTTGAACCAAGAATAAACGGCGAGCTGATTTCATCCTGCTTTAAAGAAAATGCTGTCTTGTACGCAGCTTCATTTGAAGCGATTCTTGCGAGCGGTCCAGTTTCAGAAACAGAAGAATAAATGCTTGAGCTTCCATAGTTTACAGGAAAAGGCTGAACTTCTGTTTTTTCCACATTGAACTTTTTGCACGCGCTGTCAAAACTTGAAATGGCGGCTTCTGAAACAAAGTTTTCCGCAATCTCAAGAAAGTAGTTTTCAATGTAGCTTTTTTCATTTGAGTTTATGTAGCCAAGAACTGCATCCTGAACCGCGCTGTCTTCAAAGTTTGCCGCCGCTACAGAACCGTCGCACTTGAAAATTGAATATCCGCGTTTTGTTTTTATAACTGCGCTGATTTCATCTTTCTGAAGTTTTTCAAGCTCTGCAAGTGAATCCGCATTGTCAAGCATATTTTCAATTTGATAGCGGTATGCGCCGGCATTTTTTCCTTCCGCATCAGAATAATATTTCTGGGACTTTTCGCTTGCGGCATCTGCAAATGTAATTTCGTTTCCGTTTATCTGCTTCAAAAGAGCCTTTGCTTCCTGCTCATCGTCAACAGTAATTACAGAAAGGTCGTATTTGATGAATTTCTCAGCATTTTCTTTTCCGAATTTTACAGCTTCTTCTTTTGGAAAATTTGAAGTGCTGAATGCAACTGCGTCAAATGAATGTTTTTCCGCTCCCATTGAAGCAAGAAATTTCTTTTCCGCGCCGCTTCTTTTAAGTCCGTACAATTCAGTTCCGTTGAAAGAAACTTCGTTGTCAGTTCCGAACAAATCGTAGAAATAGCGTCTGTAAACAAGGCTTTCTTCGATGTCCTTTCTTAGTTTTTCAAGATCAACTGCGCTCGCCTGATTGTAAGCTTTCTGTGAGAATTTTCCTGTTGAAGGATCTGTGAATCTTTCAATTACGGCTCTGTTTACAGCTTCTTTTGGAACTATGTAGCCTGATTTTTTTACTGAATCAGTGAACGCCATGTTGATTACAGTCTGATAAAAAGCTTCTCTCATAATGCGGTAGTAGGAATTTTCATCAACTTTGTATCCGCCAGCCTGATATGACTGCGCAAGATTTGAAACTGTAATAAAGAACTTTGAACCCGGCTCGTAAGTTATGTTTTTTCCGTTGTAAGAACCGTAAGAGCTTACCTTCTGCTTGTTAAAAATTGACTGAAAAACTGCGCTTGCTCCAAAGGGAAGAAATACCAGCGCCGAAATTACAAGTATGATTACAGCTCCGATTTTTGAACTGTCTTTTTTTGTTTTCTGTTCAGTGATTTTGTTTTCTTGATCCATAAGAAGATTCATCCTTTTTATATATAAATAGAAGTGAAACTATTTTATCATTGTAAAATGCAAGTGTCAATGTAGAAACTTTTCTGCGCATTTTGTCTTTCAATACACAAAGTTTCAGTTTCATGCTATACTAAATTCATTCGGAGGAATTATGATTCAAAAAACATTGAAAGAGGCTCTTTCTAAAAACGAATATCCAGGACGCGGAATTATTGTAGGAAAATCCGCAGACGGAAATTATGCGGTTTCTGCATATTGGATTATGGGGAGAAGCGAAAACAGCCGCAATAGAATTTTTGTGGAAGACGGAAACGGAATCCGCACGCAGGCATTTGACCCTTCAAAACTTACAGACCCAAGCCTTATAATTTATGCGCCTGTAAAAGTTCTTGGCTCAAAGACAATTGTAACAAACGGCGACCAGACAGACACAGTTTACGACGGACTTAAAAACGGACTTAGCTTTGAAAAATCCTTGCAGTCAAGAAAGTTTGAGCCTGATTCTCCGAATTTTACACCACGCATTTCAGCCTTGCTTGAAGTTGAAAACGGCAGTTTTAATTTTTCAATGTCGATTTTAAAAAGCGACTGCGGAAACGAATCTTCTGTAAACAGATACACTTTTGACTTTGAAAATCCGCGCGCAGGAATCGGCCGCTACATTCACACTTATATGCAGAACGGAAATCCTCTTCCTAGCTTTGAAGGCGAGCCTGAGATTTTGGAGCTGGACGGAACTTCTATAGAAGAAACTGCAAATTCAATTTGGGAAAACTTGAACGAAGACAACAAAGTTTCGCTTTTTGTGCGCTTTATTGAAATTGCGACAGGAAAAGTTCAGACAAAAATTATAAACAAAAACTAAGATAAATATTATTTCAGCGATTTCAAGAGGGCAAGAACTTTTTGGAACGCTGAATTTTCCTTTTTCATTTCTCTGGAACCTCTCGTGATGTTGCACAAAGACAAATTGTATTTTTTTGCAATTTCGCGCTGGGTTGTTCCTTCGTCAAGTTCCTTTACAAGGCTCCATCTCTTGGAAAAATCCTTCAATTCAGACTTTGTAAAAAGACAGCCGAAAAAATCAAATATAAGATTTTCGTCCTGAATTTTTGAAAGAAGCATACATATTTCTTTAATCTGATCGTTCTGGCTGTTTTTTGTTTCTGGCATTTTTACCTCTAAAAGAATGATAATCCAATTGCATTAAAAAAGCAAACTGTCTTTAAAATAAAAAGACCGGCTTTTACACCGGCCATGCCTTTTGGCATCCAGGCTCCAATGGGTGGGAGGGGATAAATTGAACACCTGGTAATTTATATATCGGAGCGCATTCCGTTTTTCTTGAATTGTTTTTTTACTGTTTAAATATTTGTTGAATTTGCGGCTTTATTCGTCTGTTTCTTCAATATTTGCGTCAATGTTTACAGAAATGTTGTAGCTTCGTCCGTCCAATGCGGAAACTGTCTTTGTTATTTCGTAGTCGCCCACAATGAATTTTACGGTGTGGTCGCCGCACGTTGTGTAGAACTGTTCTACTGGAGCTGTGTATTCGTCATTGTCGAATGTTATTTTTGTGCCTTCAGGCGCAATGAGTCTGATTATCGGCTTTATTTCCCTAAGCGAAATTTCAATATTTGAAGTCTTTGCCTGCTCAACGCTCACTGTTCGCACTTCATTGCGGTAAAAGTCGCTTACAATGTTTACGTTATGGCTTCCTGCTGGAACAAGAATGTCTTTTTTTCCAAGCTCCGACTGCTTTCCGTCAACAAAAACAGTGAATTCTTTTGCTTCTTCGTTTTCTGGAGAATTTATGGCAAGCGAAATTTTTCCTTCATTTGAAAGAATCGGATATGCGCACACGCTGAATTTTGACTTTGAAATGGAATCGCTTGAGCCTTTCATCGCAAGCTGAAGCCTGAAGAACAAAAATCCGTCGGCATTTGCAGGAATCATCTGCGCCGTGTACGAATATGCGTCGCTTTTTATTGAACTGTTTTTATTGGTTGGAACTTTTATATTAAAACTTAAACTTTCGCCGAACGTTCCGACTTCCGCCCTTGTTCCGTTGTAGTCAATCAGCTTGGCGTCTGGAGCTGGAGAAATTCCTGAATACAAAGACCAGGCAACGGAATCCCGCCACTCAGCGACTATTTTTGGAACTTTTATTGAAATTTCAATTCCTTCTATAAAGGTTTTGTCTTCCGGAAGTTTTATTACAACCGCATCGTTTACGCCGGCTTCAACTGATTTTTTTTCAAAAAGTGAATCGATTGCAATTAAATTTGTCTTGCGCACACGGAAAGGCTCGGCGTTTAGCAGAAAAATTCCGCAGAAAGCCAAAAGCATCAAAGAGAAAACTTTTTTGTTTTTTCTGCCAATGCAAGATTTCATGTTGATATTATAATCTTAAATCTTCTATATTTCTAGTGTAATTTCTTTTATTTTAAGTATTTTCCGGGATTTAATGAAGAGCCGTTCTGCTTTATTTCAAAGTGAAGGTGCGGACCTGTTGAAAGTCCTGTTGTTCCGACTTTGCCGATTTTCTGCCCTGTTGAAACTGCTTCTCCTTCTTCAACTAGGATTTCTGAAAGATGTGCATAGGTGCTTTCCATTCCGCCTGCGTGGGAAATTATGATATAGTTTCCGTAGATTCTGTTTCCTCTTTCCACGGATTTTACAGTTCCAGTCTTGCAGGCAAATACAGTTGTTCCCGCCGGAGCTGCAAGGTCAATTCCTTTGTGAAACTGCCATCTGCCTGTTATGGGGCTTTGTCTTTTTCCGTAGTCGGAAGTCAAAATGCTTTTTTCTAGCGGCATGGACATTCCGGGATTTAAAAAATACGCCCGTTCAGCTGGACTGAATCTTTCTCCGGGAATAAAATAGAAAATTCTTGAGTTTATTTTGTACTGCTCAAAAGCTCCCTGCGAAATTTTTTCTTTATGCTCGTTTGCAAGTAGAAATTCAATGGAAGTGGCAGGAGATTCCGGGATAAAAAGTCCGTTCGCGGAAGGAAGAGTTATTGTTTTGCCTTCAAGAAGCTCGCCGCTGTTTTCTATGGAATTTGCGGTTGACAAAGTTTCCTGCCAGATGCTGCACCTTGCCGCCACGGTAAAAATTGTGTCGCCTTTTTTTGCTTTGTATGAATAGAAAGTCGGAACGCTTGTGTTTGACTTGAAAAAATCTTTCTGGCATTGCTGGACTTCCTGCTGGTACTGGGAAAAAAGAAAGTCGCGCGATTCCAAGGACGGAATTTGCGGAAAACTTTGCGCCCATACACAAAAAAGTGAAAAAAATGTTCCTGCGATAAAAAAAAGTTTTTTCTTCATAAAAAAAGCTGCTCAAGAAAATATTCCTGAACAGCCTTGTTCTTTAACAGCTTGTGGCTGTTACTCTTCTGAGATTGCTCCAACTGGACATACAGAAGCGCATGATCCGCAGCTTACGCAGTTGTCAGCATTAATCTGACGCTTGTCGTTTACTTCGCTGATTGCTTCTGAAGGGCATTCGCCTTCGCATGCTCCGCAGTTGATGCAGTCCGATGAAATTTTGTAAGCCATAAAATACCTCGGTTTGTGTGTGTGGAAAACTTCTATTAATACAGAAATCTTCTAAAAAAATAATACTTGAAATTTTCTAAAAAGGCAAGTTTTGTTTTTTTTATTCAAAAATTTTCAAAAGTACTTGACAAATCCCGGGGGGGGTACAATAAGCGTTGCTGAATTTTTTTCAGCGGAATCCATTTTAAGGGTAAGCCTATGAAAAAGATTACTAAGATTTTGTCTATACTTGCGGTTTTTGCTTTGGCATTTTCGTTTGCAGGATGCAGCAGTGGAGATAATGACAGCAGTTCAGATGATGTAACAATTAGCGGTTCAGGTTCGGGAGGAACTTCAAGCAGGATACCAGAAGACTTTGTGAAAATTCCTGCTGTGTCAATTACAGGAACAGAAACTTGGACTCCAGAATCAGAAGTGTTTATAAGCGGACGTAAACTTGAAATTTCTTCATTCTATATGAGCGATCATGAGATAACAAGGGCTGAATACAAGTCAATTGTTGGACAAATCTATCCTAATTATGTAATTATGTTCGATAAGGACGGTAACGAGCTTGCAGACAATGAAGCAGGAAACAACCCTGTAACTATCAACTGGTACGATGCTATTGTCTATTGCAATAAACGTTCAATAAAAGAAAATTTAACGCCTTGCTATACGATAAGTGGTTCAAAAAATCCTAGTGATTGGGGAAATGTGCCGACTTCAAACGATAGCACCTGGGCTGCTGTAACATGCGATTTTACTGCGAACGGCTACCGCCTTCCGACCGAAGCAGAATGGGAATGGGCAGCTCGCGGAGGTGAAAGCTACAAATATGCCGGCGGTGATACTATTAATGATGTTGCATGGTGTACAGGAAATACTTACGGAACAAGAGATGTAAAAACAAAGAAAGCCAACGGCTATGGACTTTATGATATGACAGGAAATGTTAATGAATGGTGCTGGGACTTCCATGATTATACTATATCAATTGATACTCCTGCCACAGGTAAATCGTCCGGTTTTATTCCTGGCACTGTTCCTATGCGTTGTCTTCGTGGTGGCGGCTGGCATGAAGCAATAGACAGTTTCTATTATATTTATGATCGGCAACGTTACTATCCGTATTATCGTGATGAGACTGACAATGCTGACTACGGTTTCCGCGTTGTTCGTACTGCAAAATAGCATTCTGCATCATGCCCTTGCGTGTGCACTTCAAATAGTCTAACATATTATTGGTACCACCACCTGACAAATGCTTGCAAGACCTCCTTGTGTGTTCATGTCAGGCGTCATTGCAAAGGATTTTTGTCAGACCCCCTAACAAAAGTCCTTTGTCTTTTTTCTCCCACTTTAAAACTATTTTTTTTTATGGTATATTTTCAAGGAATTTTTTAAATTCAGTGCATAAAATTAAAAAAAATGTATATAAAGTTATAAAATCTTAAATAGAAAGTTTTGAACTTTTGTTTCCGCTGCTTTCTGTTTAAGATTTTATTCCTGCTGTTATATTGGAGAAAAAAATGGCTAAGACAGAAGAAAAGTTTCCGGTTGAAATGTCGGAAAAACTAAAGGCCTTGGAAGCTGCAAGGCTTCAGATTGAAAAGCAGTTTGGAACAGGCTCTTTGATGAAGCTTGGAACAAAAACAGACACTGCTTCTATTGACGTTGTTCCTTCAGGCTCAATCTTGCTTGACGAAGCTCTTGGAATCGGAGGCTATCCGCGTGGACGTGTAATTGAAATGTACGGTCCTGAAAGTTCTGGAAAAACTACTCTTGCGCTTCATGCTGTTGCTGAGGCTCAAAAACTTGGCGGAATTGCGGCTTTTATTGACGCTGAGCACGCTTTAGACCCTGTTTATGCCAAAAATCTTGGTGTGAACATTGACGAGCTTTGGGTGAGCCAGCCGGATACAGGTGAGCAGGCTCTTGAAATTTGCGAAAACCTTGTGCGTTCTGGCGCAGTTGACATAATTGTTGTGGATTCAGTTGCCGCCCTTACTCCTCAAAAAGAAATTGAAGGCGAGATGGGAGATTCCGTCATGGGGCTTCAGGCTCGTCTTATGAGCCAGGCTCTTAGAAAACTTACCGCTATTGTCGGAAAGAGCAAGTGCATTGTGGTCTTTATAAACCAGATTCGCATGAAAATTGGCGTTATGTTTGGAAACCCTGAAACTACAACAGGCGGAAATGCGCTGAAATTCTATTCTTCCATTCGTCTTGAAATCCGCAGAATTGAATCAATTGACGGCAAGGGCGAAGAAGATGCTGTAGGAAACCGCGTGCGTGTAAAAATTGTAAAGAACAAAGTTGCGCCGCCTTTCCGCAAAGTTGAGCTTGATATTTACTTCGGAAAAGGAATTTCTTCTGCCGCATCTATTTTGGACTCTTCTGTAAAGCACGGGCTTATAGACAAGCGCGGTGCCTGGTACACAAAAGGAGACGAAAAAGTCGGTCAGGGAAAGGAAAACGCGGTTGCTTATATAGAAAATAATCCGGCATTTAAAATGGAGCTTGAAAATACTCTGCGTGAAAAGATTTTCCCCGGACAGGTTTTACGCACCAAAGAAGGCGAAGTTGTAACAAAAGAGCAGATTCTTCAGTACGAAAAGGAAATGCGGGCAAAAGGCGTTGGGACTGGCTCTATTGCTGAATCTCCTGCAAAAGAAGAAAAATCAGCTGAAAAAGCTCCTGTTGCTCCTGCCACAGAAGAAAAGCCTGCGAAAACGACAAAGTCAAAGGCAGCAAGCCTTGCAAAAGCCGCTTCGGAAGACAAGCCTGTTCCAGACGAGCTTTTCTAGGTTTTATGGAACGTGTTGTTTTGGGGCTTGGCTCTAATAAAAGTTTCGGGGCGTTTTCTTCCTTTGAGCTTTTAAAAAGAGCCTGCTCTTGCCTTGCAGATTTTATACATGAGCTTAAAGTTTCTTCTATATATAGAACTGCGGCTATGTATGTCTGCGAGCAAGATGATTTTTATAATATGGTTGCCGTTGGAAATTTCAGCGGAACTCCTGATTCTCTTCTTGAAAAAATCCATTCAATTGAACAGAAATTCGGACGCGACAGAAGCCTTGAATTTAGAAACGGCCCGCGCTCCTTGGACATTGACATAGAACTTTTTGGAAATCAAACTGTAAAAAAAGAAAATCTTGTGATTCCGCATGAGCGTCTTTTAGAAAGAGCGTTTGTTCTTGCGCCTTTTCTTGAAGTTTTGCAAAAAAATGCCGATGTTAATAAAGCGGACATAGAATTCTACGGAAAAAAACTGGAGCTTTTAAAGGATCAGCGGGTAGAAATGTATTGTCCGTTTTAAAAATATTGCTTCGGAGCGCAAAATGGAACAAGAACGGACAGTTTGCCATAGAAAATTCATGGCAGGAACATTTGAAGGACCTCTTGACCTTTTATGGAGCCTTATCCGCGAAAATAAAATAAATATCTATGACATTCCGATTGCGGAAATTACAGAGCAGTTTCAGGACTACCTTGACTATGCTGTGGAGCTTGACTTGCAGGATTTGAGCGAATTCTATCTTTGGGCTGCAAAGCTTGCGTGCATAAAGAGCCGCCTTCTTCTGCCTGTTGAAGTCCGCTACGATGACGATGAAAGCATGGAAGATCCACGTGAAGAGCTTGTTGAGCAGCTTATTGAATATCAGCGTTTTAAAAAGCTTTCTGTTTTAATGGAAGAGCAGGAAGAGCAGAGCGAATGGAGTTTTGAACGTAAGAAAATAGAAAGAACGCTTCCGTTTGACGAAGATGATTCCCAGTGGAAAAAAATGGACACTTGGGCTTTGCTTCAGGATATGCAGAAGATTTTTAGGAATCTTACAAATGTGAATCCGGACGAGCGTCTTTTGAACATGGGCGAGGATATTGTTCCGAATGAAAAAATCGCCTTGATAAACGAGCTTCTGGAAAAGAAAAGTGAATGTATGTTTACAGACTTGATAACCAGAAAAGGCAACGAACTTGACGTGATTTGCGCTTTTATGGCGATTCTTGAAGCGGTAAAATTGAATTTAGTTGAAATATATCAAAATAAAATGTTTGGAGATATAAAAATATGCAGGAAGCAGAAAGCGGCATGATTTCAGAGGAAAAAAAAGAAGTAAATGAAAATATAGAGGCTTCAGAAGATACTTTGGATGAAGCTGAAAACGACCTTGAAAAACGCCGAGCAGAGTTAAATCTTGATACAGAAACTGCGCTTTTGGAAACTGTTCTTTTTCTGGAAAGCGAGCCTCAGAGTGTTGAAAATCTTTCAAAGATAACAAAAATGGCTCCTAATGTAATTGAAGAATGCATTGAGCGTTTAAAAGAAAAATATTCAAATGCGGATTCAGGAATTGAGCTTTCTATGATTATCGGAGGCTGGACTCTTACGCCAAAAAGAGAATGCTTTGACTTTGTGAAAGAGCGGTATGGAAAAAAGAATGAAGGCAGATTGAGCCGCGCCGCTATTGAAACTTTGTCGATAATTGCTTACAGTCAGCCTATAACGCGAGCGGAAATCGAAAGCATCCGCCATGTAAATGTTGACAACATGATGCGTGTTTTGCTTGACAGAAAATTTATAAAGGAAGTCGGAAAAAAAGATATTCCCGGAAAACCTGTCATGTACGGCACAACAAAAGAGTTCCTTGAATTCTTCCATTTGCAGAGCATTGCCGATTTGCCGCAACTTGACGAAAAAGAAAGCGAGAGGTTCGAACTTGCCCGTTAATAATTCAAAAGATAGAAAAGAAGACGTTATGCGCCTTCAGCAGTACATGGCGAAATGCGGTGTTGCAAGCCGCCGTGCCAGCGAAGTGATTATCTGCGCCGGACGTGTTACCGTAAATGGAACTGTCGTAACAGAGCTTGGAACTAAAGTCAGCGCGCAAGACAAAGTCTGTGTAGATGAAAAAGAAATCCATCTTGAAGAAAAAAAGCGTTATGTTCTTTTAAATAAGCCTTCTGGATATGTTTGTTCCGCAAGCGATGAAAAAGGCCGTCCTGTTGCTGCTGATTTGCTTAAAGAAGCTTATTCGGAGCGTCTTTACAATGTGGGCAGGCTTGATATGTTTTCAAGCGGTCTTATCATTTTTACAAATGACGGAGACTTTGCCGCGAAACTTTCCCATCCTTCCGCGGAACTTGAAAAAGAATACATTGTAGACACAAGCCTTCCTATGCCGCGTTTCCTTGCAGATGATTTTATGGACGGAATCAGAATCGACGGAGTTTTCTACCGCTGCAAAGATGCCCGCGAGCTAAATTCGCATAGAATGAGAATTGTTCTTGTTGAAGGAAAAAACCGCGAAATCCGCCGTGTGTTTGAAAAATATGAAGTTGGAATAAAAAGCCTTATGCGCATAAGAATTGGCTGCGTTGGAGTCGGAGAACTTCAGTTTGGACAGTTCAGGGATTTGACTCAAGACGAAGTTAAAGCCCTTCTTAGACTTTGCAAAAATTAAAAAAAGAGGTTGTTATGGTTGTTGCTATAGACGGTCCTGCAGGAACAGGAAAAAGCACAGTTGCTGGAAAAGTTGCAAAAGACTTGAATCTTACATATTTGAACAGCGGAAGTTTTTACCGCGCGCTTACACTTGCTTTGCTTGATTCCGGGATAAATCTTGACGATGAAAAATCCGTGGTTGACTTTGCAAAAAAACAGAAGCTTGACTATGTGAATGCAAGGCTGATTCTGAACGGAAAAGACGTTGACGATTTGCTTCATCAGGACAAGGTTGACGCGAATGTTTCAAAAGTTTCTTCTTTTGTTGAGCTTCGGCATTTTGTAAATTCAAGAATGAGGCAGATTGTAAAAAGTCTTAGCATAATTTGCGAGGGCAGGGACATGACAACTGTTGTGTTTCCCGACGCGGAATTCAAGTTTTACCTTGATGCCAGCATTGATGTTCAGGCAAAGAGGCGTTTTGATCAGAGAGTCAGCGGACTTTCACTTGAAGAAATAAAAGCCGCCATAATCAAGCGTGATGAAATGGACAGAAACAAAGCTGAAGGCTCGCTAAAAAAAGCAAAAGACGCATTCTATATTGACACTTCTGACTTGACCATAAATGATGTTTGTGCGATAATTGAAAGCAAAATAAAATCAAAAGGGTTTGCTATGGAAAAGGAAGTGGAAAAGAATGGTGCCCAGGGCTCCGACAACATTTACACACAATTAGAAGCATCTATTAATAACATGGAGCCGGTTGAAGACGGTGCCAATGTAAAGGCTACTGTTGTTCAAGTTACAGATGATATTGTATTCGTTGACGTAAACTGCAAGTCAGAAGGAAAAATTCCTGTATCTGAATTTGCTGGCAATCTTCCAAAAGAGGGAGATGTAATTACAGTATATCTCGTAAGCCAGTTTGGAAAAAACGGTCCTGTTGTTTCAAAGCAGAAGGCCGATGAAAAACGCCTTTGGGAAGAACTCAAAGTTGCTGCTGAACAGAAAACTCCTGTAGAAGGTGTTATTTCTTCTGTTACAAAAGGCGGATATATGGTTAATCTTGGCGGTGGAATTTCAGCATTCCTTCCAATCAGCCAGGCAGATGCTCAGAAAGTTGAAAAAGAAGACAAGCTTATCGGCGTAAAGTCTAAGTTCTATGTTGAGCGTCTTTATAGCAACGGCAAGCGCAATGTTGTTGTAAACCGCCGCAAATATCTTGAAGAGCAGATTAACGAAAACCGCGATAAATTCTTTGAGACTGTAAAGATTGGCGACACTGTAAAAGGTGTTGTAAAGTCATTCACAAGTTTCGGCGCGTTTATTGATCTTGGTGGATTTGACGGTCTTCTTCATATCAATGACATGAGCTGGGGACACGTAACTCGTCCAAAGGATTTTGTAAAAAAAGGCCAGGAAATTGAACTTAAGGTTATCCGCCTTGATCCGGAGGGAAAGAGAATCAACCTTTCTCTTAAGCATTTTACAGAAGATCCGTGGGTTCACTTTGAAGAAAAGTACCATGTAAATGATATTGTAAAGGGAAAAGTTACAAAAGTTCCTGATTTCGGCGCATTCATTGAGCTTGAAGAGGGAATTGAAGGTCTTGCCCATATTTCTGAATTCAGCTGGACAAAGAAAATCAACAAACCGTCTGACATGGTAAAAGAAGGCGATGAAGTTGAATGCATGATTCTTGGCTATGACATTCAGGGCGGACGCGTTTCTCTTGGTCTTAAGCAAGTTACAGAAAATCCTTGGGATTCAATTGCTGACAAATATCCTGTTGGAACAAAGGTTTCTGGAAAAGTTGTAAAGATTGCAAACAGCGGTGCATTTGTTCAGCTTGAAGAAGGCATTGATGCTTTCCTTGCTGGCGAAGATCTTTCTTGGACAAAGAAAATCAAGCATCCTGGAAGCGAAATCAAAGTTGACCAGCCTTTGGATGTTGTTGTTTTGGACTGCGATCCGGAAAACCACAGGATTCGTGTTGGTGTAAAGCAGCTTACAGACAATCCTTGGAAGGCTTTTGCTGAGGAATATAGAGTTGGCGGAACTCTTGAGGGCGAAGTTACTTCTATCAATGACTTTGGAATCTTTGTAAAAGCTCCTAATGGAATTGAAGGTCTTGTTAATAAAGCAAACCTTAGCGATGACCGTGATGTTCCGTTTGAGGAAGCTGTAAAGAAATACAATGTTGGCGATAAAGTTAACGTTTATGTTGTTTCAATTGATGTGGACAAAGAGCGCGTTGCTTTCTCTGTAAAAGAATACAAGAGAGCTCAGGATCGTGCTGAAATTTCACAGTATATGTCTTCTAGCAATGATGACAGAGCTTACACAATTGGCGACAGCGTAAAGAGCCACGCAGAGTAAAAAACAAAATCAATGAGTGGAAACAGTTTGATTTCTTTAGACAGGCTAAAGTCACTCATTGAAATCAATACACGCATAAATTTAAATTATGCAGATCCAGATACATTGCTGGTTTCAATTTTGGAATCAGCAATGCTTATGGTCAAATGTGAAGCCGCATCTCTTCTTCTTGTGCGGAAAGAAATCAATTCACTGGAATTTTATATCAGTCTTGGTCCTAAAAATTCCGAAGTTAAAAAAATCCTTGTTGAAAAAGAATCAATCGCTGGCTGGGTTGCGGAAAATTGCCAGTCGGTCATTATCAACGATGTAAACAGTGATCCGCGTTTTAATTCCACAGTTCAAAACACAACAAAATATGTTACAAGAAACATGATTGCTTTTCCTATGAGCGTGAAAGGTGATTGCGTTGGTGTTATTGAGCTGATTAATAAGGAAAATAACGGCGACTTCACTGCTGACGACCTTGAAATTCTTGAGCTTTTGGGTGAACAGGCGGCTGTTGCTTACCAAAATGCCTTACGCTACAGGAAAAATAAAGTTCAGCTTAATGCGCTTCAGTATGTAGTTGACGCCGGCAAAGATTACCATCCTTTTATTGCGCGAAATCCTCTTGTTCTTTCGTTAATTGAAAACATAAAGCGTGCTTCTGCGATTAATTCTTCTGTCTTGATTACCGGTGAAAGCGGAGTCGGCAAGGAGCTTTTTGCAGAGCAGATTCATCTTTTGAGCAACAGAAAAAACAAGCCGTTTGTCCGCGTGAGCTGCGCTTCATTAAGTCCGTCTTTGCTTGAGTCTGAATTCTTTGGACACGTGAAAGGCGCTTTTACCGATGCTGTTTCCGCAAGAAAAGGCCGGTTTGAAATGGCTGACGGCGGAACAATTTTTCTTGATGAGATTGGCGAGCTGCCTTTTGATTTGCAGGCTAAGCTTTTGCGTGTGATTCAGGAAAAAAAGTTTGAGCGTGTTGGCTCTTGCGACACGATTTCAGTTGATGTAAGAATCATTGCTGCAACAAACCGCGACTTGGAAGCAATGATAAAGGAAGGAACTTTTAGAAGCGACTTGTATTTTAGGCTGAATGTTCTTCCGATTGCAGTTCCGCCTTTGAGAGAACGCAGAGATGAGCTTGAAGATTTATGCGAATTCTTTTTGAATAAATTCAAGGCTGAAATACACAAGGAATTTCTTGGTTTTTCAGAAGCCGCAAAAAAAGCGATTTATTCTTATATGTGGCCGGGAAATATCCGCGAGCTAGAAAATACAATTGAGCGGGCCTGCATAATCGGGAATCCGCCTTTTATTCAGCTGAATGATTTGAGGCTTCCTGTGGATTCTGAAAATTTGCAGGAAAACACTGAAATTAAAAACTGCGCAGAAGAACTTTCGCTTATGAAAGACCGCAGTTTAAAGAACGCGCTTTCGGAATTTAAAAAACAATATGTTGAGCGAATTCTAAGGGAAACGAATTGGAATCAGACTGCCGCCGCAAAAATTCTTGATATTCAGCGCACTTATGTTTCAAAGCTTATTTCTGAGCTGAATATCCGCAGGACTTGATTTTCAGGTTTTGACAAAAAAAATGATATTCTATATAATAAAAAAATATTCGGAGTAAAAAATGTCTAAGGAAAAAAAAGCTACTGCAAATGTAAAAATTGAAGATTTCATTATTAAAAATAGAAAAATATTTCTTTGCGGTGTGGCTGTTTTAGTTGTTGCTGCTGTAGTTGTTTGCGCTGTGTTTGCAATTTCTGATTCAAATAAGAAAAAGGATCTTGCTGCTATTGATTCAATTGAATATTCTTATGTTTCAAAGTCCGGCGGAATTGAAGACGATGAAATTGCTTCTCGTCAGGCAAAAGCAGAAGAAGCTCTTGCTCCTTATCTTTCAAAAAAGAATGTTGCCGGCGTTCGTGCCAATATGCTTTACGCTGACATTGCCTTTGCAAAGAAAGATTTTTCAAAAGCTCTTGACTGTTATCTAAAGGCTGCGAATGCTTCTAAAAAGGCTTATACTTATGCAGAATGCATGTACAATGCAGGTGTTTGCGCAGAGGAGCTTTCCAAAAATGATGATGCTGTGGCTTATTATAAGGCTGCCGCAGATGACAAGGATTTTTACCTTGCTTCCCATGCGCTTTTTAATGCCGCAAGAGTTTCAGAACTTTCAGGAAATTATTCTAACGCCGCAGAGCTTTATCAAAAAACTGTTGATTCTTACAGTGGATATGAATGGGCAAACCTTTCTGAAAGCCGCCTTATTGATTTAAAGGCAAAAGGAAAAATTGACTAAAAATCATTATTCTTATAAAGAAAAAACTGGCGGTGTTTGTTTTGCAAAAAAATTAAAGACCGCCTTTTTTTTATTTGCCATGCTTTTTTTTGCCAGTTGCGGGCTTGATACTTTTTATTACCTTGAACCGCCAAAAACTGACGGACACACAACAAAATATACAAGCACTGATAGACCTCAGCTTTATTTTTCTTTTTTAACTAATGAAGAGGGCGACAATTCTGATTACGGCTCGTCCGATTTTTCTTTTCTTGGAACTGAAGTTTATTACAAAATTTATAATAACTATTCTGCAATGGTCAGCGCGCAAAGTTCTATTGATTCGCTGAACTCAAGCAGCGATGTTTCGGCGGCGGCAACAAATATTATAAATTCAAGAAATTACAAGACGCTTTTGTTTTCTTCCTATAACCAAACTCCTTTGATTCCAGAAAAAAATGATGACCGCTATGTTTATATCCGCCTGAATAGCATTAAATGGTCAGCTGAATATTCTGCCGTTGTCTGCTACGGAACTTCTGCAATGGAAAGCTATGTTTCTGGCTCAACCGGCGTAACTTTGATTGGAAAGCCTTTGCGCAATGTGAGTTCCGGCTCAGGCTACGGATTTGACTTCAAGAAAACTGACAATGATAATCCGCTTCCGGTTTCAAGTGATGAAGATGTAAGCTGGTCAAGTTCCAGTTCCGAAGATGGCGTCTGGTATGTTGATATGTGGGCAGTTTCCGTAGGGCGGGATTCAAGCTATTCTCCGTCCTATAGCAAATTGCTTCACCTTGGCTCGATTTCAATAAGAGAAGAGTGGTACGATAACTAAGCTTATAAAATTTCGAGGATTTTATTTATAAATGCGCAGTTTTTTTCCAAGTCTTCTTTTAGCTTCCATGGCGGATTCATTATAAACATTCCGCTTCCGTAAAGATGAGAGCCGGATTCTGTTTTTGTTTCCTCTGGATTTTTCGTGATTAGTTCAACTTTAAAGCTTTCGCAAGGAGTTGTTCCTAGCTTGCAGAAGTCTTCAAGTTCTGTTAAAAGTTGTGAAGTTTCATTTTTCCGGCGGAGCAAAAGCGGATACCAAAGCGCAATTATTGCTGTGTTCCATTTTTTTCTTACAGTTTTTAATGCGTCGCAGATTTTTTTGTAGTCTTCTGCATCTTCGTAGCTTGGATCGCATAGAACAAGTCCGCGTTTTATTAGCGGCGGTGTGAGCGCACAAAGTGCCTTGTAGCTGTCTTCGTTGTGAATTATGACTTTGCGGCCTTTCATGTTGCTTTTTAAAGATTCAAGTGCTTGCGGATGTTTTTCTATAAAATGGAGGCTGTCTTTTTCTCTTGAATAAAGGCGCTCAAGTTCCGGGCTTCCTGCGTATTTTTTTTCTTCAAGATAAGGAGATTCGCGCTCGATGTATTCTTTTAGTCCGTGCGGAAATTCCTGCGAAGTCCGTTTGTAAAATCTGTATATTTTTTCTATTCCGTCTTTCGCTTCGTTTGTCTTTAAAATCCGCTCGTCATCAAGGCTGAAGATTCCGGCTCCTGAATGGCTGTCGATTATTGTAAAAGGCTTTTCTTTTTTGCAAAGGGAATCCAAAATCAGGCAAAGGCAAGTGTGCTTTAAAACGTCTGCAAGGTTTCCTGCGTGATATTCGTGCTGATAGCTTAGCATTTTTCAATTTCCTTTATCCAAATCTGTGCGCTTGCATCGCTAGGCATTCTCCAGTCTCCTCTTGGCGAAAGATTTACTGTTCCAACTTTTGCTCCGTCCGGCATACAACTTCTTTTGAACTGCTGGCTGAAAAACCGTTTGTAGAAATTCTTGAGCCATTTTAAGATGATTTCTTTTGTGTATATTGTTTTTGTCGCCTTATCTTCTTTTCCAAGAAAAGCTTTTTGCGCAAGAAAATAAATTTTCCGCGGAGAAAATCCCCAGCGCAAAACATAGTAAAGGAAAAAATCATGAAGCTCGTAAGGACCTACAATTTCTTCTGTTTTCTGGCTTATTTTTCCTTCTGAAGGCGGAAGAAGCTCCGGGCTTACAGGAGTTGCAAGAATATCATTTAAAACATCAGAAAGATTTTTGTTTCCTTTTTCAAATGCTTCGTCAGCGAACCAAGAAACAAGATGGCGGACTAAAGTTTTTGGAATGCTGGAATTTACGCCGTACATGCTCATCTGGTCGCCGTTGTAAGTGCACCAGCCAAGCGCAAGTTCGCTTAAATCTCCAGTTCCGATTACAATTCCATTGCACTTGTTTGCAAAATCCATAAGAACTTGAGTGCGCTCGCGTGCCTGGCAATTTTCGTAAGTTACATCGTGCGTGTTTATGTCTTGCCCTATATCCTTAAAATGCTGAATCACAGCGTCTTTGATATTGATTTCTTTTAACGTTGTTCCCATTTCTTTTGCAAGCAGGCAGGCATTGTTGAAAGTTCTGTCTGTTGTTCCGAATGCGGGCATTGTTATGGAAAAAATTTTTTCTCTTGAAATATTGCATTTGTCAAAAGCTCTTGCGCATGCTAAAAGCGCCAAAGTTGAATCCAGTCCGCCGCTAAGTCCTATGACTGCTCCCTGCGCATGAATGTGCCTTAGCCTTTTTGCAAGTCCTTCTGACTGCATTTCAATTATTGAAAAACATCTTTCTTTTCTTTTTTGAATGTTAGAAGGAACAAATGGATGAAGCGCAATTTTTTCATAAAGCTGTTCGTCTATGTTGTCGGCAAAAACTTCTTGCTGAAGTCCGCTTACAAAAATTGTCTTGTATTCAGATTTTGCAAAGGTTGTGCTTCTTGAAAAAGTTGTGGACTTGATTCTGTCTTGCGTGAGTTTTTCCAAGTCGATGTCCGCTATAAGAAATTCCTGCGTGTTTTCAAAAAGTGCGGATTCAGCTTTTATTGCACCGTTTGCTGCGATAATGCTGTGCCCGCTAAAAATCATATCGGTGGAACTTTCGTCGTGGCTTGCGTTTGCGTAAATGTACGCGCTTACGGTTTTTGCGGAATGACCTGCCACAAGCGTTCGTCTGTATTCTGCTTTTCCGGCAACTTCATTGCTTGCGCTTAAATTTGCAATTATCGTAGCTCCGTTTAAAGCGTGCCTTGTTGAAGGTGAAAACGGAACCCACAAATCCTCGCAAAGTTCCGCGGCGATTTTTATAGAAGAATCATTTTCGTCCTGAATAAAAATATCTGTGCCAAACGGAATGTCTTCCAAGCCTTTGCAAAGTGAAATTTGTTTTACGGTGTTTTCAGAAAATGAAGCAAACCAGCGGCTTTCATAGAATTCAGAATAATTTGGAATAAAGGATTTTGGAATTAAAGCAAGAACTTTTCCTTTGTAAACAAAAGCTGCGCAGTTGAATCTTTCTGAATCCAGTTCAACAGGAAGTCCGACGCAAAAAAGAACATTGCAGTTTTTTGTTTCCGTGCAAATATTTTTTAGGGCGATATAGCATTCTTCCTGAAGAGTTTTTTGTGCGAATAAATCGGCGCAAGTGTAGGCGCATATAGAAAGTTCCGGGAATACGAGAAGCTTTATTTTTTTGTCGCTGGCTTTTTTTACAAGTTCAATTATCTGCTTAGAGTTGAAGTCGCAGTCCGCCACAGAAAGTGAAGGTGAAACGCTTGCAACTCTGAAAAATCCGTAGTTCATAAATCGATTATACGAATTATCCGCAGAAAATTCAATTTTTTTATGTGTAGCAGGCGAGAATGTCGTCCTGACTGTTTTTAAGAAGTTCTATTACATCCGGCCGGAATGCGTCTTTGTCTTCCAAAATTGTGTTCATTGCCATGTTGAATTCGGCTGCGCTTATTTCTTCCGCGGAAAAAAAGTTTATGCAGAATTCTATTGCGATTGCGCACATCTGGGTATAGATGTTGTTGATGCTGCTTTTTAGTCCGTGAGGCATTCCTCTTCCGTCGTAGCGTTCGTGGTGGTGCATGCAGATGTCAGAGCAGACTTTCACAAAATATGCGACACTTGGAGAGCTGTTCACACCAACAAAATCCGCTCCTGCAATTGTGTGCGTTTCTGGAATGTCATCGATTTCTGACTGGGAATAAACCTTGAATTTTTCGTGGCTTACAATCATTCTGCCTATGTCGTAAAAATATGCCGCGCGGCTGATTATTTCAATTCCTTCCGGCGTAAGATCTTTTGGAGCTTTTGTTGCAAAATAATTTTCAAGCATGATATGCACAATTTCACTTACGTGAATGTAAAGGTCGTCGTTCTTTTTTTCAGCTTTGAGATAAGTTAGATAAACACGGCGAAGCTTGTCCGCATAAAGAATTGTCGCCTTGAGTTCTTTGTCTGAAACTGTTCCTTTTAGCATTGAATCGGCAAGAACTTTTTTTGCGAATATTGATTTCAGTTTTGAAAGAATCTGCTCGCTGTCATAAGGCTTCTTGAAAAATCCTGACGCTCCGAAATTTGCGGCTCTTATAATGTTGTCTTTTTTGGCTTCTGAAGAAATGAGCAGAATCACCATTCCCGAATGCCTTGACTTGTCTAGCAAACTGAGCACTTCAAATCCGCTTAGCCCGGGCATGTTTATGTCAATAATCAGTCCGTCAATTTTTAACGCCGGATTGTTTAGAACATCAAGCGCCGCATATCCTGAATCTGCTTCAATTACATTGTAGAAACTTGCCAGTATATTTTTTAAAACCGCTCTGTCAATTTCAGAATCATCAACTATTAAAATCGTTGTCATCTCTTGCTCCAGTTGCTGAATTTAAAAACCGCTGAAACTGAATTTTTAAATATCACCAAACAATTATATCATATCATCTTGAAATGTAAAGAAAGAAACTTTTGGAAAAATACTTTGCCTTGACATCTGGTGTGTATTTTTTTAAAATACTGAAAAAATTTCGCGTTTATTTTTGGAAATCTATATGCTTGAAAAAATGAGAAACATTGGCATCATGGCTCATATTGATGCTGGAAAAACAACCACAACAGAAAGAATTCTTTATTATTCTGGAAAAATTCATAAAATCGGTGAAATTGATGACGGCGCGGCTACAATGGATTTTATGAAGCAGGAACAGGAGCGTGGAATTACAATCGCTTCGGCTGCAATCACAACAGAATGGAAAGGCTACAAAATAAATATCATTGACACTCCGGGCCACGTTGATTTTACTGCGGAAGTTGAACGTTCTTTGCGTGTTCTCGACGGAGCTGTTGCCGTCATTTGTGCTGTTGGATGGGTTCAGCCTCAAACTGAAACTGTCTGGAAGCAGGCAGATGAATTTCATGTTCCGCGCATTTGCTTTGTAAACAAAATGGACAGAGTCGGCGCAGACTTCTTTGGTGCAATGGAAGATGTCCGCAAAAAATTCGGTTGCGAGCCTGTTGCCCTTGAAATTCCTATGGGAAGCGGGCAGGACTTTGAAGGCGTTATAGATCTTCTTAAAATGAAAGAAATCCGATGGGACGCAGAAACTGAAGGCGAAAAATTTGCAGAATCAGAAATCAGCGATGAATACAAAGAACTTGCCCAGGAATGGCGTGAAAAACTTGTTGATGTAGTCGCTTCAAATGACGAAGAACTTACAGACCTTTATATAGAAGGCAAAGAAATTTCTGTTGAGCAGCTTATGTCTGCGTTGCGCAAAGCTACAATTAACAGAACTCTTGTTCCGTTCCTTTGCGGTTCAAGCCGGCACAATCAGGGAGTTCAGCCTCTCATTGATGCGATTGTCGCTTATCTTCCTTCGCCAGATGAAGTTCCTCCAGCTGAAGGAATTCATGTAAAGAAAAATGAAGAGGAAAAAGTTCTTGTAAAATGCGATCCTGATTCAAAAACTCCCGCTGGCCTTGTGTTTAAAATTCAGTATGACCGCGAGGCAGGAATTCTTTGCTTTGTGAGAATGTACTCTGGAAAAATCTCAACTGGAACACAGGTTTACAATGTTGGCAAAAAAAAGCGCGAGCGTGTAAATAGAATTCTCCGTGTGAATGCGAACCGAATGGAGCAGATGGACAGCGTAAGCGCGGGCGACATTGCAGTTTTTGTCGGCTTGAAATTTGCGCAGACTGGAGATACTTTGGGAAGCGAAGGAATGCCTATTCTTCTTGAAAGCGTGAAATTCCCGGAGCCGGTTATTTCAATTGCAATTGAGCCTGAAACGATGGGCGACCGTGCGAAGCTTCAGGAAACTCTTGAAATTCTTAGCCGCGAAGATCCCACGTTTACTTTCCGTGATGACGAAGAAACTGGGCAGCTTGTTATTTCTGGAATGGGCGAGCTTCACCTTGATGTTCTTGTTACTCGAATCAGAGACGACTTTAAAGTTCAGTGCAGAGTTGGTTCTCCGCAGGTTACTTACAGAGAGTCAATTTCTACTTCCGCCGATTATAAGGAAGAGTTCAGCAAAGTTCTTGCCGGAAAAGAAAATGCGGCTTGCCTCACGATTCATATTGAGCCAAGAGAAACTGGCGCTGGAAATTCTTATACTTGCGCAGTGCATGACAATTCAATTCCAAAAGAAATTTATGAAGCGATTGAACAGAGCATCGAAAGTTGCTTTGCTTCTGGAATACGAATGGGTTATCCTTGCACAGACATCGCGGTTTCTGTAACTGATATAAAATACGATGAGCTTACAGCTTCTACTTTTGCATTTGAAGCCGCCGCTGCCGAAGCGTTTGATAAAGCGTGCGAGTCCGCAACTCCTGAACTGCTTGAGCCTGTAATGGAAGTTGACATTGAATGTCCTTCTGAATTTGTTGGGGACGCAATGAGCCAGATTACGCAGCGTGGCGGAATGATTGTGAGCATGGATGAAAAGTCAGGCGAAAATGTAATTCATGCAAAAGCTCCAATGGCGAAAATGTTCGGCTTTTCAACAAACCTTCGCTCTGTAACACAAGGAAGAGCAAGTTTCGGAATGGTGTTCAGCCACTTCCAAGTAAAGGCGTAAATTCTTGGAGGACGCTTGAGCAAGATTGTTTACTGCGTTACTGCTTTGGCGGAAACATCTCCTCAGGCTGTTCCTCTTGGCACCGCTTGCATTGCTTCCGCTGTAAAAAACAGTCCGCTTACAAAAAATATTTTTGAAGTCCGCTTGGCTTCTTTTTCTCTTGAAGGTGAAAGTTCCTCTAAAATTGAATCTGAAATTTTTTCCTGCGCTGAAAATCTTTTTGCAGTTTGCTTTAGCGTTTTTGTGTGGAACAGAACGCAGCTTGAAAGTTTGTCGCAAAAAATAAAGGAAAAAATTCCTTCTGCAATTCTTATTGCTGGAGGTCCTGAAGTTACAGCATCTCCTCTTTCATTTAAAAATTTTGACTGGACTGTTTGCGGTGAAGGCGAAGAGTCTGTTCCGCAGCTTTTAAATAAACTTTTTAATTCTGAAAATAAAAACGAAAATTTTGAAATTCAAGGTGTTTATAAAAAAGGTGAAAAGAAAAATTCCTTGTGCCGAAGTTTTCCTCCGTTATTGCAAAATTTATCTTCACCGTGGCTTGATGGAACTTTGAATCCTTCTGATTATTGTGGCGCGTTGTGGGAACTTGCACGTGGCTGTCCTTTTAAATGTTCGTATTGCTATGAAAGCAAAGGCGAAAAAAAAGTTCAGTATTTTTCAATGGAGCGCATAGAACGTGAACTTGAATTTTTTGCTGAAAAAAAAGTGCCGCAAGTTTTTGTTCTTGATCCGACTTACAATGCGAATAAAAAACGCGCGCTGGAAATTCTTCAGCTTATAAAAAGAAAATCGCCTGAGACATTTTTTAGCTTTGAAGCCCGCGCAGAATTTATTGACAAGGAACTTGCCAAGGCGTTTGCTTCTATTCCGTGCAGCCTTCAGTTTGGACTTCAAAGTATGCATAAAGAAGTTCTTGCTCTACTGAACAGGAGCTTTGATAAAAAAACATTTGTAAAAAATATCGGCATTCTAAACCGAGAAGGAGTTGTGTTTGGCTTCGATTTGATTTTCGGACTTCCTGGCGACACTTTTTCTGGATTCAAACAGAGCGTGGATTTTGCGCTTTCTCTTTATCCGAATAATCTTGAACTTTTTTGTCTTAGCGTTTTGCCGGGAACAGATTTGCATGACAAGGCCGCATCTCTTGGTCTTGTGTGGCAGCAAGAACCGCCTTACAATGTTTTAAAAACAAAAATGTTTTCACAGCAAGACATTGAAAGAGCAAGAAAATTTTCTTTTGCTGCCGATATTTTTTACAACAAAGGCAGAGCCGTTCCTTGGTTCAATTTGATTTTATTTCCGCTTCATGTAAAGCCTTCTGTTTTCCTTGAAAATTTTTCGCGTTTTTTGGAGCTGAAAGAAAATGCGGACTTTTCATTTTCTGCAATTCAAAAACTTCAGCTTGAATTTGTTTTGTCGCAATATAAAAACCGGCATCTTGAAAAAATGATTCTAGTTGCTTCTGATATAATCGTTTTGAATAATGCGCTGAGCCTTTTTACTGCGGAAGGAAAAGAGTCTTGTGTTGAACTTCATTATCATCCTGACGATTTGATGAGCGGCTACGACATTGCGTTTTTATCTGAAAACTGCGGAAAGTTTAAAAATAGAACAAAAGTTTTCGGCGGAAAAAATGGCGCGGACTGGAAAGTTGTAAAATAAAAATGTTTTAACTTTTATGTTTGAAAGTAATATTTAAAATAAAAAAAGACACTTGAAAACCAAGTGCCTTCTACTGAGCTACTCGTGATTCGAACACGAGACCCACGCCTTAAAAGGGCGTTGCTCTACCTACTGAGCTAGTAGCCCATCCGTTTTTCAACGTGATTAGTATAATATACTCTAAAACAAATTTGGTCAAGAGCATTTTACTGTTTTTTCAAAATATTTCTAGCAAAAATTTTCCCCTTGACACAGTTTGAGTTTTCTTTTTTACTTTTATTAGTTATATGAATGGACTTGTTTTAGACGGAAGTAAAAATGTTTTTCAGGTTGAATGCGATGACGGTTTTGTCCGCGAATGTTCTTTAAAAGGAAAAATCTTAAAAGACGGAAAAGGCTATTACAATCCGCTTGCGCCGGGCGACATTGTCATTTTGGACGACGATTCGCTTGAAGATGAAAAAGGTCTTATTAAAAATCTTGTTCCCCGCAAAAATGAATTTGTCCGCTGGAACGTAAAAAAAAGGCAGCCACAGGTTCTTGCTTCAAACTTGGATTATCTTCTGATTGTTACAACTCCAGATGAGCCTCCGTTTAAGCCGCGTTTTATTGACCGTGCGCTTGTTCAGGCTGACTTTCAAAAAATAACTCCAGTGATTGTCTGCAATAAATATGAGCTTCCGCAGTCGGATGAATTTAAAGAGCGGATTTTGAACTGGGAAGAAATGGGCTACAAGATAATCCGTTCAAGCGCAAAAACTGGCGAAGGAATTGAAGAACTTGCAAATTTCATTGAAAATAAAACTTGCGCCTTTGTTGGCAAAAGCGGCGTTGGAAAAAGTTCGATAATAAATGTTCTTGATAACAATGTTGTTTTAAAAACTGGAAGCCTTTCTAAAAAATACGGCAAGGGAACTCACACAACAACAAAAGGCACTCTGATTCATCTTCAGCTGAACGAAGCTCTTATGGGCGGAAGAAAAGATGCGGTCGCAAATATAATCGATACTCCGGGCGTAAAAACTTTTTTGCTGCATGGAATTTCCGCGGAAAACCTTGCGCTTTATTACAAAGAATTTTTTCCGTTTATTGGAAAATGCAGTTTTGGAATGAGCTGTTCGCATATAAAAGAAAAAGGCTGTGCAATTTGCAAAGCTGTTGAGGAAGGAAAAATTTCGAAGGCGCGCTACGAAAGCTGGAAAAAAACTTTTGAAGAATTAAAGACAGGCGTTTGGGGCGACTGATTTTTCAGTTAAAAAAATCTTTTGGAATTTCTGATTCAATTATAATTTTTTCTTTTGAAACCGGATGCACAAATTCCATTTTTCTTGCGTGAAGTTTTATTCTGTCCGATTTTATTCCGCCGTAAAGTTCATCGCCCGCAATTGGAAGATTCACACTTGAAAGCTGAACTCTTATTTGATGTGTCCGCCCTGTGTGCAGCTGGCAGTCAATTTGAATAAAACCGTTTTTTTCTGAAATTATTTTAAAGTCAGTTTTTGCAAAAAGTCCGCCTTTTGATTCTGGAACAATTCCCATTTTGCAAGCTGAGCTTTTTGGTGAAATTCGCGCGATGAAATTTTCAACTGTGAATTCTTTTTGTTCGGGAAGTTTTCCAGTGCAGACCGCTCTGTAGATTTTTTTTATTCCGCGGGTTTTAAACATTTCAGAAATGTCTTTATTTACGCTTCGGCTTTTTGTGAATAAAAGAATTCCGCTTGTCTCTCTGTCCAGCCTGTGCATTATTCCAACGTATGGCGGATTTCTAAGAGCGGGATTTTTCTGCCACAAATATTTTACTGCGCAGTCGTGGGCATTTTTTCTTTGACCTGTAATTGTCTGCTCGGTCGGAAGAAAAGGCGGCTTGTTTATTGCGATTAAATATTCATCTTCAAAAAGAACATCGTTTTCTGTAAGTTCGAAATCTGCATCTTCCGGCTGTTTTTCAAAAAAGAATTTTTCCTTGTTAAGCAAAATTTTTATTGCGCTTCCAGAATTTATTTTAAATGAAGGAATTCTGCATTGCCTTGAATTTATGTAGACTGCGCCGGAAACAATTAAGCGCCTGATTTTGCTGTTGGAAATTTCGCCTTCAAGGAGCTCTGGAATTTTCTGACGAAGAAATTCGTTTAAAGTTTTCTTTTCGTATGCCGTCCAAGTTTTTTCAATCATCGTTTTATAATAAACTTCATTTTGAATAAATTCAATTTCCGCCGAATTTTAATTTACAAAAAAAATGCAAGGTTTTATAATCTTCGGATATGGAAAAGCAAGAAAATTTAAAGCTTGGAGTTTGCTGGATTTTATTTTCCGCATTTGGATTTGCGGTAATGGGACTTTGCGTGCGTTTGGCAGGAAACCTTCCTTTTGTTCAGAAAACTCTTTTTAGAAATCTCATTGCGTTTTTTGTTGCTTTTTCAACTTTGTGCATGAAGGCAAAAAAAGACAAGTCTGTCCTTTACGTTCCGCGTGGAGCTTGGAAATTTTTGCTTTTAAGATCGGCAGTTGGTTCTCTTGGAATTTTCGGAAACTTTTACGCTTTAGGTTTTATGAATATTTCTGATGCCGCTATGCTGAATAAAATGTCGCCGTTCTTTGCAGTTGTTGCAAGCATTTTTATTCTTGGTGAAAAACCGAATTTAGTTTCTGCATTTTCATTGATTGTTGTTTTTGCCGGTTCGCTTTTTGTCATTAAGCCTACATTTGATTTTGTAAAAGTTTTTCCAGCTCTGTTTGCTTTTGTCGGCGGAATGGGAGCAGGCTTTGCGTCTTGCTTTGTAAGAAAACTTCATTCGTATAATGTTTGCGGCGATCTTATAATTGTGTTCTTTTCAATTTTTTCGAGCGTGCTTGCAATTCCATTTGTTTTCTTTTTCCATGCGCCTATGACTTTGTTTCAAGTTCTGATTTTGCTTTGCGCTGGGCTTGGTGCCGCTTGCGGTCAGTTTGGAATGACAAACGCTTACTTCAATGCGCCGGCTTCAAAAATTTCAATTTATGATTATTCGAATATTGTTTTTGCAGGAATTCTTGGATTTGTTTTTCTTGATCAGATTCCGGACGTTTTTAGCATTGCAGGATATTTTATTATAATCGGAACTGCAATTCTTGTTTTTATTTACAATTCAAAAAATGTGGCTAAAAGTCAGGCTGGAAATTAGCAGGGCGTTTTGCTTTCCGCAAGGGATTTTAAAATCGATTCCATTACTTTAAAGCTTGCCGGAGTCAGAGAATCTATGTTGTCATTCTGTGTGTGGAAAAGTCGCCAAGTGTAGGGCAGGTGCTCTTTGTATGAAAAATCCGGAATGTTTTCTGCAAGGCGTTTTTGCTTTGAAGATTCCCTGTTCATTACCGCGTCTTCAAGAGATTTGTCGCTGTTGATTTTTCTTGCATAAAGCGAAGCTTCTTCTGCTGGCAAAAGTGTAATTGCGACTGCCGGAATTCCGCAGGCAAGAAAAGATGCGTTGTCGCTGTACGGAACTGGAAGCGTCATCCATCTGCCGTCTGTGGCGCGTTTTAAAATATTTTGTGTTCTTGTGTAAAGGTCATTGAACTGCGATTTGAATTTTGCAGAAGCAAGAGAGCTTAATCCGCTTTTTGAAAGAATCGGAATTTCACCGCGTCCGCAAGCATCAAAAACATAAACATCATCGTTTGTAATTCCAAGACGCTGAAAAGTTTTTGCAATTCCAAATGCGCCTTGGTTTGTTACAGTCCAGCCAAGCTCTTCTCCGTCTGTAAAAAAAATTCTTACATTATGGAATGAAGGATAATTTTTTAGCCACACTGCCCAGTTCATAAGCTGCCAGTCAGCTGCGCTGTTGTCGTTTGCGCCAGGACTTTCTGGAACTCTGTCATGGTGGGCAATTACAGTTTTTATTTTAAACTGAGAATTATAGCTTGAAGAGCCGAACTGAACTAAAATGTGATTCTTTCCGTCTATTACAACACGGTTGGAAGTTACACCGCGGCTTTCAAGCCATTTCTGTATAAAGTCCGCTCGGTTGCAGTCTTGAGCTAGATATTCTGAAAACTCATTCGGAAGGAATACCATGATGTTCTAGTAGTCTCCGTTTCTGCGACAATCGTTTGAACCGAATCTTCTTCCGCCGTCTCTTGAAAATCCTGAACGCTCACGAGGCTTTTTTTCTTCTGCATAGTTTACGCGGATTTTGCGTCCGTCAACTTCTTTTCCTGCAAGCTCAGCGATTGCCTTGTCTGTTTCCGCAGAATCTTCCATTTCAACAAAGCCGAAACCTTTTGACTGGTTTGTGTCGCGGTCAATTATGATTGTTGAAGAAACAACATTTCCGTAAGCAGAAAACAATGAGCTTAATGTGTCTTGTGTTGTTGCGTAGCTCAAGTTTCCAACGTAAAGTCTTTTTGACATAAATAATTCCTTGCAGATTCTCAAAGCCTTGGCAAGGAATCATGCAATATTAAAATACTATGGAAAAAATGCGCTGTCAAGTAAAATTGCTTTTGGTAAATTTATCCTGTTGATTTTTAGCATTCTGTGTTATAATATCTTTTATATGAAGAAAGAAGAATTTTATGATTTGCTGGAAAGTATTCCAAAAGCCGAGCTTCATGTTCACGAGGAAGCTGTTTTAAGCAGGGAAACCGTAAAGAAAGTTTATAAGCGTAATTTCAATCAGGATATGTCAGATGAGGAATTCAACTCTCTTTTTGAATACGATGATTTGACGGGCTTTCTTTCTTCCTTTATAAAAATCCAGTCTTACTTTACAAACATAAATGACTTTGAATATATGTTCAAGGATTTTGAAGATTACTTAGACAAAAACAATATTGTCTACTGCGAAACTTTTTTCAGCCCGACTTCTCATTTAAAGAAAGGCTGGAGTTTCCACGACATGATTAGCATTGTTCAAAAAAACATTGAGCGCATAAAGAAAAATTCCGGGCGCACTGTAAAACTCATTGTTGATGTGAGCCGCTCATTTGGCGTTGAAAACGCAATGAAAAATCTGGATCTTGTGCTTGCTGAAAAAAATCCTTATATAGTTGGAATCGGGCTTGGCGGAGATGAAAAAAAAGGACCTGCCGCGGAATACAAGGATGTTTTTGTAAAAGCAAAAGAAAACGGACTTCATGTTGTAACTCATGCCGGAGAAAGCTGCGGCGTTTTTTCTATGAAAGACAGTTTGGAACTTTGCAAGGCTGAACGTCTTGGCCACGGAATCGCCGCTGCTCAAGATGCTGATTTTATGAAGTATCTTGCGGAAAATAAAATCCCGCTTGAAGTTTGTCCTACGAGCAACATTTTTATCCTAAAAGAATTTAATGGCGATATGAAAAATCATCCTGTAAAAAAACTTTACGATGCAGGAGTTTTTGTTACGCTGAATACAGACGATCCTACATTCTTTAAAGTTTCGCTTATTGATGAATACTGGAATATTTACAAAGATCAGAATTTCTCCTTGGATGAAATAAAAGAAATTATCAAGAACGGCTACAAGGCTGCTTTTATTTCCCAAGAAGAAAAAGACAGTTATTGCAAAAATGTTGATGCTGCATGGGATGATTGGTTTAAGAAACATCCGGGGGCAAACTAATAGAATAATCTGAATTTTGTTAGTGGCATTTTAATATTGTTGCCGTGCACTTCATAAGACTGATATGCACGGCAATTTTTTTGTCATTTCTTAATTTTTACAGTAAAATTAATCTTGGTTTCTTTTCCTTGCCAGTCGGTTATCTTTAGAGTTCCTCTTCCGGCTGTGCCAGTTGTTTTTACGTAAATGCCGGACATTCCGCCTTTAAGAGAAACTGCTTTCGGTCCGATTAGCTCAATTGCGCCTTCCGCTTCTGCAATTACAGCTTCCTGCATAAAAGGCTGAAGATTTCCGTTTTCATCTTCTGCCCGCAAATGAACTTCTGCAACATCATAAGTTTCTTCTTCTATTAAAACTGTGCGGTTGACGTTCGCTTTTAAGCTTGCGTTCTGGCACATTGACTTTACTAGAGTTTTTACAGTCTTGCCGTTTTTAATCGCTTCAAATTTATAAGAAGAAGATTCTCCGCCCCAGTTGCCTATGTATTTTCCAAAGAGCGCGATTAGTTTTTCTTTTGAAATAACGCGCATTGCAAAAAGTTTTGCGGCTTCCAGTTTGTACTTTGCCGGAAGATTGTTCTGTCCGAATTTTTTTATTGCAAAAATCAGCTCTTTTATTTTTTCACTGTGCTTTGCGGAAATTCCTTCTTCGTCGATGAGTCTGTTTCCAATTATGTCGTCAACACGAATCGGTCCGTGCGCAAGATTTTTAAACGGTGAATCAGATGCTTTGAATTCCTTTATAAAAATGTTGTTTACAAAAAGCTTTACGGAATCAGCGTTTGTAAAAATCCACAGGTCGCCTAAAAGTCCTTCGTTGTACTCTCCAATGCTCATGTTGGAATTTACTTCAATAAAATCCCCGGTAAAATCTTCCTGGCTTTTATAGACTGCCGCTGCCAGCTTTGGATTTCTAAACATATCCATTACGCCATGGTAGCAAATTCTGTCCCCGGAACCAAATTCCTTGTGAGTGTTGTAGTCGAATGCGCACCATCCGCTTGAGCCTGCGCAGTCATCGTGCAATGCAACGCTGTCAAGAACAGTGGCGTGCCTTATTGCGTGCTCGGTTCTTCTTTGCTCTGTGTCGAATGACTTTGTTGGGAACATGTGGCCAGAATGTTCTGTTACTAAATATCCGCCGTGGCTTTTTGTAATTTTGATTTTGTCTAGGCTTCCGGCGTTTTTACCAGAATGGCTAAAGTCGTTGTAAGTATACACGTCTTCCAGCAAGTTGCTGTTCTTAATGCATCTTACGCCACTTGTTGGACGAGTTGAATCTATTTTGTGCGCAAGGAAATTTGTTGCCTTGTAGAATTCATCATCATCTTTGCTTTCGTTTATTCTTACGCCCCACATAAATACTGAAGGATGATTTCTGTACTGCGAAATCATTTCATCTTCGTTTTCTAGTGCCTGCGCTTTCCAGGCATCGTCTCCAATGTGCTGCCAGCCTGGAAATTCCGTGAACACAAGAATTCCAAGCTCATCACATCTGTCTATAAAATATTTGCTTTGCGGATAATGCGAGGTTCTTACATAGTTTACGCCAAGCTCAAATTTTAAAATGTCGGCGTCTTCTTTCTGAATATTCTTTGGCATTGCGTATCCCACATACGGGTATGACTGATGTCTGTTTAGTCCGCGAAGCTTTATTTTTTTTCCGTTGAGATAAAATCCAGTTTCGTCAAATTTTATTTCCCTGAATCCGAATCTTACAGTTTTTTTGTCTGCAATTTTTCCCTTTGGATTTATAAGCTCCGTAACAAGATTGTAAAGAACCGGCTGCTCAAGTGTCCAGGGATGAACTGGCTGTGCGTCTGCCGCAGTAAGAATTTTGTTTCCCGGAACTCCTGTGTTTATCTGCGCCACTACAGAACTTGAGCTTTCAACTCGCTGAACAATTGAATATCCTTCCGCGTCAGAAGAATTCAAAGTTATTTCTGTTTCAAAATGGCTCGCCTTGGTTTTTATAAAAATGTCTTCTATATAAATAGGATTTTTTATATCAAGGTAAACGTCTCTGTAGATTCCTCCGTAAGTCATGTAGTCGATTACAAATCCAAACGGCGGAATGTTTAAAGACTCGCGGCTGTCCAACTTTAATGCAAGCAAGTTGTTTCTTCCTGCCGGCAAAAGTGAATCCGTCAAGTCAACTGTAAAAGCCGTGTAGCCGCAGCTGTGCCTTGCAAGAAATTTTCCGTTTAAAAAAACATCGCATTGATGAGCCGCGCCTTCTATTGTAAGAAGAATTTTTTTTCCTGCCCATTCCTTTTCTGTCTTAAAAATTTTTCTGTAAACGCTCAGCTTTTGATATGAGCTTTCGTCGAATCCGTTAAAAGGAGTTTCGCAAACCGAATGCGGAAGTCTTACCTGCTCGAATTTTCCTCTGTATTTTGAATCTAGCATCTTTTCATTGAATGACGGAGAAAATTCCCAGCCGTTGTTAAAATAAATTCTATCTTTCATTCTTTCAGTCTATTCAAAAGAATTTTTATCGTCAAGGTTGAAACTGTCAGTTTAATTGTAAAAAAGTCGCTTGTTTTGCGACCTTTTATGAAAAAAGGTTCTTATAATTTGTAAAAAATCGCTTCTTTCCTCTTGACAAAAGTCGGGGGGGGGTAGAATGAAGTTATATTATTTTTATTGGAGGGCTTTTATGAAAAAGCTATTGGTTGCTGGGTTTTGTCTTTTGGGAGTTTTGTGCTTTATGCAGGCGCAGAATGTTGACTGGAAGAACTATGGAGCGGGAATTGAGGAAGGAGATTTTATTGTCCGTGGCGACATTGGATTTTCTAGGCACTGGAAAAGTTTGCCTTATGACGGCTCTATGAAAGTTCCGTATCTTGAAGCTTCTGTTGAGTACACAAAAAAACTTGGCGGGCTTCCTCTTGGATTCGGCGGATTCATAGGATATTCTCAAGACAAGATGAAAGAAAGCGCTTCAGTTGCTGGTTGGGTTGATGCTCCGGATATTGAATGGAAAGGCGAAATGAATTACATCAATTTGGGTGCGCTTGCAAATTATCATATTCAAGTTCCTGTAGAAAAACTTGATGTTTATGCCGGGCTTCGTCTTGGACTTGAATTCTGGAACTGGAAAGTTGATTACAAGCAACCTGTTCTCGTATCAATTTGGGGTAACGATGGCAGTCTTGACAACCAGTGGTATGAAACTAAGAAAGAATCAATCAAAGAGAATGGAACAAATTTCTATGCGGGAATAAACTTTGGAGCTTCATATTTCTTTACTGAAAAATTCGGCGCGAATATTGAAGTAGGTTATCCTTCACTTATAAAAATCGGCGGAACTGCAAAGTTCTAGAATTGAAAATTCTGCGCCTTTACAAACCGTGTTTTTTTACGATTTTTTTTATATCAGTTTTTAAAGCGCGCAGGATTTCAGATTCAATCAGCTTTAGTTCTTCCGCGGAAACAGAATCATTGCTTGAGTCTTGCGGCATATAAAGTCTGTAAGGCTCAACTTTAAGTGCCGATGCGATTTTTTCAACAAATGAAAGAGAAGGAAAACGTTTCTTTGTTTCAATCTGCCCGATGTAGGAAGTGTCTGTTTTGCAAAGTTCCGCAAGTTTTTCCTGAGTTATGTTCTGCTCTTTACGGAATCTTTTCAGATTGCTAATAAATGTGTCTTGTAAATCCATTATTTATATTCTAAAAGCTACTTTTTTCTTTTTGTATATGCTTGACGCTAAATGAAACTGTGGTTTAATATATGCTATAGGCTAATAAAATGTATATTTTCTACTAAGCAACTAATTAAAAGGAGGTTAAGAATGGGTGAAATAACATTTTTTATGACTCAAATGTGTTATGAAAAAGCAAAAGCTATTTATCCACATTCAGAAATGATAAATAATGTTGCAAAACATATTTCTTCAGAAATAAATATGAATGTTGGCTCTGCGAGAGATTATATAACGGATTTCTTCCTTATGAGAAATGGGAAGCCTTTGAAACATGCGATGAGTGAAAGTGCAGCGAAATATTATTTTGAATGTATTTACAATGATTTTGGAGAGGATGCATTGACTAGTGCATTGGATTCTCTCCAATTTTACTTAAATTATGATAAACAAAATCATCCTGGATTACAGGACTTAATTAATCGTTTTAGGGAAAATAAATAAAAAATATATTCAGTAAAGAATATAAAATAATGGAGGTTTTATATGAAAATGAAAATTTTGGTTGTGGCAATGGCGATGAGTTTGCCTTTTGGAATGTCTTTGTTTTCACAGAGTGAAATGGATGAGGAAAAGCCGGCAATAGAACAAAAGGCTTCGTCTGACATTGAAATATTGCAGACTGCAAATTCGCTCGCAAAATATGGGTACGAAAATAATTCTGCTTCTGCTCTTATTGAGGCTGCTGAAATTATGGCTCAAGTTCCTACTCAAAAACTTGATGCAACTGTAGAAATTCAAGGTGAAAAATCAAAAGACGGAAAGGCAGCAAGTGAGTCAGGATATACAGCTGAAAAACTGATTGAAGATGCAAAAAAACTTGTTGGTAAAGACAAAACTTTTGCAAATTGGATTAAAAAAGTTGAAAAGCTTATAAAATCCAGCAATACGAGAGGCGCTGTTGGCGGTCCAAAATATCAGTATAGCTGGGCTTATGGATACAATGGAAAAACACAATTCAATGTTCCTTTTTACGCGAATTCTTTTGCTGAAATTTATGTGGAATCAATTGATTACGCCGACTTGGATTTGTATGTTTATTATGAGAACTGGAATTTTATCGCAAGAGATACAAGCTATAATATGAACTGCTATGTCAGCTTTTACCCTCGCTGGACTGGACGTTTTTATGTAATCGTAAAAAATACTTCAAAGTGGGATAGCTGCTTCCAGATTTTTACAAACTAGCCTATTTTATAAATATTTACAGCCAGTAAATTTTATTGGCTGTATTTTTTATTTATAACATAGCTAATTCACATTTTATAACGGAGAGTATATGCGGAGTTTTAAGAAATTTATTTTGCTTTTAATTTTTGCTCTTAACGCGGCTACTTCATTTGCGCAGAACCAAAAAACAGATTTTGAGGTTGCGAATGAATATTATGATGCTGGAAAATATGAAGAAGCTATTAATTATTATGAAAGAAGTCTGCAATTTGACATTAAGAAGTATGGAAGCAATCATATTTACATTGGTATTGATTATTATTGTATAGGTTTTAGTTATTTACGGCTTAATAAATATAATGATTCTATTGAAAATTTTAATCAAAAATTGCAATATCAAATTGCACTATTTTTTGAATTTTTTTTTCAAAGCCTGTAGATTAAGTCAAGTTGCTCATTGAAAAGTTCTTCTGGAGTCTTATAGCCCAGTCTTTTTCTTGGCAGTCCGTTTATCAGGTCTTCAATTCTCTCAAGCTCTGCCTCGGAGATTTTGTTGATGTCTGTACCTTTTGGGATGAAACGTCTTAAAATTCTGTTGTGCCGCTCGTTGATTCCTCTCTCGTATGACGAGTACGGATGCGCGAAGTATATTTTTGTGCCTTCATTTTCAACCTCCGCAAGCGATGCAAACTCAAGGCCTCTGTCCGATGTCAGCGTCCTGAATATTTTCTCTGGGTTTTCTCCAAAGTCTGAGAACAGCCGCTTGATTTCCGAATTGACCGCACTGGCTGCCTTCGCTGGAATCTTCCGCGTTATGTAGAAATCCGTCTTGCGCTCGGCGAGCGTCAGGACGACAGCGTTCTTTCCTTTCTTTTTTCCGATTACAGTGTCGATTTCCCAGTGTCCGAATGTGTTCCGTGTTGCGACTTCCGCTGGCCTGTTTTCTATGCTGTTTCCCAGCCTCATCTTTCCTGTTCTATTTTTATGGATGTGTCTTTTCCGTCTCAGGCTTTCAGGCAGGTCTGAGACTCTCACTTCCATAATTCCTTTGTGAATCCAGTTATAGAGCGTTTTTGTGCAGACTGAATTTTTCTTTGTGAAAAATCGTTCTGTTTTGAGCCTTCCGGCAGAGGCATCCACCGACCATTTTTTCAGAGGACTTGAAAAATCGCTTTCAACACATTTTATGAACTCCGCGCATTCACGGAATTTTCCGGTTCTGTGGCAGCTAGTGCGGTTTGCCTCATATTTTTCCTGCCCTGTTTCCGCGCGGTAGCACAGGCGGCGGCTTCTGTACATTTTCTTTGAGCCTCTTCTGATTTCGTTCTTGATAGTGTTGTACGCGCAGCCTATCTCCTTTGCGATTGAGTAGACCGTGTGTCCGTCCTTGAGCCTGAGCTGGATGAGCGTGCGCTCGCAGATTGTCAGGTGCTTGTTTCTGACGTGTTCAAGTGTGTATTTCATTCTGGCAGATTCCTTGTCGGGCTGGCTATACAGCTGTCAAAAGAATTTGCAGGATTTTGTTATTCTCCGAGCCTAATGTTTCGCCGCATATCAATGTCCGATTCGTTTAAATAAGCACAATAACCTTGATATGTCAAACTGTTTTTTCAAGATGAGAAATGAGGGCTTATGGAAAACTCGCCGTGCTTAGGCACGGGCGGCATCTGGAAGTGCCTCTGAGTTTCCTACAAGCCTTGATGTTATTTACGACCGACACGGGGTGAGTTCATTTTTTCTTCTTTTTCTCAAACACTGGCTCAATTTCCCATGAGTTCTCTTTGTTCAGGATGAAGCGGCACTCGTAGCTTCCGCCGTCTTTCTTCGTGCATTTTTTAAGAGAAGTTTTTTTTCCCTCGCATAAGGCCTTTATGTCTGACTTTGTGAATTTTGCTCCGCGTGTTTCTTTCCATAGCGACTTGAATTTGCAGCCGTCCTTGTAGCCTGTGCAGAACCAGCTTTTCTGGCTTTCCCTGACAGGCTTTCCGCAGACTGGGCATTTGATTTCATCCGCCGTGATTCCTGAGCGGTCGATTTTGATTTCAGTGCTGACAGCCTGCCTCACAAAGTCCTTCATTTTTTTCTCGAAGATTTCAGGATTTTCCGCAAGATCTTTTTCCCATTGAGTTGTCGCTGAGATGTCGGCGACCTGTTTCAGCGCGGAATTTCTCAAAGCTGCAAGGAGCGTCTCGCCGAGCTTTGTGCAGATGAAATTCTTGTTCTGGACTTCAATGTATCCGTTCGCTGTGAGTTTCGGAATGAATGTGTGCCGTGTTGCCGGAGTTCCAAGCCCGACAAGTCTTTCGTTTTGCTCATCATGAAGCGGCTCGTGTCGGTCGGGCTTCGGTTTTTCCATGAACGAGAGAATGCTTGCCTCGTTGAAATATTTTGGAGGCTTGGTCCATTTTTCTTTTGTCTCAATTTCTGAAAGGACAAGCGAGTTCCAGTCGATTCCGTCAAGGCACTGAGCCTCGTTTTCTGTTTCTTCACTTTGAACCGACACGTGTCGGTCGGACAGTATGTCAGAAAACTTTTTCCAGCCAGGCTCAGTTGTCTTTCTTCCTGAAATTCTGAAAGTTTTTCCTTCTGTTTCAAGAATATAGACCTGCTGGATATATTTTGCCTCTGGGAGAAAGGCCGCCATGAAACGCTCAAGAATCAGAGTGTAGACGTTCATCTGCTTCTCGCCTGCGTTTTCAGGAAGGGCTTTCAGCGGAATCAGGGCGTGGTGGGCTTCGAGTTTTTTGTCGTTGAAGCACCTCTTGTTTGATGCTGAGAAATCCTCGCATTCGGCAAGCTGCCTGTATTTAGGATATGCTTTGCAAAGCTCGTCAAACACATCGCGGCAAAGTCCTGTGTTTCCGCTTCCCATGACTTTGGACGGAGTGCGCGGATATGAAACGCATTTCAGGTCGTCATATAGCGACTGGATTATTGAGAGCGTCTCGTCTGCGCTGTAGCCGAAAAACCTGAACGCGTCTTTTTGCGCTGAGTTCAGGTTGTAGAGTTGCGGCGGCTCAACGGATTTTTCCTCTTCCTTTTTTTCTTTCAAGATTGCTTTCTTCCCGGCACATTCTTTCAGTTTTCGGCTTCTTGAATCGTCCGGGAATTTTGTCGTGCTGTTTTCAAAATATATTCCTGCGCAGCCTGCGTTGCTTGAACCGACACGTGTCGGTCGGAATATTCCATAGTGTTCAAAGTATTTTTGGCTTTTGAAATTCCTGATTGCGTCGCATCTTTCCGAGATTGCGCTTAGAATCGCTGTCTGGACTCTGCCGACTGGGAGCTTTTTGTTTGCGGCGCGGCTTATGTATCTTGAGAAGTTCATTCCTACAAGCCAGTCCGCGTGCTGCCGTGCGAATCCTTGCGCGGAGAGCGTGTTGTATTCTGCAAGCGGCCTTGCGTTTCTGATTCCGTTCTTTATGACTTCCGCAGTGAGAGCTTGCGAAACCCAGAACCTTTTTATCCTGCTGAAGTCTGTGATTCCTGCCATCATAAGGCATTCCCTTGCTATGACTTCTCCCTCGCGGTCTGCGTCGGTAGCAATCAGGATTTCATCGTTGCGGTGCTTTTTCAGAAGGCTGATTACAACCTTGGTTATTTCTGTTGTCTTTGGATTTGTTCGGTAGCCGAATCTGTCCGGAATGACTGGAAGATATTCGGAAGTGTAGTGTTTCGGCTCTTCCAGACTGAACAGATGACCCTTGCCGCTTGCGATTGTGATGTCGCCGCCGGAATATATTCCGCCAGTTTTCCTGCATGAGAGCGCGCTGGCGAATTCCTCTGCGACATTCGACTTTTCTGCGATGATAAGCATATTGAACTCCTTCGGGCGGGCAGAAGTTCAGTTCAATTTATAGACTGATATTCAGGATTTTTCAAGGGCAGGTGTGTCCGCTGCTGCTGTTGAACCGACACGTGTCGGTTCGTCTTATGAAAAAAAAGAAGTTTTTCCGATAAAGTCGTGCATTACAAGTCATTAGAAGAATTTTCTGAAAAAGAGCCGTTATTGAAAAGAGTGGAAATGAGCAAAAGAGAGAAAAGAGTAACTCTTGGACGCAAGATAAAGGTTTGTGCTACAAGCCGTGCTATTTTGTTTCCAGTTCTGGAATTATATGTATTACGTGCGTTTTTTGTGTAATGCGGCTGTCTGTTTTCTTCTATAATTGGCTGTGTAGTACGGCTGATTTATGTTGCATTTTTACATGAGATTTTTGAAATTTGTTTTATTGTGAGAAATATTTATACATTGACAATATATTTCTATAATGACATATTTATTACAGGTTTAGACGTGAAAATATATGTCATTGGTGGAAAAAAATGTATTTTTCAAAAAAGAGAAAGTTGTTGATAGCTCAGGTGATAAAAAATTCGCCGGATTTGCTGTGCAGGATTTCTCTTGATGCCGGATGGTGCGGACTTCAGGAAACTGTGGAGATGGCAGATATAATGTTCCGCGCCTGGAGAATATGGAGCAACAGCCGATGGTCTTTTTTCAGCAAGAAATATTCCGGCATTTTGAGAAAATTTCATGTGGATTATGACATCGACAAAGGAATGTGCAGGCCTCGATTCCGTCTTCTGGTTTTGGCTAAGCCTGATAATAAAAATGAAGAATGGCAGCTCAGAAAAAAAATATATTTGAGCTGGTATTCAGTCTGGAGTTCTGCGATGAGGAATTCTTCCGATGTCAGCGTCAATGTTGAATTTTTGGATAAGAAAAATGCAATGGAAACTGTTGAGAATTTCTGCAATCTGAATATGTTTGAAAGCTCTTCCGTAGATAATGAATTGATTGGAATTGAAAAGCGGATAAGGCAGAACCACCGCACATTTTCTGCTGGCGGAATATTCAGAAAAGCACTGAACCGACACGTGTCGGTCGAGGAGAAAAATGAAAATAACAGAAAATGAAATTCTTAATGCCAAATGTAATAACTGCGAAAGCGCATACCATGAATACGGAAAATTGTGCCCATGGCGGAGCATAAGCGGCGACTACTGCTTTGACGGAATGAATGCGGAAGAAGCGCACAGGGAAATTTCAAAACACGTTGATGAATTTCAGACAGAGATAGCGAGGGGGCTTGGGGGAAAATGAAACAGTTTGCGGTAAGCGGTCTTTCCAACCGCATTTATTACGGCACATCAAAACCGCTTGGCGGCGGAAGATTCAAATTCACAGGCAAGAAAGAAGATGTAACTGATGATGTTCTGGCTGTTGTTTTTGAATGGTTCATGGATCAGATGTCGGAGAAAGAGGAATTTTCAATCCAATTCCCGAACGTAGATTTTGAGCTTGTGATGAGGAGGAAAAAATGCTGACTTTTCCGCTTAAAAAGGAATGGTACGAGAAAATCAGAAGCGGCGAGAAAACTGTCGAGTACAGGGAAGTCAAACCGTACTGGACTAAAAGAATCGCCGCTGAAATCGCAAGGAATTATCCGAATGAGAACAAGAAATATTGCCTTGCAATGACTTCGATAGCGAGCCGTATCGGAAGCTCCATTGAGTTCAAGGTCGGAGAGTGCCGGCTTCGGCTTGGCTACACAGACAGATACCTATCCGCAACAGTTTCCAAAATAGAAACTGTTGACGGCAAGTGTACCGACCTGCGCATAGACAAGCCGGTGTATGCGATTCATCTTCAAGATGTAAAGGTTACTGAATGACAGAAGAGGAACTTGACAAAATAATACTGTGTGAAATAGAATTCATTTATGGAGGCGGGCCTATGGCTACAATAATGGAAAAGGATGTTCTTTTGGAGCTTGTTTCTTACAGCCTTGCAATGCTTCACAACAAAAACGATACTGATGACCGAGCAGATTCAGAAAGAGCGTTGTGCAGGCTGAAGCACACACTTATAAACACAGATTTCAATGATATAGACTATAAGGCCACGACCACAAGAATCAAGCAACTGAGAGCTATGTAGCCATGTATCTTATCAATGAACTGAATTGCACAAATGAAGAGTTTAATGACAAGTTTAAGATTGTCTGGAATCAGATAAAATTGATGAATCCATTTCTTGAGGCAGAGGAATCTCCTGAAGGTTTTGTTCTCGGCGGACAGCCTGGAGCTGGAAAAACAACGCTCACAAATATGCTTTCCGCAAGGCTGAACAAGAATATAATCTCCATCTCCGGCGATGATTTCCGTCCTTATCATCCTCATTTTGAGGAAATCCAGAATCTTTACAAAGAGGAATCCCCAAAATACACATCAAAGTTTTCAGGACGAATGACAGAAGTGCTTATAGACAAGGCGGTATCTGAAAAATACAACATTGTTGTCGAGGGAACATTCCGCACTTCCGCGACGCCAGTTTCAACCTTGAAAAAGATGAAGCAGGCTGGATATAAGACAGGAATCGCGATCCAGATATGCGACAAGGAGACCAGCTGGAAGTCTTGTCAGGAACGCTATGAAAAAATGAGGGAAACGAATCCGCTTCTTGCAAGGGCGGTTGACAAGGCTCATCATGACCTTGTGATAAGACAGCTTCCAGAAACGATAAAGGCAGTATACGAGTCAGGCTTTGCCGACAGCCTTGAAATATATGAGCGTTTCCCGAAAAATGGCACATTTGCTGTAAGAAAAATATTCTCTTCCGAGGACGGAAAATCTCTTGACATGAAAATGATTGAGGATGTTCTTGAAGGAAGAGCCAGTCATAATAAAAAGGCAAGAGAGCTAGATTCAAGCTTTGAACGCTAAGCTAGCCCATGAAATCACATTCAATAAAAGACATATTCTCTAGCCGTCCGACAAAGGAGAGTTATGAGGAAGACCTCTACAAGGTAAGAAAAGTTCCTTACAAGAAGGACGACATGTGGCGGCTCTCGAAGCTGCTTGCGGCAAAACCGACACGTGTCGGTCGTGGTGACGGCGGAAGATTCTCAGGCGGCGGACGAGGCGGAGCATTGCTCTCAAATTTTTCAAACCAGAAAGACCAGCGCGTGATGTTCAAGGTCTCGCACAGCTCCTCGATGCAGGCGCATGAAAAGTATCTCTCAACCTATATGCCGCAGGAAAACAAGAATGATGTCATGGACAGGCCAAGGCTTTTCGGCACTGAAAATTCCGAGTACGAGGCCGCGAAAGTTCCGGACCATTTCAAGTTCATAATCTCGCCTGAAAACCAGAACGTGAACCTGAAAGTCCTTGCCTCTGAGTTCATAAGGAGAACCGAGACCATGACAGGCTACAGGCTTTTGTGGCAGGGGGCGGTTCATACGGACACAGCTCACCGCCATGCCCACATCTGCATAAACGGCAGGGATAAAAACGGAAAGCGTGTCTATTTTCAGCCTGAGATGATTAGGCGGACAATGAGGGAGACTCTCTCGTACATCGCGACACAGATGGTCGGGGAGCGGACACAGCAGGAAATTCTTGCGGCGCAGAAAAACCTTGTTGTCGCAAGACGCTGGACGAGGCTTGACGAGGAGCTTGAGAAATATCCCGGAAAAATAAGCCCACGTCTTCTAAGCCCTGAAATGCAGAACCGTCTTGCTTTTCTTTCTGAAATGAATCTTGCCGTAAGAAAAGCCGGATTCTATGAGCTAAAAACTGAATGGAAGGATGTTCTTGTCGCTACAGGGCGGTACAACACATTCCTTGACGAGTATCGGAAATCTGGCGGAAAGCTTGAGCTTTACTCAGGCGGCGGAATCAGCGGAACTGTTGAGAATGTAATTTCGTTCGACAAGGACGAAAGCTGGAACGATGCGCTTGTCATAAGAAGCGGTGAATCCCTTGTCTATGTTCCTGTCTGGCAGCTGAAGAAAGATGACCTTCTGGGAAAGTCAGTAGAGATAAAGGACGGAACAAGAAGCCTCTCGCGCCAAGTCACGGACTCAAGCATACGTGTTGCAGGCACACCTAGAAGCAGAGGAAATTCCGGAAAGCGTGAATAAATTTCTTTTATTACAAAATATCTATATATGTAATAAAATCAATATTGACTGTAGTCTTGAAAATTTGTAATCTGTATCAAAAGTATCTGCCCGCCCTTTCTTGGAGATACTTTATGAGTACAAAACAATATCCTCCTGCTGGAAAAGTGCAGACACCGTTCTATCCGCAGCTTGAGCATTTCGACTGGATTACAGGACAGATTCGCCGGGAGAACCATATTCTTCGGATTGTGGCTGTCATCTCCTGCCTAGCGTTTTTTCTCTCAATCGGAATCAGCCTGTACGCGGTCGCCCAGCCTGACTCAATCCCTGTGATTGTGACGATGAATGATTTCGGGCAGACGTCATATGTCGGCCCTGTTTCGCGGAAGAACTACCAGGACTTCAATGTTCCGGAAGTCGCCGTGCAGTATCAGGTGAAGGATTTTCTTAACCTCTATCACACGCTCTCAACTGACAAGACTGTGATGAAAAAATCTGTCAATAAAATCTACCACATTCTGACTTCCACAACAGCGTCAAAATATTCATCCCTTGTGAAAGAGGAGAAGCCGTTTGAGTATTTCGGCACGCGCACAAGGGAAGTGCTTTTTCAGACAGAGCCGCTGAAGCTCTCAAAAGATTCCTATCAGATTGACTATCAGGTTCTGACGCGTCAGGTCTCAGGCTCTGTTGTCAGCAATGTGGCCTACCGCGCGGTAATAAGCGTGAAAACCTTGCAGCCGAGTGAAGATGACATAAAGGACAATCCGCTTGGAATCTACATAACCGCATTCGACATGAAGGAAATAAACACAAAAGTCTTATCAACTGGAGAACCAAAATGAAAACTAGAAAGAAAATCGACCGGCACGTGTCGGTTCTGGCGGCGGCATTCCTGATTCTGTCTTGCTCAACAACAAAAGACCTTGAGAAGAGCGTGAACCAGACGGACTTTGACGACAGCGGCGCAAAATCGCTTGAGGAAGAGGAGCTGAGAAACGAGGCGGAGCTTAACGGCTACTATGTTCAGGAGGAATTGAAAGTACAGGACATAGAGGACACAGTTGTTTTTGTTGACCGTCCTGTCTATATTCCTGAGCAGAAGGACGCTCCTGAGCTTGAGCGCGGATTTGAAACCGGCTATGACGCTGTAAAGGAAAGCCAGAAGAAAGCGACTGTAAAACCGGAGAACTATAAAAGCGGAACTTTCTTCTATCAATATAATGAGAATCTTGTGTACGAGATTTACGCCCAGCCGTACCACCTTACGGACATTGTTCTTGAGCGCGGCGAGACTGTGAAAGGAACTCCTTTTTTCTCAGAGGACGAGAGTGTGTGGGAGCTTACAGCAGGTGTCTCTGTTGATTCCGAGACAGGCGAGGAAGTCCAGCATTTTTTTGTGAAGCCCGCGTTCTCAAAGCTTGACTCCAGCCTCATCATCATAACCGACCGCCGTGTCTACCATCTGCGCGTGAAGTCGTTTGCCGACACACACATGGCGATTGTGAAATTCACATATCCCGGAAGAAAAAATGTCTATGCGAAAAAGTCGGTGGAAAAAAGTCGCTCCGTCGAGAACGACTTCATCAGAATCTCGAATCCTGAGCTTCTGTCATTCGACTACAAGATGAAATACTCGATGTTCAAGAAGCCGGAATTTTTGCCAAAGCGTGTCTACGATGACGGCCAGTCAACATATATTCAGGTGGACGAGATTGTGCTTCAGAAAAAGCTTCCAGTCCTCTTCAATGAGAAGAACGAGATAGAGAACTATTCCGTGAAGAAGAATGTGTTTGTCGTTCCGCGCCTTGTGAATAAAGTCACTCTCCGTCTTGGAAAGCAGAAAGTCGTGATAGAGAAGAAAAAGACAAGCCAGAAAATTGCGGAAAAAATCGCCGCGGAAGAGGAGGCTCAGGTTGGAAAATAATATCGATGAGGATGAGAACCTTGAGCTTGACGCCTCTCCTATGAACCTGAACGACGAGATTGAGAGCGAGGACGAGGAACTTCCGCCGCCTGAAGAGGAAAAGGATGAGGCGCGCGAGCTTAACGTGGGCAATATCCTTGCGCTAATTTTTATCGGGGTCGCAGTGATTTTTCTTATCGTTATGGCGGCAGGCTCGGCAAAGTCAAAGAAAAAAATCCAAAGCCGTGAGCTTGACAAGTCCGGCAGCAAGACAGCAATTGAATTCAAGGAGAGGACTGAGAAAGCTCCCGAGGTGAAAGATGATGTCCAGCAGATTTTTGAGGAAGAGAAGAAAGGCGATAAGCCGATGAGCGAAAAGGACGCGGACGATGTTCTTTCCACCTTGCCGCCTGAGCTACAGAGCGGAACAGCTCCGGTAACATCTGTAGGAAGCCGCTCGGCCTCATCCGCAAAGTCTGACAGACCGGACACAAGGAATTCAAAGTCGCCAAGAAAAATCGAGGGGATCGCGGGGCAGGACTACGCGGCGGTGAACGCAAACTCCAATATTGTCAGCGCAGTCATGAACGGAAATTTTCCGCAGACGGCAGCAACGTCAAGAATGACAAAGGAGGAATACATCGCGCAGCAGATGCAGCGCACTCAGCAGATTCAGAATTCCCTCTACGGCTCTAGCGGAAGTTACGGCGGCGGAAATCAGAACCAGAGCGCGGCTTACCAGTCTAACCGCGAGGAATTCTTCAACAATCAGGGAAGCGGAACAGGAAACGGACAGTTTCTTCCGTACAACACGCTCTGGGACGGAACGATTATCTCAGGCGCGCTTGTTACGGCGATAAACACGGACAATCCCGGCGTTGTGATTGCCAGAGTGACGCAGAATGTGTACTCAAGCTACGACCATTCGCTTCTTCTGATTCCCGAAGGCTCGCTTCTTTATGCGACCTACAACAGCTCTGTCAGCTATGGGCAGAACAAGGTGCAGGTGGCATGGAATCTTCTTATACGTCCTGACGGCTACAGAATCTCTTTGGGCAACATGAACGGAGTGAGCGCGCAGGGCGCAAGCGGATACAAGGGCAGCGTGTCTAACCATCCGTGGGCGACAATGAAGGCTCTTGGAATGATTGCCGTCTACTCGATGATTCAGACCGATATGTCAAAGAGCATAAACAGCCAGAACAACGAGTATATCCAGAACGCGATGACCGACGTGTGGGCGCAGTCGACAAAAATCGGGAACAAGATTATCGACCGCGCGCTTGACATAAAGCCTACGATTGCAGTTCCAGTTGGAAGAGAAATCAAGCTTATCACGAATGTGCCGCTTGAGCTTCCGCCGTGCAAGGTGAATCAGGCTGAGCAGAAATATGTAAGGACACGCTGAAAACAAAACGGATATGGACAGTCCGCAGTCACGAATAGAAATTTTATAGAAGCGGATTTTTCATTATAGAAAACTGAAACAAAAATGAGCGCACGAATAGACATTGAAAAAAAATTCTCTGGAGTTAAAGATGAAATTTTTAAGGAATGCTGTTCCGCTGCTCATGATTGCGGCGGCTCTTGTTTTTTCAGGCTGCCACTGGAACGATGTCTCAGACAGCGGCGGCGGTGATGACGGTGTGAAAATCAGCTCGCTTTCATTTGCGAAGTCAACGCTTTCAATGAAAGTCGGCTCGATGGATTACATTACAATAAAAGTAAATCCTTCTACAAGCCAAAGAGACTGCGAGTTCAAGTGGTCTTATGACTCGAAGATAATCAGCTGCGACACAGCCTCGAATTTCGGTGTGACGATAACGGCTCTTGCAGAAGGACAGACATCGCTCCGCTGTTCTTACGGCGGATTTGACGCGACCTGCATAATAACGGTCTCAGGCTTTGAGCAGGGATATGAAGAAACGACTGAGCCGTACATTTATTCAAACACTTCGATTATCCAGACAAGTCCGGGCGTTACGGAAAAGGTCTTTGTGTCTCTCTACGGCGGAGATGCTTCCGACATCGACGGCTATACCTGGACAATAGACAACTCATCTGTCGCCACAATCCAGCCGACCGGCCAGTACTGCCTTATAACTGCGAAGAATTCCGGCTATGCGAGAATCAAGGTTACAAACAGCAAGGCGAGCTATCCGTACTACATGGGAGTCTATGTCTTTGCCGACGCGACAAATGTTCCTTATATAACGACTTCCACGAACATTCTTACAATGAACCAAGGCGACGGAGAGCAGACGATAAGCTGCTCCTTGGTGAATGGAAAGGAAGGCTCTTTGGACAGCGCGTTCAAGTGGGAGATTGTCTCAAAGGATTCAGACGAAGTCCCTGTGGGGCTTTCATTCAACGGAAACAATGCGGTTGTAACTCCTCTCAAAGGCGGAAGCTGCACTTTAAGAATCACTCATCCGGATGCGGCATATCCTCTTGATATTCTTTGCCGTGTAATCACGATTGTGAAGAATGTCTACATAAATCCGGACAGGACAATGATTACCCTGAATGGAACTGACGAGCAGACTGTAACCTGCGAGCTTGAGAACATCGACATAGGCGAGTATTCGGTTGATGAGTACAGATATTCCCTCGACAACCTGAGCGCGGCGGAGATAGTCTCGTCTGTTGGAAACCAGGTTGTGCTGCGTGGCCTTGCAAACGGAAGCGCGAAGCTTGTCATTTCGCACCCGAAAGCCGCCTATCCGAGGGAAGTTCTCTGCATTGTGACAGGGCAGCTGAAGGACGCTGTTGATGCCTCTTGCTACATCACGACAAGCCAGAACTATATAAGAACGAAAGTCGGCGCGGATACGACATCTGTATCTATGAGCCTTCGCGGCGGCGATGACGGAGACGAGAAGGGTTTTGTCTGGACAGTGAAAAGCTCTCCGTCATCAGGAAGTGGAGATGTCATATCTCTTGAGACAACGGACGGAAGCGCAGTTCATTCAAGGGCGGCCGCGATGACCTATGCCTACGGAACTGCGTACATCACGCCGAAAGCCGAGGGAACTGCCGTAATCACCGTGAGCCATCCGAAGATTGTCTACGCGACTGAAATTCTCGTGAAAGTTCTGGACAAGGATGCGATTCTTGAGGAGCCTCTTTATTTTACAGGAAACGGCCTTGTGCGTGTCCTGAACGGAAGCGAGACTGAATATTCTGTCGGGCTGAACGGAAAGAACAAGTCCTCAGCAGATGAGCAGAACATAAAATGGAGCAATGACGATTCAAGGCTTTCTGTTGTGGGAAACGGAACTTCCGCCACAATAAAAGCTCCGTCCTACGGAACAGGTCAGACAATCTCGCATATAACGGTGAGCCACAGCAAGGCGGAGCAGGACAAGACAGTCCTTGTCATGACAGCCGATGACGAGAAGACGCTGATGAGCATGAAGGCTCTTTATTCCGACAAGCTCTATTACAACTTTGAGGCTGGAAAGGAAGCGATTGTCTTCTGTAATGCTGTCGGATTCGATGAGTACGACGAGGAGACAGACGAGACAAAAAGCTACGACTTCTCGATGTTCACCTGGACAACTTCCGACCCGGCGGTTATTTCAGTGGACAAGAATTCTTACAATCCTCTCTCATGCACGATAAAAGGATTAAAAGCCGGAACTTGCACGCTCACTGGTTCAATCGACGGATACTCATGCGACTTCAAGATAACAGTCTATCCTGTCGGAACAGTTCAGACAGACCCGGAGGTATATCTTACAACCACGCAGAACGTCGTCTCGCTGAAATCGGCCGGAAAAACTGCGGCTGTGAATGTGAGCGCGGTGAATCTTTCTGCAGGCAAGTATTCATCAATAAAATGGCAGGCTGAAGATGAGTCTGTTGCTACAGTACAGGCGAACGGAACTTCCGCGACAATAACGGCGGCAGGCGAGGGCGAGACTGTGATAAACATCTCGCATTCGGAAAGCCAGAACACGCTGAAAATCTATGTGCGTGTCGGAAGCGAGTACGTCATTCCAGAGGCAGAGCCTCTTGTCTATATTTCATCTCAGGACGTTATCACGATGCTCCGTGATGACTCCGCGCAGAAGCTTCAGGCTGTTCTTGCGAACTATTCCGGCGCAGACACGAACGGATTTCAGTTCTCAATCGACAAGGAGGACATCGCAAAAATTTCAGCCCAGTCCGTAAACGGAACTGCATATATAAAGCCGGTCGGAAGCGGCCAGGCGGAAATCACAATCTCGCATACAGCAACCGAGCTTACAAAGAAGGTTCTTGTCGTTGTCGGAAATTCCTCTGAGGAGCTTGCAGGATATGTCTATCTCACGACAGGCAGCAATGTTGTCGCGGTCGGCGAGGGCAACACAAAGAGCGTCTCTGTTACTGTGAAGAATTCTGATTCGGTTGTTCTTGACGGCTACAGCTGGAGTTCAAGCAATCCGAATGTCGTGGATGTAACTTCAAGCGGCGCGACTGCGGTTCTTCAGGGAAACGGAATCGGAACTGCGATGATTACAGTTACAAGCAAGTACTGCCAGTATCCGCTCCAGATTATCGCCCAGTGCGTTGACCCGGTTGCAGCCGCGGCAAATCCTTATATTCAGCTCACGTCAAGCGTGATGAACTTGAATGTCGGAACAACATACACGTCAATTACGGCGGACCTGGTCGGCGGAAAGCAGAGCGATTTCTCCGATTTCGTCTGGTCTACAAATGACTCTTCAATATGCGCTGTTTACGGACAGAACGAGGTCGGAAAAGTCCGCGCGCTGAAAGCAGGAACTACCTATATAACAGTATCGCACCCGAAAGCAGCTTATCCGGCGCAGATTCTTGCTGTCTGCGATGAGGTGAAGGAAAGCGAGTGCTCAATCAGCGTTCCGAGCAGCATAATCACGATGAAGCCTACGGACGGAGCAAAAACTGTAACGGCGACTCTTGTGAACGGAAGCGCCAACGACAAGTACAATTTCAGCTGGTCGCTTGATGTCTATGACATAATCGATTTTCAGTATTCAGCGAATGTCTGCACGATTACGCCGAAGCAGGCTGGAAGCGTCACGATAACGATTCACCACCCGAAGGCGGCTTATGACCAGCAGATAATCGTGAACGTGCAGCAGTATTCTGAATTCTCGTTCCCGAAGGAAAGCATGACGATTGAGCAGGGCAGCGTGCAGTTTGTGAACATGGAAGTTCCGACTACAACGGTTTCAACACACATTGAGTATTCTGTCGAGAACAGCAATATCTGCTCGATAGTCGGAACAAAGTCTGTTGCGCAGATTACGGCGGTCGGAGCTGGCACAACAACTGTTAAGGCGCGGCTTATTGCGACAAGCACCGGCGTTGAGCAGGCAAGCTCCGAGATGATGGTCTATGTAAAGGAGAAGTCTGTCGATGCTGTCTATATAACGGCCTCAACAACAATTTACACTGTGAACAAGGGAAAAAGCCAGAGCCTGAGCGCGACGCTTACAGGAACAGGTGTGACGAATTCCGACCAGTACAACCTTAAATGGACAACTTCCGACAGCGACATTGTTCAGGTAACTGGAATCAGCTCCGACGGAACTGTGAAAGGGCAGTCAATCTACATAACCGCGCTGAAGAGCGGCGAGGCTGTAATAACCTGCTCGCACGAGAAAGCCGCAAGCACATTGCAGTTCTATGTTGTTGTTCCGGGTACTGCTGAAAAGGCTGTAACTTTCGACAAGACTTACATGACGATTCTCAAAGGCTCAAGCGGAAGCCAGCTCAAGGCGACAATCGAGAACGCTGAAAGCAGCAACGACTACAACAATCTCATCTGGACTTGCGAGGGCGCGAACGGAGCGGAAGTGGCGCGCGTTATGGGAAACGGACAGAAAGTCACAATCTATCCGGTCTCAGTCGGCGAGGCGACAGTTATGGCTCAGCTTCCTGACAGCTCAAGCGTCGCAAAATGCACTGTCATTGTCGAGGCCGGAAAAAGCCTTGTCTTTGAGACGAACTCAAGAAAAGTCCAGCCGTTCCATTCAAAGATTCTGAGATACACGGTAAGCCCTGCGGACGCGATTCTTACCTGGACAATGTCCCAGGGAGTGGGCGAGGACTACTTTGAGTACCGCGACCTTGGCTGCGATGCTGAAGGAAACGGACAGGTCGAGATTTCAGGAATCAAGGAGGGAAGCGGAACACTCGCCTGCGTTACGGACGGCGGCGCGAAAGCCCAGTGCGCTGTAAGGGTTGCGTGGGACTATGAATTCAGTGTTGATACGACAAGATTGTCAGGTTCTCCAGATAAATCATATAGCGTAAAATATCATGTCAGTCCTGCTGATGCGGACATACAATTTTCAGGCGATGACTCTTTGTTTTCAAGTTCCGTGAAAAAGGATAATGACGGCAATGGGGAAATAACCATAGTTCCTGTGAAAGAAGGCAAATGTACAATAAAAATAACCGCTGAAAATCATCAGGCAGAAGACGGCAAGAAAGAAATAGGAAATGCAAATATATCCGTAAAATTCAACTATGACAGGCTTACTGTAAAGCCTGAGATAATATCAGATGTTTCCTCAATTTCAAATGAACGGGCATATTATTCAAGTCTTACGGATTCAGCCCTTATTATTGGCGATGGGGAGGTTGTGACGGTAAGTCTGCCGATTGAGGAGAAGAAAGCAGATCCTGTTATTTCCATAAGTACCAATCTTAACAATCAGGAACTTGATTTTAAAGACAACAAAAATGGTACATTTACACTGGCTCATAAGAATGATTATACAGAATCATGTTATCAGATTCTAAAGGGGTATGCTCCGACTTACAACGGTTCAAGGTCTTATCCGAATGGTCAGCCTATTAACCTTGATGACTTTGAGATAAGAATGAAACATGACTCCACAAATCATCACCCTTATATGAAGAGCCATGGGTGGATGAAATATTATCTCTACAACACACGTACCGGAAGTGAAGTCTGGGAAGTCGGGACAGATGAGCATGAACTGAAAAGCTGCTCTCATTCTTTTGATATATCCAAAAGAACTGCTGATTCTAACGGTTGGTCGTTTGAAAGGGACAGCTCCCTTGATGGTGAGTGTATGCCTGTAGACAAATTCATGAAAACAGCATGGTATTACACTACAAGAAAAGAGAATTCCTATAACGAGGATTTAGGGTCATCAGAAAGGGTGATACTGAATGAAGGCATAGATACTAAACATATTTCGGCTCAATACTTACAGTATAGCCGGGACACTTCGTTGAAAAGGCAAATCCCTGCCGGAACAATAAATGTCAACATAAGTCACGGAGACAACAGAACTTCAATAAATTTTATTGTTTATTTCGAGACCCGAAACTGTCTGAGTACATATAGATGATAACCAGCAGTACCGCAAGGCTTGATGATAGGCTTTGCGGTGCTGTTGGTTTATCCGGTTTTAGTTTTCCTTAGTCCAGGTTGTCTCCAGATTGCCAAAGACAACAAGGTATCCCTTTATTTTCAGTGTGCTGCTAGAAACTGATGTTATTGTATAATCCTTTTCAAGGTAATCATTTTTAGCGATAGTGTCGTTAGAGTCGTAGATTTTGAAGTAGTTGCGTTTGTTGCTTCCGCTTCCTTCGGAGAATGTTTTCCAACTGAAAGTCGCATCAGCCATAAGATTGTCTCCTGTATAAACTATAAGAGAGCCTGTTTTGTCTGAATTTAATACAAGACTGTTTTTTCCGTCTTTCCATTTTCCAATCATCTTGTAGTCAAGACCAGTTCCTCTGAACGAGTCCGATGTTACAGTGATGATGCAGTATCCTGCCTTTGAGGAATTGGTGCTTGATGTCATCTTGACCGTTGCTGTTCCTATTGTCTCGGCTGTGATTATGTCATTGTTCAGGGATATTGCGTCGTACTCATTTTCATAGATTGAATAATAGCATTCTTCGTTCCATGATGACTTGAGCTTTATCGTTTCTCCGACTTTCATTTTGTATTCAGCTGTTGTTGCTATGTCAAGGAAATCGCCGCTTTCAGAGTCGTCATTGTCGCTGTCATCTGATAATGAGGCTTTATATTGAGCGTAGAAAGTTATGTCCTCATTCAGTGTGAAAGAGTCTCCAGCGTTGTAGCTGATTCCGCTTCCGTCAGATTCTGTATTCCATCCTGAAAATTTGTAGTTGCAGATGAAAGTTTCTCCGCTCCATTTTGAGTAGTAGCACTCTGTTCCTGGAAGCGTTATTGAAGTTCCTGTTTCCTTTGTTATGTCGGAAATCTGCTCGTTGTTTGAATATCCGTACTCAAGGTTCGTGTTATCAGGCAAATTTAGGTCGAACTTTGCTGTTACATATGTTTTTTCCCCGGCGGATGGATTCTGGTTCTCGCTGCTGTCGTTGCTTCCAGAACTTCCTCCGTCCGAGCATGACATGAACAATGCCGCGGCGACAAGAGCCGCTATAGTGATTGCTGTTTTCTTCATTTTTTGTAAACTCCTTTCTAAGATAGTTTTAATCTATGAAAATTTAAATTTTCATCAAAGCTAGTATTCCTTGCGGATTGATGTATTTCCGCCGGTTCGCTGGTATTCCCTTTTTCTTTGCCGTTCCTGTCTTATCTCCTCGTCCATTCTCTGGAATCTTATGACAGGAAGCGCGCTGTAAGAAATGTCGAAGTCGCCTTCCTCAATTTTCTTATAGGTGAGGTTGTCGCCGAAAAAGTCCATAATCGCCATCTTGTTTCTTGTGCGGCGGTCGGTGTAGTTCATAGGGTCGCTTATAGGTTTTGAGAAGTCTCCTTTCCGGCAGAAGTCAAGCCAGTCATATCCGTAATACGGCTTTTCCTGCACACAAAGAACTTTGAGCTCGATTCCGCAGATCTGCATGTCGCTGTGTCCTTTTTTCCAGGAATAGAGCGTGCTGTACATCTGGTATTTGTAGTAGACTTTCTTTGCTCCGCCGATTCTCGGGAACGAGACAATCAGGTTGCTCTTGTCTCTGAATTCCATCTCAATCAGCTTGTTTTTATACCAGCCGAACACCTTGAACGGATACTGAATCGCCTTTTCTTCTTCAGTCTCCTCGTAAGGCTTTGTGTCGAAGAAACTTCTGCTTGTTGCGCAGGAAGATGAAAATATCGCTATGACTGCTGCGGCTAAAATTGCCATTGGTTTCTTGATGTTTTTCATTTGAACGCCTTTATGATTTCTGTTGCGCCGTTTCCGAAATTGCATCGATTCCTTCTTTTGAGAATTTGCTATATATGCTGTTCATCTCGTCGAGAATCTTGTTGCAGAAGTCAGGCATTTTTGCTTTTGCCTCCATGAGCTTCTTGAAAGCCTTTTTCCTCGGGCTGTTGAAAATCAGCACTGCTCCTATGTTTAAAAGCAGTGAAATTCCGACTGCGATGAGAAGCCATTTGAGGCTGAAATAAGCTTTCGGGAAAAAGTAGCCGTCTATCATCCATGCAAGGAATGTCGTTATTATGAACATAATCCAAAGAAATCTGAACCTCAGATGCGCAGTGAGGTTTCTCGGCGGCCACCATGTCGCTCTGCCTCTTGGAACTGAAAGATAGTTGAATCCGTACTGCTTCCGCAGGCTTTGAACTTTGTTTGTGTCTTTTCCCTGAATTGCGCTCATACGCTGCCTATGTATTTCACTTTCAAGCTCGACAGCGTATTTCTCCTCATTTTTGTTGCAGAGCTTTATTATCTGGTTGTAGTAGGTTTCATACCATCTCAGAAATTTGAATTTGCCGTCGATGTACTCGTCAGCTCCGAAAAACGTTGTCTTTGCCTCCGGGCATACGGAGCTGTGCAGATATTCGTCTTTATCGATTGCAATGTATGTCTCCCTTACGTGCCAGCCTTAAAGAAGCTTTATGTCTCCGTCAAGGGAGAAGCATTCGTTGTTGTCAAGGAAAACAGTGGTTTCTGTTGATACCGACTGTGAGCTTGCCCCAGTGGAATACCGTTGCTCAATGATTTTCTGTGTCTTCTCGATTTTCTGGATTGTATATTCTTTAAGAAGCAGCGATACTTCATCTCCGTACTCGTTTATTTTCCCAAATCCGATTTTTCTTTCTTTCATTTTTGTTTCCTTCCGAATTGTTTTATACTATACATCTTACCCCCCCCCGAAAAAGTTTCAAGCAGGGGGTATTTTTTCACTGTTAAAAATTTGATGCTGAATGATTTTTGCCTAGAAGTCCATCTCAAGATTTGCGAGGCAGCACTGGAAATTGTCGAGCGTAAGCTCCCATTTCTGCTGGAGACATTTTGTAACTGCCCATGCTCCGGCTTCCATCGCGCTCATTCTTCTGAGTACATTCGGATATGCGGTGATTGAGAGGGGGTACAGGCGTGTGTTCCCATTCAGCTGCTCCACGGATGGAAGAGGCGAGTCGTCCTCGGGAATGTAGGATTCCTTTATCAGCTGATAGCTCGGCTTGTCGATGAATTTTTTTGTCTTCACGAAAAAGGCATCCGGGAAGTTTTTCTTGAATTCCTGCGCTGTCATAAATAACTCCATTGTTTTGTTTTCTTGCGGTTATTTACGGCGCGGAGCTATGCTAGCTTTCCGGACAGCGGCGACGTAATTCGGCTATGATTCCAAGCGGAAATGAAATAAAAAAATAAAGCTTGTTTTCCGACCGGGAATGTTTTGAGGTCTCCTTAGCAGAGCCTTCTGTTTCCTGTTATGCTTTCGGGAAGCGATTCTGTGTTCTCCACGTGCTCAAGCCCGAACCTTTTTATCACAAGCTGGCTCACCGTAAGACCCGCGTTTTTGGCAAGCGAGCGCATTATCTCTGCCTGCCTTGCGTTCTGAAAAGTTAGAGTCATGTTCACGATGTTCTTTCCTGTGGGCTTCCGGCCTGAGCCTTCTCTTCTGCCGCCCCAGTTGCTTGTGTTCATGCCTAGCAGTCTATACCATTGTTTTTGATTTGTCAAGTTTTTTTTTCAAGTTGTTTCGGAAAGACATGTGTAGGATTGACTATGTAAGCTAAAAACAATCGTGAAGTTATACGGTTGCTTTTAGCTTTGGCTAATGCTGAAATTTATCTTCTGCCATTAAATAATGCTTTCAAATTATCCCAAGACCAAGTATAAATTTTATCTGAGAGTTTTGCTAATTTTGGTTTTTTACAATTCTTGTCAGGATAGCCTTGAAGAAGGAAATAAGGGATATTCTCTTCTTGTGAAATTGATAGTTCTGTAGAAACACCTGTGGCGGTATCAGTATGCTCTCCGCAAATAACGACTACTACATCGCAAGATTTTATTCTTTGTCTGGCATTATTTTTCCAGTTGTAATCAATTGCTTCTTTTATGGACATATCAATAATTTCGAATGGAGAATCTTCATTTCTTGATTGTCCGACAAGAAAATTTTTCAAGCAGGCATCATTATCATAATCAAAACTTATAAAAGTGCGTTTCTTATTCATATATAGAACTCCTTAAAATCTGTTGTCTTTTGAAAGTGATTTATAATACAAACCGAGCGGTGTAAGACGGCACGCTTTTGAATGCATTGCTGCGAAATACATGTGTTCTTCATCTACTGGTTCAACAAGACCGACACTTTCGAATTTCTGTAAAAGCTTCATTTTTTTTACATTGTCTTCGTTTGCGAAAGGTTTTATATAGTCATGTCTCTCATTTGGATTGTTTGTGAATTCAAATGATGGATCAAGATTTATGCTGTCACAGTCAGAAAATATTTCTTTTATAGCGATTAATTCTTTTAAAGCAATCGGTGGCATTGTTTCTCTTAAAGAAATAAATTCTTGTACATTTGTTTTGAAAACAGGTCTTTGTTGCCAGCTTCCAAGAGCTTTGTCAATATATGCATAAACAGCACCTGGCGTAATATGTCCAAGTAAATCTGCGGCGCCACCATTAAGAGCTCCGCATAATAAGGAAGTGAATACTCCATGACCATTAGATTCAGCGGCAGATTCATTTTCTCTGCTTGCTGAAAGAATAGTTACGCCTTTTGCTAATGAAGCACAGTCCCCATCAAAAGGGTTGTCTCCCATTCCGCCTGAAAAACAGCTATCTAAAATTACAATTTTATTTTTACATTTTGATTTATGAATAATTTTCAGAACATCTGAAAGTTGGATTTTATCAATTCCATTTGTTTCATTAGGAACGCAAATATATTCGCTCTCATCAACTCTTGAACCATGTCCAGAAAAATAGAGAAGAGCAATATCGTCGTCATTCTGAAAAAGAGTTCGAATAGCATTTTCCAATTTTCTTTTGGATTTTTGATTTGTTAGACAGATAGTGTCAAAATTCTTTGAGCCATCTGCATTTCTTTCTAATAACGATGCAACATTTTTTGCATCGTTAACACAGCCGCAAAGCGGACATTCTGGGTATTCATCAATACCTAGGACAAGAGCTTTTTTGCTCATTCTTGTCTCCTTCAGATGCCAATTGAAAGTCTAGGGAATTTATGATAACCTAAAAAATAGCTTATAGGTGGTTATCTCTTTTGGTATCTGCTTGTATAATTTTTCTGCACAGGTTGCCGCCTGTGCTTTTTTTTGCCTCAACGAGGACTTATGAAATTAATATAATAAAAGCTTTTTTAGTTGTCAATAAAAAAGGTTAAATTGAATTTATTTTTACGTAAAATGTGCAAAATTAAGTTCAATTTATTGATTTTTTTGTTAAAATTGTGCTATATTGAATTGCCTTATAAGGAGGTGTTGTATGATTTTAGAATTTTCTGTTAAAAATACATTTTCTATAAAAGAGGAACAACTGATCAGTTTTGAGGCTTCAGATACTGTTAATGTGGATGAAGAATTGCATTGTATTGATTTTGGTGGAAAGAAATTCTTGAAGTTGGCCTGTATTTATGGAGCTAATGCCTCTGGAAAGACAAAAATAGCAGAGGCTCTTACGTTCTATGTGAATTTTTTGGTTCTTTCATTTCATTCGCTGCAGCCAACAGAAAAGATACATTTTATTCCTTTTTTATTTGATCCAGTTACCGCAAAAGAACCTGGTGAGTTTAGGCTAGTTTTTTATGCTAAAGATTTTGATTCTGAAAATGTTATTCGCTATGAATATTATTTAAAGCTGAATGATGAAAAAGTTCTAATAGAATCTTTGTATTATTCTCCAAAGGGGCAGAAACGGCTGATTTTTGAAAGAACTGATAATATAAAATGGGGCGTATGTGTTACAGGTGCAAAAAAAACAATAGCTGAGTTAACTAGAGATAATTGTTCGGTTGTTTCTGCTGGGGCGCAGGCTAAACATCCGATATTTCTTCATGTTTATAATCATCTTAACGAACGTTTTAAGGGTATGATAGATAGTACTGATAATGCTCTCTATGGATATGTTGCAAAGCGAATGGATGAAGATGAGGATTTTAAAAGAAAAGTTATAAATATTCTTTCGTTTTCTGATTTTGGAAACATTAAAGATATTTCTATTACAAAACAAGAAATTCCTGATGAGATAATAAAAACTTTTCCTGAGGAAATTCGAAATCAAATTGCAAAGAGAGGAGAAAAGCCTATTGCTAGAAATGTAAGTCTTATACATCATTACGACAGTGATGTTTCTCTTCCTCTGCATTTAGAATCTGCCGGAACACAAAAAATTATGGAATTGGCTGCTCCATTGATAGATATAACGCAGGAACCTTCTTTTTGTGTTATTGATGAACTTGAATCATCTTTGCACCAGGAACTGCTTGAAATGTTTATTCAGTTATTTCTCGAGTGTTCTGAGGAATCTCAATTGTTATTTACAAGCCATAATCAAGAGCTGCTTGATTCAGGGCTTTTAAGAGATGATGAAATTTGGTTTTGTAATAAAACTTCAACAGGTGGAAGCAAATATAATTCGATAGTTGACTATACAGGGATAAGGAAAGAGACATCGAGAAAGAAATTGTATCAAGCAGATAAATTTGGTGCTTTGCCAAATGTTGATATAAATTCATTGAGGGAGTTGTTCTGTGTCAAGAAAACTAGGTAAGTTAAAAGCAAATAAAACATTTCTTCTTATAGTTGAAGGTCCTGTAGAAAAAATATATTTTTCGGATGTTAAGGCAAATGGGCGTATTCCTGGAGTGACGATTACACCTAAAGTTTCGAAACATAGCGATTTATATACTATTTTAAAATCAGCGTTGATTGAACATGAGTCAAGTGTTTATGATTCTATATGGTGTGTTTTTGATAGAGATACAATTATTGCAAATGGAATGTCAGAAGAAGCATCAAAACTTTACAAAGAAGCTATATCAAAAGGAATCCATTTTGCTGATTCTATGCCAGCCTTTGAAGTATGGTTTTTACTTCATTATACTATGCCTGATTTATTTTACAGTTCACAGGATAAGATTATTGCTGAGCTGAAAAAGCATATTCCTTGTTATTCGAAAAATCAGGTGTGGCTTTCATCAGCAAATTTATATTCGACTTTAAAGCCTTATTTTGATTTTGCAATGGAAAATGCTTTTGAACTGAGCAAGAAAAAAGAAGAAATAGAAAATGAGAAAGCCACGAGTTGTAATGTTTATAAGCTATTTAAAGAATTACAAGAAAATGTAAAAAATAAATAATACTTGTTACTTGCCATAATGATATATGATTGTCTAAAAAAGATTTCTATTGTAATGCGGTGTATTGTTGTTTTTACAAATAAATAGTATTGTAATTTAAGAAATAATCTTGAAATAAAAACAATATTTTCTGCCCGCCCGGGGAAAAGTTGTTTTGAAAGACAAAGAAGAATTCATCCGCACAGACCCTGATGCGGCCCATAAGGTCTACTGGCTTGCCGTGCTCAACTGGATTGTCCCGATTCTGTGTATTCTGGCAGGGCTTGTTCTGACCACGCAGAAATTCGCAGTCCTTATGAACCATGACTATAATGTCATAGGACGGCCGCTCTTTATTTTAAATGGCGCGTACCGCGTCTACAATCCGCTCATATTCATTCTTGGAATGTTCAAGTACGCCTTTGACGACGTGTACTCGTACTATTTTTTTCAGGCAGCCCCTGCCGCGTTCATCGGCCTTGTCGTTGCTGTGCTTCTGTTCCTCATAACAAGCGTGATTGTCTCCGCCCACCAGAAGAACCAGCACATACACGGAACAGCGAGATGGGCGACAAGAAAAGACCTTGAGAAGTTTGGAATGCTCCAGCCGCGCGGTGTAATCTGCGGACAGCTTTCAAGCGCGAATGTCGGCTACCATACTGACAAGGAAAAGATGAGTCTTGTTTTAGACCTTCCGAAGAATCTTGTTACCAGGAAAGTCCATGTCGCTCCGGTTGTCTGCCATTCAGGACGTACAAACACCTGGATGATTGCTCCGACACGAACCGGAAAGGGAGTCAGCACTGTAATTCCGACCTGCCTTAGCTACGGAGTTCCGTACTGGGGAACGGACAGCAAGACCGGGAAGAAAGCCGTGAAAGGGCGCGGCTCGATGGTGATTTTCGACCCAAAGGGCGAGAACTGGGAAGCCTCGGCAGGCTACCGCTCAAGGTTCAGCACATGCATTCCGTTCCGCCCTCTCGACCCGGATGGAGACACAGCGCACTACAATCCGATTCACGAGATTCTGGACAGCCCTAGCGAGGCGTTCTCCTGGGCTGACATGATTGCCGAAATTTTCTTCGGAGCTGAGAATGCAAAGGCGGCCTCTGACGGAGCTACGCAATACTTCAACAACACGGCGCGCGATATTTTCGCAGGCGTTGTCATGCACGTGCGCTTCTGCCGCTATATCGCATGGAAGGACAAGAACCTTTCCACAGTCCTTGATATTTTCAGTCAGGCAAGCAGCGATGACAGTAAAGGCGATGACGAGGAGAGCGGCGGACCTGGCTCTGCAATGCTTGCTCAAATGAGGGAGGATGGAGTCCATGTTGACGACTCGGGACACGAAAGCCTTCTTATCCACGAGCTTATTGTCAAGGCGGCGAACCGCTCGGAGACGCAGACACCGAAGGAGCGCGCCTCTACATACTCGACTGTTTTCAGCAAGATTTCCCTGTTCCAGGACCCGCTGCTTAAAAACGCGACCGCATACTCTGATTTCAGTGTGGATGACTTTATCGACGGAAAGAACGGAATCAGCCTTTACCTCATTGTTCCGTACAACCACATCAAGCGAATCAGCCCTGTGTTCAGGATGATAATCACTTTTATGATTAAGAAATTCTCAAGCGGAACGACGAACGCGAACGCCGTCAAGCTCAAGATTCCGTGCCTGTTCCTTTTGGACGAGTTCCCGGTTCTTGGATATTTCCCGGACATTGCATTGAACGCCGGAATTCTTGCAGGCTACGGAGTCACTTTCTTTATCGTAAGCCAGTCTCTGAACCAGATTGTTGATGTCTACGGCGAGAACCATCCGTTCCTTGACCACTGCAAGACAATCATACTTTTTGCCCCGGGAAACATAAAGGATGCAAGGCAGTTTTCAGAGACAATCGGAAACCGCTCTGTTCTTTTGGACAACATCTCTAGTTCCGGCACAAAGTGGCAAGTCGGATTCAGCAATATATCGCGAAGCTCGCAGGAAACGCAGACAAGCCTTGTGAACCCGGACGAGCTTATGAAGATGGACTTCTCGCGTTGCATTGTATTCAACGGTCAAATGCCGCCGTACAAGGGAAAGAAGGTTGTCTATTACGAAGACCCTAGATTCAAGGACAAGGCATTCGGAAAAGTTCCTGAGATGAATGAGATTTACTCAAGGCTAAAAAAACTCCCGAGCCACCGCAGAAAGCATTTCAACGTGGAAAGCTCAATCCAGAGGACAATCAAGCGCATTGAGAAAATCGAGGTTACACAGTCAATACCAAGCGACTTCGATATTTTTGCGGACGACGAACGCGAGACAAAATTTTAACGGAAGTGGAAGTGAGATATGGAAGATAATATTTTAAAAGATATTGATGAGCTAAAAAACTCTCTAAAAGATTCATTGAGACAAATTGCAAAGCCTATTAGACAAATAGATTTCACTCGTGAGAATTATAATATGCTGTTTCCTTACTCGCGGATAAAGACTCCTTTGGAAGAAGTGAAACTTGATGAGCACCAGTTTGAGAAACTGGAAGCAAAGGAGCGTCAGAGTATTTTACAGGCTGTCCATGACACATTGAAAACGCCTGATATTGTAATCAATGAAACTCGTCAAAGTGTATTCGGGGATTTCAATACAGCACATCTTTATGCAAAATCGTTTGAAATCAATGGAAAAAATAAAGCTGTTCAGTCTGTTGTTGTTGCTATAGAGGATGAAAATGTATCCATATCGACACATGAAAGGGACATCAACAATTTAGTTAATAAAATAAAAATGCCCGAGCAGCTGATTTATGCATCAGATGAAATCGGGCAAGTGATTGAGCGTGCAACTGGCAGGCAGCTGGTGACGGTCAATCCGACCAGAGCGAACGGCAAAACCGAACCTCCACGAGAAAATATAACACAAAACAACGAAAAGTCAACATCAGCAGAAAAAGGCTCGGAGTTAAATCTGCTTTACGAGAAAACAACCGTGAATGTTGACGGACTTGAGCGCGAGTGCGGGCACGGTGTATTGGACGGATTCAAGAATGCCGTGAAAATGGTTGACAGGCTGAAAGAAGAAAATATTCAGCTTAAAAAAGAAAACATCGAGCTTCACAAAAGGCTGGAGCAGAAGTCCCATTCAAAGAATCATAATGAAAAGGAGATTGAGCGGTGAAGAACAATAGGAAAGAAAGCTATGTGAAGTACGGTGTCCTGAAGCAGCTCCGCATGACTGAGCAGATGCAGAACCTGATAAAAAGCAAGGCTCTTGAGCACAACACGACTGAAAGCGAGATTATCCGCCATGCGTTGAACAACTATATCAACCGCAGCATGAGCGACTCGGAAATCGTCCATGCCTCGCTGGTGGAGAACTCAAGGAAAATCCGCTATCTGGAAAACAAGGTCGAGCTTCTGGCTCTTATCGTCATGCAGCAGACAAAATTCATCATGAAGATGTTCCCGAACAGGCAGATAAACAGCGACGAGCTTGTGAACATTGAATACGAAAGATTCGTCAGGGACTGCACGAGGATTCTCAAGACCAACCACTCAGGCGTTCTTGAGAGCATGATTCTTGACGCATACGAGCAGGGAGACGAGCACAAATGACAGGAATGGACGGATTCGGGCAGCAGGTGAAGCTCGACAAGTGGATAAAGAACCTTGAGGACGACATGAGGCTGATTGTGCCTTTTATCGAGGACAGGAATGTGACTGACATCGCAATTGGAATAAACGGCGAGCTTATTGTCGAGGGGCTTGGAATGGAAAAGACATTCACAGGAATTTTCTTTGACGACCAGACCACAACAAGAATAATCTACGCGACGGCCGCTGTTCTCGGCGTTACTGTTGATCCGGACAACCCGATTGTCGAGGGCGTTCTTCCGAACTGGAAAATCCGCGTGGAGGGAATCCTGCCACCGCGCGCCGCACGCAATCCCATGTACTTTATCCGCCGTCCTCCGGCAAAGATTTTCTCTCTTGAAAGCTATCTTGAGTCCGGGCGGATTACAAAGGAACGCTACGACCTTCTAATAGAGCATATAAAGAAACGCTCGAATATTGTCATCGGCGGCGAGACAGGAAGCGGAAAGACGACGCTGCTTAACGCGACCATAGACAAGATGAGGGAATTCACGCCGGACGACCGCTTCTATATTGTCGAGGACGCAGGCGAGATTCAGTGCAGGGCGCGCGACTTTGTTCCAATCTGGGCGGCAGGAAAGGACTGCCTTAAAGCAGTCGCGACAGCTCTCCGCTGCAATGTGTCGCGCATTATTTTCGGCGAGCTTCGCTACGGCGATGTGACAAACGAGGTCTTGAAGGCGTGGAATTCAGGGCATACCGGCGGAATCACGACAGTTCACGCTAACTGCGCGCTTACAATGCTCTCAAGAATCCGCGACCTTTTGCGCGAGGTGATTCCGGGAGAGCTTCCGGACGTGGCGCAGTCCGTGCAGCTTCTTGTCCACATGAAGCCGACAAGAAACGGCCCGGTTGTGAGCGAGGTTGTCGAAACCATGCAGATGGGAAGCTCGTCTTTCATGGAAGACCTTGAAAGCAACAATCTTATAAGTTGAGGAGGCATTTCAGGAAAATATATTTTCAGGCTGACGAATAGAAACTGATTTGTGAGGCGAGCCTCATGCACGAATAGAAATTTTTTGCCTTTTTTTTGAACAGAAATTGAGAACACGAAGAGAAAACTGAAATTCAACATTCTTTATGGAGTATTTTATGAAGTCCGAAAAAACTAAAAAAGCCGTCCAGAAAATCAAAGGCTTTGTCACAGACAGAAAATTTCTTATAACAGTTTTCATGCTGTTCATGATTGTAGCTCCGACATTTGCATCCGGCGGAGGTGGCGGCGACACTATCGAGCAGCTTGACACCTGGGGAGACAAAATCCTCTCTCTTTTGCAGTCAACCTGGGTGAAAGTCCTTCTTCTTGTCGCGCTGATAATCGAGGCAATCGGCGTGGTTGTCGCAGGGCAGCAGGGCGGTGGCGGACAGATTCTTAAAAAGTTCGCTCCGTGGATAATCGGAACTCTGATTCTTCTGTGCTCGTCAGGAATCTGCTCTTATTTTCTGGGCGACCTGAACTTTGAGATTTCAATGGCAGAAAAAGTCATTCCGGTGGCGGAAAACTTAATATCTGGAATTGCCTAGCGAAAAAACGGACGGCAGGAAAAGTCCTGCTGTCTGTCTGAATCCTATTTTTCTTGGAGGACAACTTGGAAAACGAACCTACGTTATATGACTATGCAGTTCCAGTCCACCGCGTGCTGCTTCAGCCGAACGTCGTGCTTGGAATCGGGATTGCTCCAGCGATGGTGATTCTTGTTCTTACAATTGTGCTGATGAACCTTGTGAGCGTTTGGTGCTTCCCGGTCGGAATCGTTCTGTTTGTGGCGGCTAAAATGCTCTGCAAGGACGACCCTTATATGATGACGATTCTTTTTGACAGGCTCATGCAGCCTAACTTATGGAGGGCAGTCTGATGGATGTTCCGTTTCTTGACTTTTTCAGGCTGAACAGGGAAAGCGCGAACATGCTCAAATATGTCAGCCCTTACTCGTTCATAATGTCGCCCGGTGTCTGCCTTTTAAAGAACGGAGCGTTGATGACATCTTATCAGGTTGAGTATCCTGACCTTGAGTCATCGTCTCCGGCTTCAACTGCGGCGATGGCATCTCTGTTCAACCGCACAACTATGGCTCTGGCACAGCAGGAGGGCTGGGCGATTTTTTTCGACTGCAAGAGATACAAGACAAAGGACTATCCGGCAGGAGAATTCTCAAACCTTGCGGGCTGGCTCATAGACCAGAGGCGCGCTGAGAACTACCACAAGTACGGCGAGCATTTCACGACCGACTATTATATTTCGTTTGTATACCAGCTTCCGGGAGACATCGAGAACAAGGCTGCATCGATTTTCTTCAGAAGCGGAAAGAGGAAGAGCGGCGGCGGAAGCCATTCCCACGGTGCGGAAAATCTTTCCGGAATGAAAAAGGAAATCGAGAATTTTCTTGATGAGACAGACAAGGCGATGGGGACTCTCTCAACAAAAATATGGTGCCACAGGCTTGATGACTCGGAGCTTTTCAGCTACATAAAGTCGTCGGTGAGCATGAGGCGGCAGGATATGTTCTATCCTGAGAACACTTTCTTCTTCCTTGACAACTACATCTGCGACATGGACGTGAAGACCTCGATGCCGCTAAAAATCGGGGACTATTATGTTCCCATAATCGCCGTGATGGATTTTCCGAGCAGCACTTATCCAGCCGTCTTTGACAAGCTGAACAGGACAATGCAGGAGTTCCGGTGGACGACAAGATTCATTCCGATGAGCAAGGAGATGTCCTCAAAAGAGGCGGACAAATATCAGAAGCGGATGTACTCCGCAAGAAAAAGCGCGGGCACGATTATCACAGAACTTGCCGCGAATGTCGAGATTGACCGGGAGAATTCAGGAGCTGCCGCGATGGAAGGCGAGGCCAGCCAGATTCAGGCGGACATCGCTATGGGAAGCTATGTTCTCGGATACTACACAAGCAGCCTTATGTGCTGGGACAAGAAACTCTCAGCGGCAAAGGAGAAGTCGCGGAAGCTCCAGCAGGTTGTGCGCTCATGCGGCTTCTCGTGCATGGAAGAAAAAATGAACAACATGGAGGCGTGGGAGGGAATGATGCCCGGAAACGTCTATGCGAATATCCGCCGTCCTCTTATCTCCACTCAGAACATGGCGAATATCATTCCTCTAAGCTCCGCATGGCAGGGAATGCTTTACAACGACTTCACGCTTGAGACCTGCGGCTCTTCTGTTCCTCTTGTAACCTGCTCGACAAGCTATGGAACTCCGTTCTTTCTTAATCTGAATGTGCGCGATGTAGGGCATACTTTTATTTTCGGACCGACAGGAGCAGGGAAGTCAACACTCATGGCTCTGCTTATGGCGCAGGCCACAAAGTACAGGGACGCGAACATTGTCTGCATTGACAAGCAGCTCTCAAGCCGGGCGTTCATGGTCGCATCCGGCGGAATTTATGTGGAGCCTGGAAAGGATGATGTGGCGTTCCAGCCGCTGAGCGAGCTTCTGAACCCGGAAGAATGCAATAAAAAAGAATACCGCGAGAGCCTCATGTGGTGCCAGCAGTTTATTGAGAGCCTCCTTGCCCAGCAGAATATTGAGACGACTCCGAAAATGAGCAAGGCGATAAGCGAGACTCTTATGCTTCTTTCTGAGAAGGACAACTCTATGCACGACCTTACATCGTTCCAGCAGTATGTGAACTACACAGACCCGGACACAGGCGACAACACGATAAGAACAGGGCTTGACCCGTACTGCCGGGGAGGAGCTTTCGGCTCAATATTTGACGCGGACAGGACTACTCTGAATCTTTCCAAGCTGATGACAATAGAGATGGGAAGCCTCATGCGCCTTTCAGAAAAGGCTGTAGCGCCGGCTTTGATGTATATCTTCCGCTATCTTGAAAAGCTCTGGACAGTTCCGCACGGCGAGAGACAGCCTCTGACTTTTCTGTTTCTTGACGAGGCGTGGCTTTATCTTCAGCATCCGGTTTTCTCGGGATTTATCCAGGAATGGCTCAGGACTTTGAGAAAGAAGAAGGTGTTCTGCATATTCGCGACACAGGAGGTCAGCGCAGCGAGCAAGTCGTCTTTGCGCGACACGATAGTCCAGCAGTGCCTCACAAAGATTTATCTTGCTGACGAGAATGCGGTTCAGACCGCTGAAAGCTACAGGGATTTCGGGCTTACAGACAGCGAGATAGCCGCTTTGTCCGAGGCGGTCATGAAAAGGGACTATTACTTCAAGAACCCGAACGGAAGCCGGATGTTCACTCTCGACCTTGACGCGTTCCAGCTCGCGCTGATTTCAAGCGACCATGAGCTTCTGGACAACCTTGAGAGCAGGTACGGACGAAACACAACAAGGGAGCTTGCCTTTGAGCTTCTTGACGCGGTCAAGGAAAAATACAAAGAAATCGGAAAAGATATTCGCGGACTTGACTACTCGAAATACAAGGAAATGCTTCTCTCATCATAAAATCAAAAAAAACAGAAAACGGAGTTTATATGGAAAATATCAGAAAAAAAATCGGCAGAATCATTCTTGCCTTTGGAATGGCGCTTTTCAGCGTTCAGAATATTTCAGCGACAGGCTATCCGGTTTTTGATGTTTCAGGCTGGCTTGCCGCGATTGACCAGGTCTATCAGGGATATGACATGGTGATGAACACAATCACGCAGATTGAGAACCAGTACAACATGATTCAGCAGCAGGTTGAGAGGGCAAAGAGCATCGACTGGGACAACATCTCGTTTGACGGCGACTTTGACATTAGAAACGACATAAGGGACGCGACAAAGCGTGTGAACAGGCTTCTCACTTCCGCGCGGAACATAAAGAAGATGATGACAACTCCGTCGATAAGCTGCGGAAACATTAAGTATTCAATCGCTGACCTGTGCGGAATAAGCCCGAACAATCAGGACGACTTGTGGGAGAATGACAAGAATCTTCTGACTGCCTGCAGGGACTATAAACAGTTTATGTCCGAGACAATGCAGAAAACTGTCAGCAGCCTGACGGACGGGCTTGATGAGGATCAGAAGAAGGCTATATGGGTGAAGTACGGAATAAGCCCTCAGAACTACGCTTTCGTTCAGCAGAGCGTGAACTCCGTGAAGAAGCAGTGCAGCGAGGTTATGGCGGCTGCAACAGAGGAGGCTAAGAGAATGAAGCTTGAGGAGATTGCGATGAAGAACAACACGATTCTTCAGGCGGCTCTTGAGGGCAATCTTGACTCCAACGGAAACCCGACGGAAGCCGGAATTGCCGAGGCTCAGGCTCTTCTTACAGACCAGCTTATTCAGGAAGTTACACAGCTGGGATTCGGAATAAACGACCTGTGCGCGATTACAGCCTCAAAGATGATTGCCGACCAGAACAAGGCGGACGCGGAGCAGGCGAGCAGCCGCGAGGCTCAGGAGACTGACTACTACAGAAAGAAGACAATCAGCTCGCGCTACAAAAAATAATGCGGATGGAGGTGTGATTTATGGATGCGTTTGACCTTCCTCTTGTGCAGACACTTGAGTATTTCGGCGGCGTTATGGCGCAGGGCTACAAGTGGGCTGCTTTTTATGGAAATCTGTTCGGTCTTATCGGTCTTGCCTGGTCAGGCTTCAAGGTTGCCATGTCGCGCATGACGGTCAAGGATTTCTGGTGGGACACAATCTTTAAATGGGTCGGCTATCTTCTTCTTTTGAACCTTTACCCGGCGATTGTAATTGGAATCGGCGGAATTGCAGGCGAGATAGGGATAAAGGCAGGCGGCGCGAAGGACGCTATTGTGAGCGAGCTGAAAGCCATGCGCTCGTCGATAGAGGCTGACCTTGCGACCGTGAATTCAATCGAGGCCGGAAATGACGAGGACGCGAAATCAAGGCTTGATGATTATTCTCCAAAATCGCTTGGCGATAAGGACAGCTACAATGATTTTGTAGGAAAAGCCACAAGCTCGATTCCCGGCTTGAAAGGAGGCAACAGATGGGATTCAAACGAGATGAACAGAAAGCTGTCAGAGCAGAAAAATGACAAGTCTGATGATGAAAAAAGAAAATTCAAAGACCTGTTCAAGGTGGAAACTCTCAAGGCTATAAATGCTGTTCTTGGCGACAGAAATCTGGACGGAACGAAAATCGGCGACAACACGGACACGTACATTTCTCTTGACATATTCATAAAGGATGCCGACGGAAACGAGAGTTTCTACTTGTCTCCGGGCGCGCTCTTGAGAATGACGCTTCTTGCGGCGAACATAATGCACTCAAAGAATACTTCGGCTTTTCTTCAGCGAAACGAGGAAATTGATTCGGCAAAGCTGAATCCGTTTGTTTCCGCCGGAAGAACTATCCAGAGCGGCATGCAGTTTGTTCTTGACGGAATTGTTGTGTGGTTCTGCGTGATTGTGCTTGCGCTCTGCGTGATATTCGCGCTTGTTCAGTACATAATGACGGTGATTGAGTTCACGATTGTGGCGGCTGTCGGAGTTATTTTTATTCCGCTTCTTCTTTTTGACGGTACTAAGGACATTCCGAAAAAGCTCGTGCCGGTTTTCATAAGCTTCATGGTCAAGATGATTGTGATAACATTGTGCCTGATGTTCGTTTACTACCTGATAATAGAGTTCACGGTGAACACAATCACGTCGGACGGATTCGATATTGTGTGGCTTCTTGTTGATGTCGCATTCAATGCGGTCTTGAGCTATGTGATGACGCAGAACGCTCCGAAGATTGCGCAGACAATCCTGACAGGCCAGCCTCAGCTGAGCATGGGCGAGGCATTGCAGGGCATTGGAACTGCGGCTGCGACAGCAGGCGGAATGAAGGCTGCAAGCGCGAATGCTGTAAGAGGCGCGGTCAATACAGGCACTAATTTAAAAGGTGAAGCTTCAAAAATAAAGGCGGCAGGAAAAGGTGTCAAAGAATTGGGCGGAAATAAAAGGCAGGCACTTAGAGCGATGGGGGCTGTTGCAACTGCTGACTTGAAAGACCGTGCAAAAGCCGGATTTGAGAAATTCTCAAAAGGGCATGATTCCATTCCTGGCTGGGACAAGTTTAAGCAGATGGCTGGCTTTGGAGGCGGACACGGAGCTTCCGGCGGTGCAGGAGGCGGTGCTAGTGCCCATGGAATCTCAGGACAAGGCTCTGCTAAAGGGCATGAGGGAAAAACTCTTGGAACATCTTCAAATTCTAATTTCAAGACTGCCACTAAATATGATGAGCGCACTGGAGGCCAGCGCAATATGACGCGTAAAGAATTTTATGCTGAAAAAAAGAAGCAGGGAGAAGATGTTGCTCTTGAAATTATGAAGCGCGACCAAGACAGAGCCAATGCTAGGCAAAATGCAGAAAATGCAAATAAGTCTGACTCATCAGAACTTGGCGACAAGGTTACTGACGGCGTAAGGGCGAACAAGTAAAAAAACAACTACTGAAAATTCCTGTGGAAAATCAAATTTTCGTTTACTTTGCCACAGGTTTTACAGCCGCCTGTTATCTTGAGACTGAAGTTGAATTCTGCCAGCTGTTTGTGTTTGACCGCTCCTGAATTTCTCTTTTTCCGAAAACTCCGAAGCCGTTTCCGCCTGCAGCCTGAAATTCCCAGCCTTCCTTTCCGAGCTTGTTCAGATAGGCGTTGAAAGTGCCTGAGAATTTCTCTACACGCTCAAGCCGTCCGTTTGCCGTTGTGTAGCCGGTTTTCGCGTCCTCGTAGGACTTTACGACTGTTTCCGGCGTCATGTACTCGAACTGTTTCATTTTTGTCTCCTGCTGAAAGTTTTTATCTTCATTTTTTTGAAACCAGATTTACGACTTCTTTTGCAGCTTCCTCTACAGTCTCTGCTGCTGCTTTTCCCAGAATCAGCGGATTTGCTTCAACCGGAAATGAAGTGATTCTGCATGCCTGGATTTTTCCGCTCACATTGCAGCCGCAGACAAGCGGAATTCCGTCTCCGTCGGATGTCAAAGGGCAGGCGATGAATGTTCCGTTTTCCTCATTGGCGTTTTTTTTGGACAGAACAAGAAAATTCTTTCCCTTTATGCTTGCGATGTCTCCGCGCTCCGGCACTGTGATTTTCTTTTCAGCCTCGTCCGACGGAATGAAGAACTCAATCGGATTCACCTCGCTGCACGTCTGCCTGATGAAACCGAGATTTGGCTTTTTTCTTCCGATTATGATGTTGTACGCCTGGATTTCCGTAAGACCGTATTTTTTCGTCATTTCCCTGTAGTCCTTTCTGTGGGCGGCAACATATCTGCATTCTTTTCCCGGCTCAAGAGGAAGAACTGTCTGCGCCTCGTAGGGAATCTGCTCGTCGGTGTAGAAGAGCCATTCAATCGGCGGAACAAGGTGCGACATCGAGCAGACAATCGGGTACGACGGAAGTTTTTCGCCTGTCGCCAGTTTGTAGATTGTCGAGTGCGACAGTCCGTTCTCAAGACACCATTTTCTGAGCTTTCTTTCCTCAATCAGCTTTATCAGCTTCTCCTGGGCATACGTTATTCGTTCCGGGATTTCTTTCAGCATACTGTTTCCTTCCGCAAAAAATTAAATATTGATTCAGTTACAATATATTGCAAAAACGGCTTGACTTACAAGTTCTTTTCGGATTCAAGCAGTTTTATGACACGTTCTTTCCATGCGAAGTGAATCGGCTCAAGGAGCTGGCAGGAGATTCTCGCATAGATTTTGCTTTCAGTTTTCTTCAGCTGGGCGTGGACTTTGTGGCATTTTAAAACAATTGTCTGCTCGGGGCTTACGAAATTCAGCATCACATTGAAGCTGTCGCAGTCCTTCATTCTCTGGTCGGAGCAGGGCGTGATTATGCAGATTCCGTGTATGCTCGCGTCAACAACGGCGCACGGCTGCTGCATTTTTATTCCGTTCACAAAGACAGTTTGCTCTGGAGATGAAAGTCCGAACCTTGCGGAGTTGCGTTTTCCGATTTCAATTCGCTCCTCTTTTCTGCGCCCATATTTTGTGTATTTCTCGTCAAGGTTCTCAAGTGCTGAAATAAACGCGGCTGTCCTTGCCTTTTTCTCCGAGCCTGAAATTTTGACATCGCAGAAATCCTCTCCAGATTCAATTACAGTCGCAAGAAATTCTTCGCTCTCTCCGTCTGAAAAATTTATCTGGACGGAAATCTGCTCATTTTGCAGAAAGCCGTGCTTCTGCAGCATTGTAAGCGTCCAGATTTCAGAAGTGAATCTTGCAAGAAAGCTCATTATGTCCGCTTCGTCTTTTCTGATAACTATTGATGACACTTTTAGCCACTCAAGAATTTCCTTTGTTACGTTCATCTTTTTCTTCCTCCGTGTTTCTTGAATTTTCCGTATAGATACATCACATCGCTTCTCTTTGCGCCGCAGAACTGAATCAGAAACGCCAGCCTGTACCAGAATATAAGCGGAAACTTGAAGACCTTGTACTCATCTTCCTGTGTAAGAAGCCACACGCATCTTTTCAGATGGTCAACTTTCCGTCCCCTTGCCGTAAAAATCAGGCACAGCTTCTCGTCTATTCCCGGAAGAGAGACCGCCTCGCCGTCCTTTTCTGATTCCCAGCCTGTGACAATGTACGCCCGGCGGAAACGCTCGAATGTGTAGAAAAGTACGATGACACTGCCTCCGACGTATTTGAAATGCACAAAGTCAGAATTCTCGTCCACGTGCGGAACGTCTATCAGGAATCCCTTTGAATAAAGCGTGTACGGCAGCTTCTTTCCGTAAGGCACATCGACCGTGATGTTGTATCTCATTGCAAAATTATACCAAAATATTTCTAAAATTACAAAAAGTGTATTAAAATATTTATAAAATTGCAGTATATAGGAATTGTTTTGTAAAGAAATAAATATTTTGTTTTCTTTGCAATATTCCTGTCAGGAATTAGAATATTTCGGTTTTCCATGCCAATTCAGCTGTGTCCGGCACTCCTAGCACACAGCCTGGGTGGAATTCCAACAGAAAAGGAGGCGCATAATGTCAGACGCCATCACCTTAAATCCTTCAAAAAACGACTGGTTCGGCTCTCTTGTTCCGAGGCACACCGCAAAGCTCATCTCTCAGGGAATCGAGGACAATTCCCTTCCGCTTCTTCCGAACAAGGACGGAAAAATTGAAATCAAGCCCATTTACAACGCGAACAACGGCTGGATTCTGAATGCGAAAGACCTTGTTCCGGCTCAGATTACAAGACAGAAATCTGGCTACGAGAGCAACATTGTCGCGACAAAGAATTCAATCGACAAGGCCGGAACACGCGTTAAGTCCGGCGAGAAAGGGCTTTTCTATAATTTCAAGGACAAGGAAGGAGAGTTCCGGCACTCGCAGTATTTCTTTGCCGAGCAGCTCGAGCATCCTGACCGCCTTATTGAAAGCGCGAAAATCCGCCAGCCGAACAAACTTAAAAATGAGACACTCAAAATTGACTCCGCCGAGAACTATCTTCCGATGTACATTGCCGCCTGCAAGAGCGGAGCAAGCCTTGAGGTTTTGCCTGAAGTCGCTGAGCAGTTCAAGCAGAACATTTCGGCTGTATGCAAGAACGAGCTTGCAAAGACGCCGGAGGAAAAAATACAGGACGTGCCGTCTCTGAATGAACTTCTCTATAACGCTGATGTAAAGGCGAACGAGATTGTGAAGTCCGTTGAAAAGGAAAAGGGGCTTGCTCCCCAGCAGAAAAAAGACGAGCGGAAAATCGACCGCAGCGAATCGATGACCTATTAGCAACAGGCGAAGTTACCCACAGTTCCCACAATCCTACAGGCTTTTTATTGAGCCTTCCGTCATGTGGAAACTGATGGATAACTTTTTTTATTTTTCAAGGAGCAGATGCGGTGTCTGAAAAAGACTTAGAAATCAAGGCGACAGAAATTCTCGGATATTCCGACAGCGGCAATATAAGCGGTGTTGTCTATCAGATTATAACGGGCAGCGATTTTGGAAAGAAGATTGCGCCGAACATCAGAGAGTTGAAAAATGGCGAGAAGCTTTTATTTGAATTCCGGGACTGGGAAAAAGAGGGAAAATGGAATCCTTATGACCTCAGCGTTCAAATTGTAAAGGAAGATGGAAAAGGCTTATTTTCTCGGATTCCTTATCAGTTTAAGAATGAAAAATCCGATTCCCTTGAGGAAACGGAATCTGTAAAAGCATTCAGAAAAGAAATAAAAAAGTACATAAATGAGAACAAAGAGAAGCTGCTTTCTGATTTGGAAAAGAAAGAAAGCCTTGAGCTTTTTTCAAGGCTTGCCACTGTTCTTGACGAGGGAACTGTCTACACGGCGAGCAACAAGACGCTCGGGGAAATTCAGCTTAGGCATGGAAACAAGTCAACCGGCCTTGCGCATATCATAAACCGCCGCTATGAGGAGCGTGTCTTAAACAAGGCTGTTCAAATGCAGCCGGAAGATGCTCAGAAAGAAATCACGGCAATATGTTTTTTAGTTGCGGACAGCCTTGATAAAGGAGCTGCATCACAAACTCCGCGCGGAAACTGGGAGATAGAAAAGGATGGAATTCAAGCAGTTATTGATAAAGACAGAAATGGAAAATTTGTTCTTACAGGTTTCGCTTTGAATGACAGAAAGGAAGAAGCAGAGAAATCCATATCTACGGTGATCGGTCAATATGGCTACACGCCTGAGTTTCTTGAGATGTACGCTCAAGTGGGAGCTGTGCTTTCTTCCTACGAGCATAGTACATCACAAAATCAGGAAAAGTCAAATGAAAATCCAAGCCAGAATCTGCTTGAAGGCTGCGTGAAAATCGAAGTGAACGGCAAGGAGCGTGAATGCAAAAACGGCGTGCTTGAGGGCTTCAAAAATGCCGTGAAGCTCGTTGACCGTCTTGTGGACGTGAACCACCAGCTTGCGGATGAGAACGAAAAACTAAGAAAACAAATTCACAACCAAAATAAAAACAAGAAAACGGACATTGAGAGGTAAAGCATGACAAATTTCGCTTCTGACTGGAAGAACTTCGACTCGAACGGACTGAGCGCAGACCAATTTTTCTATGACCAGCTTTATAAGTCGTTTGCGGAGAACACAAGGAACGGAACATTGCCGTTTTTCAGCAGAGAGCCGGATTCTGTTCCGCGCGAGCTTTCCACCGGAAAAATCATAAACGATGAGAATCTTATTGCCTTGGAGCAGGTCGCGGCTTCAAGAGGCTACAAGTCCAATGTCTGGATTTACGGAAACGAGCTTAACCGCATTCAAAAAGAAACCGGTCCGCTCAACTGGAAAAAGAACGCATCTCCTGTTCTGTGCCAGACAAAATATTTCGGCGCGACACATCTCAATGAGCAGAATCTTTACATTTCGGAAGGAGGCTCAAAGCAGAAGAACCAGTATCTGTACAACATCGAGTCTCTTGATGAGCGTTCACGCAGGGCTGTGCTCAAATACTACGAGCGGACGCAGGAAGTGAACAGCGCATATCAGAAGGAGAACCTGAAATCGTTCAGGGCGAACTGCCTTGAAAATCCCGGGCACAATGAGAACTTTTCGAAGGCTCGTGAGCGTGTCAAGAAATACAGCAGCATTGACGGAATTGATTTTTCAGCCGCGGTTGACTGCCACTTCAAGCACTGCCTGCAGAACTCTATCGGAAACGGACTAAAGGACAACAGGGAGGCTAACCGGAATTCTTGCTACCGGCAGTGCATGGAGCTTGTAAAGAAAGTCGAGAGCGGCGAGTACAAGCCTTATGAAGCCGGACGGAAAATCGCACGTGCGCTTGAAAGCGGAACTGAATTCCAGCGGATTGCGGTCGCAAAAAACTACAACCTCGAGAACGCGAAGAAAATCGAGGAGCTGAAAGTAGCGGAAGCGAACATAAACAGACCTTACAGTCGGCGTTCAGACATCGAACGGTAAAAAAGCATTTTTACAAAAACTATTTTAAGAGGAAAACAACATGGCAGACATACATTTTGAAATTTTTGACAATGCGGATTTCGGAAACAAGAATCTCCGTTTTTCAGAAGCGCCGGCACAGGAACAGAGAGATTTTCTGAAGCAGAACGGCTACAGCTTTACCTCAAGATACGGTGGCGTATGGTATCCGCGCACGCAGGAAGCGAAAGACAGAAACGCGGACTTTGTGAAAGAATTTGCGGAAAAGTTTTATCCTGAAAACAACAAATTCCAATCGCAGAAACAGATTGACCACCTTGCGGAACAGGCTCTTGAAAACAGTTCAGCGGAAATCAAATCTTCAAGTGATGACAGAATCGCGTATCTTGAAAATCTTATTGCCGAGCTACAAGAGGAGAGAAAGCGCGACCTTGAAAAAATCTCACGACTTGAGGCTGCTCTTGAAAACCAGAATGAAGAAAATTCAGCAGAAATTGAAATGCAACAGGAACAGGCTGCGCTTGATGATGAGGCTGAATGGGAAAAAGAGAACACTCTCACCGACGCGGAAGAAAAGGCGTACATTGAAAAGCAGTTTGAAACAGAAATTCCTTCAGAAACAATAGAACTCACTTCTGAAATGCTGGACACTCTGCACGAATCGGCGGAAAAAGAAGCTCTGGAAGAAGAGACGCAGGCTGAGAAAGAAATTCTTCATGCCGCAGAAAAATCGGATGATGACCTCATGGTTTCCCCTGAAGACCTTGCCATTGCAAAATCCGTGCTTCCGACAGTTCAGTATGTTTCTACGTTGAAATTCGCTCAGGGCGAGGAGCGTGAATTCTTTGTCCACAAGATTAAGGAAATTTCAGCTGCTGTTGAGAATGCTCCAAAAATCGGCGGCACAGACGGCCTTGAGGAGCACAGAATTGTTCTCCGCTATTTTCATCCGAGCGGAACCCAGTCATTCATTACAGAAATCGGAAAGGACGGAGACGCATTTGGATTCCAGTGTCTTAACGATGACTGGAAAAATGCCGAGTGGGGCTACCTTAACCTTGATGAGCTGAAAAACATACGCGGAATGGAAGTTGATTTCCATGTCCCGGCCGGAATGACTGTAGAAAAATTTATCCAAAAGGAAAGACTGGAACAGTATTCAGAGGAAAATGTAACAGCAGAAGCTCCAAAAGAAACAAGAATTACATGGAACGATATTTTGCAGGCTGCGGAAGGCTCTCATTGGAACGATGAGGAGAATGCTGTTTACAACAATGCAAGAAATCAGATTGCGGAATACGCAAAAAAACTTGGAGTTGACATTGAAAGCTCAGAAAGCCCGGAAGAAGCTGCCGAAACTTTTGCGGCAGCACATGAAGAAATTTCATTTTCAGAAGACGGAAGCCTTGTAATTGATGAATCCCTGAAGCCTGTTTATTTCAATGACCTGAGCGATGAGCAGAAAGAAGAGGTTATAAACGGCTACCGCTCAGCTGATGACCAGCAAATGCTTGAGGCTTGGCAGAAAGAGCTTGAAAACTCTTATGAATTTGACAAGGACATTGCCACAAATCCTCCGACAGATGAATGGATTTCAAACTACCTTTCAGAAATAAAAGCGGACTTCAATACAGGCTACTGGCATGACATTTTCAGCGACTTGGAAAAAGAGGAAAATCATGAAAAAACTATTTCTGATTTATCCGCAACTGAAGTGAGCCGACTTTCGGAAGAAAAGTACGGATTCTACTTTGAATACAGCGACGATGAGAATGTCGCTGACATCTACTCCGCAAAGGACGGCGATTTTGTCGGAAGCTACGGCGAGGGCGGATTCGGCTACGCTGACGACTTGAGCGGCAATGACCCGACAACAAAAATTCCTGACGAGAATTTCCGTGAAGTGCTGGAACTTGCGGAAATTTTCTACCAGAAAAAATCAGATGAGTATGAAAATTTAGTTGAAGCAGAAAACGGACAGATGATGACTTCTGATGAAGCCCACGAATGGAATGAAGAGCAGAAAATGCAGCATTCTCAGGAAGAGGACGAGCGCGATGCGGAAAAAGCAGACAAGGATTTTGAAATAACAAAAAGACTTGATGAGATTGTTTCTGAAATCAAAAAGTCAGATTTCACGCTTGAATCAAAATATGAAAACAGTCTTCATTCAGTTTCTCTCAAAAACAAGGACGGAAAAGTTGTTTTTAGCGCGAAGGAAAACGACAATGTTGTGATTCCTGTGGAGCATACAATCGCTGCCTGGGCAAACGATGAAGCTTCTGAAAAATCGAAAAGCCTTGCCGATGAATTTTTCAATCTGGTCTGCGATGACGGAATCCGCGGCGGCGACTATGTGAATGCGGTTTTCAAAAGAGATGTCCCTGTTGAGGAAGATTATGAAACTGACCTCTCGGAAAGTAACATTTTATATACGGCTGAAAACTATTATCAGGTGAACGACCGTTTTGCGATTGAGATTGTTCCGGCGGAAAGGCCTCTCTCATCAGGAAAAACAGGCGATGACTGGACTGTAAGATTTTACGACATAAAGGACAGTGAGAAATTCGGCGAAAAAGGGCAGTTTGTAACAAGCTATTACGCAAGCACTATGCTTGAGCATAGAAAAGGAACCGGGCTTTCCCTGCAGGGAGATGTTCCAGCCTGGACTTTAGACGCAGAAACAATGGACTATGTTCACGATATAACGTTCATGTGGGTGGACAGACATTCCTCTGTTCAGCAGAAAGAAGATACAGAAGTTTCTCAGGAAGAAATCGAGCAGGAAAAAGCATTTGTCCAGAATAGAATCCAGCAGCTGAAAGATGAACTGAACAATCCAGAAAATGCGGATGATGAGCAGCAGAATTCTGAAGCAAAGAAAAATATAGAAAATCTTGAAAGCCTGACGAACGATGACATAAAGAAACAGGTTCTTTGGAGAAAAGAAAATCAGAAACGAAATCAGGAAGCTCATAATCAGGTTGTCGAGCAGATGATGGAAGAAAAGCTCCGCAACAAAACTCCGCAGGAAGGCGAGCTGCTTTCCTACAACGAAAAAAATCCGGCATATTCCGTGGCAAACAAGGAGACAAAAAGAGAAACTTCAATTCGTCCAAATGGCAGACTGGATAAAAATGTCAAAAAATTAGGAAGACTGAAAAATATTTCAGAAGCGAATGAGATAATCGGGAAAATCAAGTCTTCCGGGTTCGACATTCTTTCAACAGAAAACAGAATAATCATATTCGATGAAAATAAATACTACGATTTCAATGCCTATGCAGATTCAGGCTACTTCAACTACGAGACAAAAAAGTTTGAATTCGACTTGGACAGAAGAAACCTGAACGAATGGGATTTCAGGGAGTATGTAAAAAACGGACTGAAAATCACAAAGCGCATGAAAGATTTTGCGAAAATCGAGAAGCAGGATTTTTCAAAAGAGCAGGCGGCGACGAATTTTGTTTTGGAAAAGCTCAAGTCCGCAGGAATCGAGGTCATCACTGACAAGGAAGAATTTGACAGAATTCTTCAGCGTGAGGAGTTTCTCCAGAAAATGACAAAGAGCCAGTCTCCGAAATATCTCAATTCGGAAGACCTGAGAATGCTCAAAGGCTGGGGATATAAGACTTCGGAAGACCTTGAGCAGATTCAGACGGCAATGCTTCTTAGCGACATAAAGCTCAACGGCAAAAAAACAGGCGTGAAGAAAGCAGTGGAGATTCTCGGACGTGAGAAATTCTTAGGCGGCATTTCAAGAAGCGCATTCCATTCTACCAGCGCAAACGAAGCCGGCGGAAACTACGTGGAATTCGACTCATCAGTTCTCTTCAGCGACAAGAGGGAAGATTTTGAGAAACTGCGTGCGGCGGAAAAGGAATCCAAAGAGCAGATTTCAGTTCTGAATGAGATTGCCCGGAAAGAAAGCTACTTCCAGTTCAACGAGGAGGACTCAAGAAAATTCATCAGGAAGGTCGATGAATGGCAGAAAGACAGCACGAATCCACGAAAACTGATTGTTGTAGGAAAGATTCCGCCTGTGATGAAAGTTCTCGGCATCGCAGAAAATCTCATAGAAATAGAACATTCTACATTGGACAAGATAGTCCGTGAGAATCCCCTTTATCCAGATGATAAGCAAGGACATCAGCTTTCTGTCGATGACATCTATGCGATTCCAAGCCAGCTTGCAGACCCGGTAATGGTATTCAAGTCACGCACAAGAGATGACAGCTACGTTTTCTTTACGGAACGCAGGAACAGCAACGGAAACTCTATATTGATTCCAATGGCGGCGAACAAGCGAGAAGGCAGAATTGTCATCAATAAAATAACCTCGATGTACGGAAAAGACAATGAAATTGGATTTGTGAAAACAAACATCGATGAAGAGAATCTTATTTATGTTGACAAGAAAAGAAGTCTAGAATGGATAAATGAAAAAAGTTTCAATGGTAAGCTTGAATCTCAGGTCCAATTCCTGAGGCAGAGACTTACTGACATCGAAACTTATAACTTGAATATACTCACAAAAGAGCGTCTTGTCAACTTTATTTCCGCCGGTGAAAGCAAGGCTTTACAGAAGATGTCAGTGTCAGACGGCGAGACTTACGGCTTCGCATACAATGGAAAAATCTATCTGAATCCTGACGTGATGAACTCAAACGTCGCTGTCCACGAGTATACCCACCTTTGGGACGAGTACACAAAGAAAACAAATCCTGAACTGTGGCAGAAAGGAAAAAGCATTTTCAAGAACACTCATTTCTGGGAGGAAGTCAAAAGCGACCCGAATTATTCAAACATTGCCGATGATGACGACCTTGTTCTGAGCGAAATTCACTCAAGAATTTGCGGAGGTCTTGCCCAGAAAGTGCTTGAGCATATTGCGGAAATAGACGGCGAAATCACAAAGGACAAGGCGATTGACTGGAACGCAGAAACAGCCGTCTATATTCTGGACTTATATAAAAAGGCACAGCCGGAGAATGAGCTTATTCAGAATATGGACGCATCGGAAGTCAAAAAGGAGATTGTTGAATTCCTTTCAATGCCGATGAAAGACCTGATGGCTGGAAAGAATATTTCTGTTTCACTGTCTGATGAAAAGACACTTTCTGGCAAGGACTTGGAAGAATATAACTACTACAAAGAAAACTTCAAGACAAGCTCCATGGACAGTCTTAACGAGCTGCTTTCTGATTCAAAGAAGTTTAAGCGGCTAGGTCAGCAGAGAGCCATTGAAGACTTGATTGAGCTTCAAAGTAGTAAAACGCAGAATAAAAAAGATTATTCCCTTGAAGAATACTGGAGAAATTCTATCAGCGGTATGACAATGCAAGATGTAAAAGACGGCAAGGTTCATATTATCGACTTAACACAGAAAGGAACAGAAAACACAAGTAGCAATCTGCAATCCCAAGACATCTCCGCTCCAAGAACAAAATCCAGCCAGAAGAAAATCCGCGAGCAGTGCCGTGAAATTCTAAAAAAGCCTGACTCAGAAATCACGGAAGATGACAAGAATATTCTTGCCAAGTATGAGGGCGGCGGCGGACTTGATGAGAATAACCGGACAAATTCTGAAGTGCTGAACGCTTTTTACACGCCGGACAATCTTATTGAGAAAGTCTGGGAACTTGTGGACGCCTATGCTCCGGACGCAAAGACTGTCCTTGAGCCGTCTGCCGGAGTCGGCCGCTTTGCAGAAAACCGCCCGAATAATAAATTCACAATGCACGAGCTTGACAAGACTTCCGCCAGAATCAATAAAATTCTTCACCCGGAAGCGGATGTGATCCAGGGTGCTTTTCAGAAGCAGTTCCTTGATGACGGCGAGCGTTTCCTTAAAATCGGATATGAGCAGCCCAAGCATGACGTTGTAATCGGAAATCCGCCTTACGGAAAATACAACGACAAGTACAAAGGGTTAGGAGAGGGAAGAGAATTTGACCGCTACGAGGAATACTTTATCGCAAGGGGACTGGACGCTCTCAAAGATGAAAAGTCGGTTCTTTCGTTTGTTGTTCCAAGCGGATTTTTGAATACGGCAAGCGACAAGCAGAAAGAAATCATCGCCTCGAAAGGTGAAATTCTAGACGCATACAGGCTGCCGGAAGGAACTTTTTCAACAACGAAAGTCGGAACTGACATTCTGATTATGCGGAAAAAAGAAGGCATTGACGGAAAAAATATCTCCGGCGAGCTTCTGTCAAACGGAGAATGGTTCAAGGCTCATCCTGAAAAAATCTTGGGCGAGGTAAAAACACGCACAAACCGGTTCAGAAAGGAAGATAAATATGTCGCCGTCCACGAAGGGCTTTCAGTTCAGGAAGAACTGAACAAGATTGACAGCTTTGTTGATGAAATAAAAAAGGTCAACCAGACTAAAAAATTAAAAGCCCCTTTGCCGGAATACAGCTCAGCCGAAGAAAAAAAGGTGGAAAAATCTTTTGAAACGCAGCTTGATGAATACAATAGGAAATACTGGGGACCAGTCGGGTTGGGGAACACGAGATATGACGTTTCGCCTGTTACTGAAGAAAGGCTTTCTGAAATAAAAAATCTAAGCAAGGAGCTTTCAGAATACTTTGAAAACGGAATCCGCCCGAAAAATGACCGTTTTGTAATTGGAAAAACGCCTCGTGTCTTGCAGGAGACAGGAAGCGAATACACGGACGTTACTGTTGCTGTTTCTGTTATAAAAAAGGCTGTTGAAACACACGGACTTTCAGAAAAAGAAATCCTCAATGCCCTTACAAGGCTTTCAACTCCGATACTTGTCTTTGATTCTGACAAGGCTGCGACAGAAAACAAGGCGGATTCAAAACTCGTTCTTACAGATGTGTTCAAGGATGAAAAGCCTGTCGCGCTTGCAGTCAATGTGAATGATTCAGTTCAAAAACAGGAAAACGGACACCGTAAACAGGTTGAAGTCCAGAATATCCGTTCGATTCATGACAGAACTGTTGTCGCTAAAAATGGCGTTGATTTGATTCAGAAATGGACTACTGACGGACTTTGCAGATATGTAGACGACAAAAAAATAACCGACTGGAGCACAATCGCAAGGGTACAATTCCCTATTGAGGTTCTCCAATCGGCTGATTCAAATATACTCACAAGAAGTGCTCTTGTCAACAGTGTTTTCTCAGAACAAATTCTGCTTAAAGAAAACGGAAAAACTGAGCCTGAAAAACAGAATCCTTCTTCTTCAAAATCCAGAAAAGAAAAATGGAACATCGTAAAGTCAAAAGGCGAAGTGATGAGCGCGGAGGAATTCTCCCATCTTTACGGACGCGACTTTGACGAGAGAGAATTCCCGATTTGGAAGGCTACGGACTGGCAGGGCAATATCGACCTGTCAAAACTTTCCGGCGATGACATCCAGTATCTTTCTGAAAGCGGAAAATATGTTGAAAAGAACATCGGAGAATGGACGCACAGGGAGCTTTTCGCGAGCGGTGATATTTACGCAAAAATCCAGGAGCAGAAAGAGCTTTATGAAAAATCCAACGGAAATAAAATTTTTGCGGACAACATAAAAATTCTTGAATCCGCAATGAAATCTCCTTTGGAAATGGAAAGAATTCATTTCGGCGTGAAAACCGCACTTGCGGAAGAATTTAAAATTGGACATATCGATGCGGAAGGAAACAAGATAAATCTTAATCTTCAGGAATCTTTCATCCTTTGGGCGCAGAACGCGAGACTTTCAGACCAAAAATGGCGCGGCGACATAGACTTTGCGACAGCGAACATCTCACGAGAGGAGCTAGGAGAGGAACTCAGCTTCTATGACATCGTGAACTACATCGACGGAAAGCCTGTAAAAGCCGAGCCGGTGAGAGGCTGGCGCACTTATGACATGAGCGAGGAGGAGAAGGCGGCGGAAAAAGCGGAGCGCAGAAAAGAAGCCGACCTTAAACGCCAGGCGCGCAGCGACACTGCAAACCGCCTGTTTGACCGCTATCTGCATGAAGGGCTTTCAGACGCGGACAAGGCAAGGCTTGCCGCTGAATACAACCGTCGGTTCAACTCCTATGTAGCTCCTGACTACTCAAAACTGCCTCTTTTTGTTGACGGAATGAGCGCGTACAAGGGCGAGTCGAAATTCAAGCTGTATGACCAGCAGATAAAAGGAATCTCATTCTTGTGCAACAAGGGAAACGGACTTTTAGCATACGATGTCGGAGTCGGAAAAACCGCCGCAGGAATTGTCGCGACAGTGAACCAGATTCAGACAGGAAGAAGCATGCGGCCTCTAATCGTTGTTCCGAACCAGGTCTATCCAAAATGGTACACGGACATAAGACAGCTATTCCCAAATGTGAAGCTGAACGACCTTTATAATTTCGGTAAAGATTCCGTTGAAAAATATATTGATTCTGAAAAACCGCACAGGCTGAATATTCCTGAAAATTCGATTTCTCTCTGCACTTACGAAGCCTTGAGAAACATCACTTTCAACGACAAGTCCTGCGAGAACGAGCTTTATGAGGACTTCGCAAGCCTTCTGAGCGCGGACATGGACGGAAGCGCAAGGGAGAATGCGGAAAGCTCCGACAAAATTAAAGGTGTAATCGGCTCTGCAAGCCATGTTAAGGATGAGAGCTATTTCTTCTACGAGGACTGCGGATTTGACAATCTTACAGTGGATGAGGCTCACAACTTCAAGAATTTGTGGGTAGTTCCACGTCCGAAGAAAAAAGGCGAGTCAAATGAGTATGCAGGAATTCCGAGCGGAAAGCCATCCGCACGCGCGCTGAAAATGTATGGAATGACGCAGCTCACACAGCGGCACAATGACGACAGAAATGTTTTCATGCTTACAGCAACTCCATTCACAAACAGCCCGACGGAAGTCTACTCAATGCTCTCTTATATCGGACGCGAGCGTCTGAAGCAGGCTGGAATCACTTCTTTGCGAGCGTTCTTCGATGAATTTGCGCAGACTAAGCAGGAACTTGGCGTAACCTCGACAGGAAACATCGACACAAAGCAGGTTATGAAGAACTGGAAGGAACTTTCCGCGCTGCAGAATATTCTTACAGAATTTATCGACAAGGTTGACGGAGAGGAGGCTGGAATTATCCGCCCGAACAAGTTCACCCATGTGAAGCCGCTTGATATGTCGGACTTGCAGAAACAAATGCGTGCGATTGACGAGGAGCGCATGGCGGAAGTAAAGGAAGGCAACAGCGCGGCTGTTATTGTCGCAATGAACAATATGCGTCTTTCCTGTGTAGCTCCGGCTCTTGCGAATCCTGCTATGTATCCTGGCGTTGAGCTTCCTCCGCTTTCAAGACTTGTCGAGACTTCTCCAAAGCTGAAATTTGTATGTGACGCAATAATCGACATGTACAAGGGCAACCCTGAGAAAGGTCAGTTCATGTATGTTCCGCTTGGAAAGGAAAGCCACGGAATAATAAAGGACTATCTTGTAGCTCACGGAATTCCAAAGAACGCTGTAGAAATCATAAACGGCGAAGTGAACAATACTCCTGAAAAGAAAGAGAAAATCACATCGTGCTTCAATGACGAGAAAAATCCGTGCAAAATCATTATCGGCGGACGGAATACTGCTGAGGGAATCGACCTGAACGGAAACAGCTTTGTCATGTACAACTGCTCTTTGGGCTGGAATCCGAGCGAGACAATCCAGGCGGAAGGAAGAATCTGGCGGCAGGGCAATCTTCAGGGAAATGTCCACATTGTCTATCCTGTAATGAACGACTCAATCGACTCTGTTCTTTACCAGAAACATGACGAGAAGCGAAGCCGAATAAACGAGCTTTGGAACTACAAGGGCGATTCTCTCAATGTGGAGGACATAAATCCGGAGGACTTGAAACTTGACCTGATAAAAGACCCGAATAAAAAAGCGAAGCTCATCCTGCAGGAAGAGACAAAGGAAGCGCGCGCGGAGCTTTCAAGACTGAACCTCAAAATCAAGTCGTTTGATGAGATTATCGAAAAGCGAAAGCAGCTTGAGTTTGACTTCTCGAATGCGAAAGAAACTGTTGACTATCAGAAGAAGCAGATTGAATCCTACAAAGAAAGCGGGCTTGAAGTTCCTGAATGGATAAAGTCTGAGCTGAAAGACTGCAACAAGAAATTCGTTAAGGCTGAAACAGGTCTTGAAAAGGTCAGGGAAAAGCTTTCTTCACTTAAAATCACGGACTCAGAGAAAGAGGCGGAATACATCCACAATTTGAACAAGCAGAAGCACGCCTGCGAGAAAAAAATCAATAATATTGAAAATACTTTGCCGCAGATTCTCAAAAAACTTGAGATAGAGCGGATGGAGCAGAAGCTCATTGAGTATCCTGTCGAGAAGCAGCGTGGAATTCTTGAAGCCGACATCCTGAACAATCTCCGTCCGATGAAGGAAGTCGAATATGAGATTAGGACAATGCGCCACGAGGCTATGCTTTCTGAAAAACTCAAGACCGGTGAAATCACAGAGGAAGAATTCAGCCTTTACAAAAATGCTGGGTATGAAAAATACGAAAAATGGCTGAACGGCGAGATTGAATCTCTGGAAGAAAGCTCCGTAAAAAATGAAGCCGCCAATGAAAACTCTTCCATTAAAAATGAAAACGATATTGAAAAAATCATCGTCTACTACGACGGACACTGGGCGGAAGAGCGCGGTGAAAAAGGAAAAGGCTGGAAGTACCAGGAGAAATCATTTGACAATCCGAAGAATGCGTTGGACTTTTATAATACCGCAAAAATCCCTAAGGACGTTGGCGCAGAAAATAAAAACGGCTTCCGCTTCAATTTTATGAATCCTGAAGAACAGCTTCTCAAGATGATTTCTGGGCAGGACAAGACGGAATCTGTTCAAAAAGAGAATGTCTCAGAAAAAATAGCTGCTGAAAAGTCGGAGCAGAAAGACTTGAAAACTCCGGCAGAAAAAACAGAGCCTGAGAAACAGCCAGCGCAAACAGACTTAAAAAAAGCCGCTGAAAAAATAGAGACTGCAAAACAGCCTGAACAGGATACGAATTCGCTTTATGCGGAACCTGGAAGCCTCTTCTTCGGGCTTGGCGGTTCTGATGTGCTTTCTGTTTACTCGACTGAAAACGAATACAGAAAATCCGTTCCGTATGACGACTTCTCGATAACCGAACGTCAACTTACGGAATCGGAATTGAAGCGCGACGAGATTATATTCCCTGTTCTGAACGGAAAAGAGTCAGGAATGTACAAGTCTTTTAAGGATTTTGCCGAGCACGGCGTTTTTGACGTTCAGGGAAAAAGCGTTGAGATTGACGACTCTGGCAGAATTTCAGAAACAGGATGGAATCAGCTTCAGGCAGCAATGGAAATCTACAGAAACAAGAAGTTCGAGACATTCCGCTATGTCCTGATTGGACGTGAGGACGGAAAGATAAAAGACCAGCTTGCTGTAAAGTCGTATTCCCCAAACAGCTGTGCTGTTTCTGCTCCAGATTCCAGAACAATAAAGCAGGTTATAACACGCGCGGAGGAACTTGACTGCATGATTGCCGCTGTTCATAACCATCCGAGCGGAAACACGCTTGAAAGCTCTTTCGATGTGGATACGACAGAGGCTTTGAGAAAAATCTGCACAAAGGAAAACGGCCAGAGCCGTTTTGCAGGACACATAATTCTTGACCATGACACGTTCAGTCTATACACACCGCAAAACGGCTGGAAACTAAAGCTGAATTCAAATGCCTATGGAAATTCTGAAGATAAACTTCTGAACAAGAATTTCGCATTCTCTGAAGATTCTGTTGACTATACCTGGCAGCTTGAGAATGTCGCCAAGAAGATAAACGACAGAAACAGCTGGAATGACAATTTTATCCCTGTTGTCTTTGCTGATTCATTGAACCATGTCTCAGGAATCAAGCTGTACGACAAGTCATTTTTTGACAACGAGCCGCAGAAAATCAGGAACGAGCTTCAGTTCTCTGGTCTTGAGGCGAATTCTGTAAAGGCGTTTCCGGTCATCACAAAGAACTTCGCGGAAACAATGTCTGCAGTTGACGAGCTTCTGTTCGAGGACAAGCTGAAAAATCTTGTGGAGCACAGCGCGTTCATAGATGCAGTCTTGCCTGAATCAACTGTTACGGAGAAATTCAATATTCTTCCCGGAAGACAATACTTTGATGTCCACGGAGCGAAATTGAAAAATCCAGACATAGAGGCGACATGGCAGACAAGAATAAATCCTGCGCTTTTCAGCGAGCCGGAACAGAAGCCAATGCGTAAAAAAGAAATCGCATTTGAAAGATAAAATTTTACAAGGAGAAAAATATAAAAATATGGATGAAGAAAACGAGAAAAAGCAGAAAATTGCGGAGCTGATTTCTGCAATAAAAAAGGCAAAGGGAATTGATTCGGAAAGTATGGAAAAATCTATAAGAGCTGCAGATATTTGGTTGTATTTAAGAGAGCAAGAAAATATCAAAAGCCTGTCTAAAAATGATTACGCAGGCTTGAAGTTTCAAGTTCTTGATTATCTCTATGAAAGAGGGCTGGACGATGCTGCTGGATATGAAAACTCTTTTAAGAAACAAGAGAATCGTTTTAATCAGTTGAATGAAAACACAAAAAACATAATTGAAAAATTCGCTGGTTCAAATACAAAAATTGAAATTGATGATGAATTTTTAGCAATAAAAATAGCAGGAACTATGAATAATAGCTTGTTTGCTGCAAAATCAGATTTTCAAAAATAAGTTGAAAATAGAAAATATTTACGAAAGATAATGAACATTCCATCTCAAAAGGAAATTATTGACAACGGAATAGAATCACTCCAGGAAAACGGCGGAATTTCCGAGGCGGCAATGGAAGCGGACTATGAGGCTGAACAGAATCCAAGGCCTGACTATCTTGACGAGAACGGCAATGCTCACTGGTTCGATGAGGAGGAAAATATCGTTGCGGAAAATGAAAGGGAATACCAGAAAGCGGAAGATTTTTCCGCCCGCATGTTCACATACAATGACTTTAATTTTGTCGCTGTCAGGAAATTCTCAGAAGCAGAAAAAACTTTCGTGGATTCAGTGGTTTCCAATGAGCAGAACAAAAAACTCCTCTCAAAAAATGCGCTGTATTATGCAGGCTATCTTGAAAGGCAAAAGCCAGTTTCGGAACAGAAGTTTGAGAAAGCCTTGAAAGTTTTTAACAAGGCGGACTTCCTGCAAACTTCAAATTCTGATGCGGATATTTTTTATTGCCGGGAAAAAGGAACTTTTTATACAGCCTTGAACAATGATTTTCTTGTTCCGCTTGAATTTGTTTATAGCTCTGATAGGCAGGAAAAAGATGTTTTTGAAAACCGTTTTTCTGATGAAATAGAATTGTTCCGAAACGATAATTATGATTTTCTAAAAGGCACATTGCCTTATGAATTTGATGAGGAAAAAGATTTTGCCCTCATGTCTGATATTTCTGATGTTCTTTCAGAAGGTGATGTTTTTACAAGAAAAAATGTGAATATTGACGGCGATATAAAGATAAAACTCGGCGATTTGTTCGACAAGAAGAATCCTGAGAAAATCCAGCCGACAGGACTCCGGCATCTTATAAAGCACAGAATGGAAGAACGCCTGAACAATGGATTTTCAATGGAAGAAGCTCAAAAGGAAACAGCAGCAATACTTTTTCTTGCCCTAAACAACATTGACAAAGCTCCCGCTGTAAAAGAGCAAAATGGAAGATATGCTATTTACAAAAATGGAATCAAAACCTTAATCGGAAAAGACAAGAAAGGAAAATACGTTGTAAGTGGATTTGATTATATAGATACAAAACGTGAGGCGACCGATTCCATAGGTACGGGGATCGCTCGCTATGGATACACGCCTGGCTTTCTCGAAATATACGACCAGGTGGGCGCAGTCGCTTCTGAATTAAATATACATAAGAAAAATTCCGTTGTCAATGACAAAGCAGATGAGAAAAATCAGCAGAATGAAAGCAACTTTGACAATGCCGTTAAAAATCGTTTCGAGTCGGCGGCGCAGAAACTCAGCTCGCTTGATATAAACTCTGAAAACTACAAGGAGGCGTTCGAGCTTCTGAACAGGATTGAGAAGCTGACAGGAATATCAGAACCGTCTGAAAAAATTGATTTTGCTGAAAATGAGACGAAAGAAAATTTTCAGTCCTCTCCGAATGTTAAAACTCCAGAAGAATTTGAAAGGATGAAAAAGGAAATTGACAATGCAAAAATTGTCGATGAGAAATCTGAAAGTCATCCAGCGCAGACTGTTTCTGAATCAAACTCAAAATCTGTAGAAAACGGCAATCTGGTCGAAAAAGCAAGTCTTGAAGAAAATGTAGAAATTCAAAAGGAAGATGTTTCCTATCAGGATTACACAGACGGAAAAGTCATATATGGAAAGATGGTGCTTCCGCCTTTCGCTTCAATGACTTCTGACGGCCATCTTAAAACCTGCGAGAATTTTGTTGTCAAAAGCTACGACAACGAGAACGGAACATACTTGGTTGAGAATGAAAATGAAAAACTTTCTCTGCCGCGTGAAACTTTCAATTCTCTTTTGAATCCGGCAAGTCTGTACAAGGAGCAGCAGGAAGAAAAGACTTTCCGAATGGAAGGAAACGGAATTGTGTTTGACAATCCTGAAAATGGAGTGAAGGGAACTGTTATCCCGGAATTCTCTCTTATGACGCAGAACGGATTGCAGACTTACAAGGGCTGCGTTGTTGCAAAGTTCAATGAGAGCGACAAGACTTACATATTGCATAACGGCGACAGCATTATTTCTGTTACGGAAGAACGATTCAAGGAAATCACTTCGCCGGAACGTTTTGAGAATAAATTTGACGAGAATACTCCTGCTTACAAGAAAATGCTCAAGACTCAATATGAGGATTTTTTCAAGGAACGTTCAAACACAGCATACAATTTCAGGCACAATCTGTCGGTGTTCTGCCGAAAGGAGGCGAATTCTCCGTGCGATGCATTGAAAGTTGCAAAAGGAATTATTCAGAAAATGTCTCCGGCAGAGCAGGACAAGACAAAGAAGCTGCTGAAGAAAATCGCAAGGGAAGGCGAGAGCCTGAACCAGCTCATAGTCCGCACTTACCACGAGGCGATAAAAGAAGTTCCTCTTAACGAAGAGTATATAAAGCAGTACCAGCCAGAAAACCGGATTGCGCGTCCGTTCTATGATACGCTTTCTTCCAACGGACAGAAAATCGACAGCGACCCGCAACTTTTAAGAACTGACAAGGACTACAACCTTAAAATCGGAGATACCTTGAAAGACATCGATATTAAGTCAGACAAGATTTTTGGACACGGAAAAGAGAACGTTCATTTTTCCGAGCTGAAAGTAATATCCGCCTCAAAAGAGGGAAACACCGTAACCCTCATGGACAAGGAAAAATCCTTTATAGAAATTCCGCGCGACACAGTCCTAAAAGCCTACAAGGAGCAGCAGCTTAAAGAGATGAAACATCAGCAGTCTCACAGCCGCCGCAACAGCATGGAAATTTCTTACAGGTGATGTTTCATAGGGCCTTCACAGGACAGCCAGCATTTCATTTTTGAGATGCTGACTTCAACAAAAATATGTGGCTCATTAAATTTGTCAGCAAATTTGTTTTTGACAGTTATTGAAGCAATGCTCTTATAGTTATATGTTCCTTAAAAAATGTTTGTGATGGATACATTTTACATAATTTTTTCCACCATTCACTAGGATATTCTGGTACTAATTTATGCTTTTCGGCGCTTTTAAGAAGATAAAGAAAACCGTCAAAAAGTGCCTCATAATATCCGTCTTTTGTATAGACAAGAACAGTTGTTGCGTTATTGTGTTTTACAAATTGTTCAAATCTGCAAATTTTCATTTTATGAGCTTTATGATTTAATATTAAGTAAAGTTCTTTTTCTATTTTCTCTATATTTATTTTGTTCATTTAGTTTTCTCCTATAAAATTTTATCTCACAAAAATCTGCACAACCATGCTTGCGATTGCGGCGACGGACATTCCGTAGATAATCATGTCCTTTACGGAAAGTTTTTTGTTTTTTACCCCGGGAACGCTTTCAATCAGCTTCTTGTTTTCGGCGGCGCATTGCTTCAGAAAGTCAATCGACTGCTTTTTTATTGTCTCAAGATGCGTCTGGCATTTTTCGGTGTAGGCTTTTATCATGTCCGAGGACTGCGCTTTTAGGATTTCATACTCGTTCTTTGAGTTCGTAAGAAGTGTTGTCGAGACTTCGGCGATTTTCTTTTCAGCCTCGTTCATGCAGCTTGACGAGGCTTTTTCAGTCTCTTCCTTAAATTCCTTGATGCTGTCTTTTATGATTTCGTCCGCCGATTTCAGCTCTGTGATTTTTGCGTGGATTTCCGCTGTGCAGGTGTCCATGCTTCTTGTCATTGACTGGATGAAAATCGAGACTTCCATTTTTTCTTTCTGGAGCTGCTTTTCAAGAGCAGCGACTTCCGCCGAAAGATTCGCATTCTTCACGCGCTCCTCAAGGTAGTTCTCGTATGATTCTGCAGTGTCAAGTTTTTCTTTAAGGTCTGTGGTTGACTCAATCAGCGCGTTGAACTTTGTGATTGTGTCGTCGCGGAAATGCTCAAGCTCGCTGTTCTTTGATGTGATAAGGCTGTTTGCGACTTCTTTTAAGTCCTGGACATCGTCAAGAGTTTCCGCAAGTCCGATAAGAAACTTTTCCGCTTCTGCCTGCGGAATTGTTATCATTCTTGCGTCTGGTTTTTCTTCTGTTTTCGGATTTTTACCCGGCTGTGTTTCTGTTTTTTGGTTTGAGAAGTTTTGAATAAGTGCCATTCTGTTTTCCTTTCGACCGACACGTGCCGGCCGAAACTCTATTTTCTTCTTTCTGAAAGATTCTTTTCAATTCTGACAGGAACACCGTTTTCCCAGTATTCCTCTGTGTCTCCGCCTGCGTCCACGATTTTCTCGATGAAGCCGTCCTTCCAGTATTCCCAGTGGTTCGGATATTCAACGGCAGGCTCATCATTTTCAGAATTAATAAGTCCGTTCTTGAAGTTGAAAATGACAAGCGTGTCAGCTCCGTTTATCCTTATTGACTTGCTGTTCTGTCCGTTCAGCGGAATTCCTTCCATGACGAACTGCTCCATCTGGAACTCCTTGAAAGGCGAGCTTGATTCCTTGAAAAGGTCGTTTTGGGCGAATTCAGCTCTTTTTTCTTCAATCTCTTCTTCTGTCATTGCTTGCTCCTTGTTACTTTTTTGATGGCACTTGAAGCCCATTATGCCACCATTCCTCGTAGTTGTCGATGTGGTCGATTACCGCAGGCTCGTTGTCGCAGTGGAGAACTCCGTCTTTCCAGTGCTCGATGTGAGTCCCATCCGTTGTCTCGATTGCCGGAAGAAGATTTCCTTCCTCGTCTGCCGCATCGTTCAGAAAGCCGTTTTTTACCCTGATTGTTACAGAATCTTCTATTTTATAGTCGCCGTCAGCAACCTTGTTTTCCTTTGTCATTATGCGTCTGTACTGATACTGCTTGAAATTTTTCATTTAGAACCTCGTTATCATTTCGCTTTTGTCTGTCTTTGGTCTTGAGAAAGGATTTTCGCTGTTTATTTCTTCAGCGATGTCCTTTCGTTTTTCCGCTGTCTCATGGGCAGATTTCAGAATCCGCTCCAGAATGTTTGCAAGCTCCGATGAGCCTGAGTCGCAGCTGTTCAGCTCGTCGGCAAGAACTGAAATGTCGTTTTTTGTAAGCCTTACAGGAACTGTCATAGATGTCATTTTGTTTCCTCCATTTTTGTGTATTTCGGACACAGCGTCACATACTCAGCCGAAATGTAGTATTTGCTTCTTTCCTGGTTTGGATTTTCCAGAGTTTCATATTTTTTCTGCCGCAGAAATCCAGAAACAACAATCTCCTTATCCTTTTTAAGATAGTCGAAGATATGGCTTGCGGCTGCCTTCAGAAAGTGGACTTCAATAATAAGAGGCTCGCTCTTCTGATATGGAAGTCCGTCATCCTGGGCATTGAATGTTACAAGCGGAATTTCTCCAGCTGAAGTCTTTACGAGAAATATTTGCGCGTCGGAAACAAGCTTTCCGTGCAAAGTTATTGAATTCAATTTGTTAAGCTCCTTAAAGTTATTTTTATTGCTATGAGCGTGAGGCACCAGCAGAACGCCTTTGACACCGCTCTTTTTCTCCAGTTCCAGTAGTCATAATTGCTGTAGCGGAAAACGTATGACATTATGAAAATCAGAACGCTTCCTGCTGTTATGAACACTAGAAGCGCGAGCGGCGTGAAGTGCAGGTTCAGGAAATGAAGAATATATGCCAGCCGTGCGTTGAGAAGTCTTATTATGCCTGACGATTTCAAGGCTGACAGAATCCTGTTCATTTTCAGACAAGCTCCTCTGTGTCAGAATAGATGTCTGAATCAAAGTCCGGATCATCCTCATAAATCATGGTTTCCTCATTCTGTGTTTCCACTTGTGGAGCTGCGTCGTTTTCGGAAGCCGGAACATTGCTCTTTTCCGCCGAATCTTTCGTGTCGAAAATAAGCTGGATGTTCCTTACGCCGATTGCTGTCGCGCTTTTCTTCACTCCGTCCTTTTCCCATCTGTCCTGCTTCAGGTAGCCGTCAATAATAACCTTTCTGCCTTTTGTAAGATAAGGAAGAACTTTTTCTGCATAGGAGTTGTATACGGAAAGCGGAAAGAAATTTCCGACCTGCACAAATTCGCCTTTCTCATCCTTGTAGCTTCTGTTTGTCGCTATGCTGAAAGTCGCGATTTTCATGCCGTCTGGCAAGGTCTTCATCTCCGCATCCCGGACTACGCGTCCGAAAAGTTTCACATCGTTAAGCTCCATTTTTTGCTCCTCGACCGACACGTGTCGGTCTATCTGATATTGTTTCTAATTCGCATCGCAATGCCGAACACTGCCGCGCAGACTAGTATTGCCCAAAGCGCTATTCTTACAGTCCATACAATTTTGTATTGCAGGCTCTGGCTTTTGAAATTTTCCATGAACCGCATTATCCGCTGAAGGACTGCAAGATTTTCGTTTCCTTCGTCTGGATTCTTGTTCTCAAAGAAGCTCAGAAAGTCATCCAGCCGTTTTTTCTTTTTTCTCATGCCTCTATTCCGTATTTCCTGTATATCTCGCTCATCTCCGTTTTCAGTTGCTCGCGAGTGTCCTTGTCTGCAAGCCTTGCGAATCCGAGAGATATTTTCCGTCTGATGAAATTCTCCTCGTCTATTTTGAAAAGCCTTTTCTTTTCTGCTGGAAGATTCCAGATTCTACGCGCGATTCCAAGTTTCTCCTCGTCGTTCGCGCTTGTCATGTCAAAGCCGCATTCAGGGCAGCTTGCGTAGATGTTGACTTTCTCTTTTCCGCAGACCGGACAGACGCAGAAATATTTTTCATTTTCAGCCGCTTTTTCTGAAAGTTCTGTCTGACAGTTCCTGAATTCCTGGAGAATGTCATTCTGGAAGAAAAGCCTGTATGCAAGCCCTCTAGGATTCGCAGGCTTCTTTTCCGCGACACGCTTTCTGATGAACTCAAGATAGTTTTCCGCTGATTCTGTTTTTATTTTGTTTTGCAAAAAGAATGCTGCTGCTTTTTCCGGGAAGCTCTCGTCAAATGCGTTCTTTCCGAAAACTTTTTCTGAGGCAGCCTTTAAATCAGCAGCAGAATTTCTGAATTCATTTTTTAAAGAATCAGTAACTGGATAATCACTGGTAAGAGAATCGTTTAAAGCATAGGAACTGGAGTTCCCTTGCGCATAGGTATTTCCGTTCCTTTCCGCAAAGGTAGCGTAGTTCCTATGCGGAATTTCAGGAGGCTTTTCTGATTCCGCATAGGTCGTTTTTGTCCCTTGCGGATTTTCTTTTGTCGCAAAGGTAGTGGAATTCCTTTGCGGAATTTTTCCGTTTCTGTCAGAATCTTCTTTTTTTGATTCTTGCCGTTCAGCAGCCTTTGTGTTCAGAAGCGTATCGTAAGCTTCCGTTGTCCTGTAGTACGAGCGTTTTCCGCCCTGTGTTATGACGGTTTCTCTCTGCATGAGTCCTTTTTCCACGAACGCATCGAATCTGCGCCGTATACCTTTTTCTGATGTGATTCCGATTACCGGCAGGTCTTCCATTATCTTGGAGATTTTTACCCAGCCGAAAATTTTCGCATTGTCGGTGGAATCCTTGAAAATGCGCTTCTCCATTTTTCCGATGAAGAAATTCGCGAACCAGTCGAGAATCAGTGCGTCCGTTACATCAAGTCCGTATTCGAGAAGTTTTTCCTGAGAGTATGCGAAGACAGAGAACCTCATGCCTTTTCCTCCTTCTGGAGATTCCTGCCATGCTCACGGAGAATCCCCTTGAGTTTTTCCTGCATCAGAATGAATTTTCCGTCCGGAATGTCCCTGTCGATAAACGGAAGAAAAATTGATGTTATTCTTGCGGCGAAGTCATCGTCGGTGGGCTTCTGCGCATGGACAGTTTCCGTGCGGTTTGAGAGAGTCTCGATGTATCCTTTCTGCTGGAGTGTAGATATGTAGTTCATGGCTGCTCGCTGTATTGCTCATATTCAGCAAGTTCAAGAATCTTGTCGCAGTTGTTTTCAATGCGTTCAAAGCAGTATCCGGTGTCATAGTTGAAGTTTCCGGCGCATGAATTCGGGATTGATTTGCAGAAACTCTTCAGACTTATTATCCATTTCATAAAGCTGAGAAACATTTTTTCGTTTGTCATTTAATAACCTCCTGATTCAAACATTCTCTTTATCTCTTTTTCAGCAAATTCAGAATTTTCCAGGAAATCTGACGGATTCATTCCTGTTTCATAAACTTTTTTGCCAAAAAATATTTCTAACGGATTGAAACATTCAGTTTTTGAGTTTGCTGGATTAAGTTTCAAAGGATTGAATTTCAAAAATATTCTGCTGTTTTCATCTTTTTCATTCTGCATTCTCTCGATTTCCTCCAGGTCTAATCCGTTATTGTTTATTGATTATTTCTGAAATGAGGTTTTGATGTATAATACGACCGCAATAACTGTAATTATGATTGAAACAATCAGCTTGATTGTTTCAAGAAGCATTTTTTTTCTCTTCTTTTTCCTCTTCATTTCTTGTTCTCCTCAAACAGGTTAAGCTGTTTTTCCTTTTGCATTGCCTCTCTTATTGCGATGATGTCGTCAACGGTTTTCTCAAGTTCCTTTGACTTTTTAAGGGATTTCTGTGAGCGTGTCCGAAAATAGTTTTTCTGTGCCGTCCTCATTTCTGCGACAATATCTGCAAACTGTCCTGCTGTCATTTTTTATTGGCCTCTCTTGTCTTATCTCTTTTGCGGCATTTTTCCAGATAGAATTCTGTCATCTCATATCTTTCTTTCGCCTCAATAATTAGAACTTGATAAATTGCAATTAGAATTTCCTTTATGAAATTGACAGCTCTAATCATTTGTTCTCTCCCTCTGAAAACTCTATCCGCTCTTTGATTTTTTCTTCATATTTTGGAAATGAAGTCATGTCAAATGAACCAAAACTAAAGCTTTTTCTCTTCCGTTTTTCTATAATCTGAATTTCAGTTATTTTTGTTGTTTTTACTATGCCAATCAAAATCCATAACATACTTCTTCTCTCCTTGCTAATTTAGTTTTCTTATCTCATATTCTGAAGCACGGATTACGATTGCTATGAGGAAAAGACCAAGTAAAATAGAACTGAAGGAAGTTGCCATACTTACTCATCTCCTTCAAAGACATCATAAAAATCAGAAATATCCGAGTCATTATTTTTTGAATCAGAATGTTCTTCTTCTTGATTCTGCTCATCGTCCAGATTGAAAGCTCTGTAGATTCTTGCCGCAGAGAAATCATCGAAATGGCTGTCGTTGCGGATTTCCTCGGCAGATTTTCCGCTCTCAATTTCAGACAGAATGAAGTCGTAGATTTCATAAGCAAGGTCGCTGCCCTTTTTCAGCCCGGCTTCGTAAGCGGCTTTGCGCTCCCTTGTCCGCTCGGAATCCTGTTCAGGAGAAAGTCTGTATGACGGACGCTCGATTCCGTCCGAATGGTTGAAGTTCAGTCCGGCAGGCGTTCCCTCGTTTGTGGAGAGAGATTCTGAAATGTCGTCGTCGGAAGATTTCTTCTTTGACGCTTTGCGTGATTTTCTCTCAGCCTTGATTTCCTTGCAGATGTCCTTTACTGTTGCTTCGCCTGATTCAATCCTGTCCAGCTGCTCATCGGTCGCCTCTTCGTCAACGGTTTCCTGCTCGACGATTTCGTTGTAAATCTGATTCGGGGAAGCCTCTCCGCTCTCGATTCTTTCAATCTGCTCGCCGCTCGCCATGCTGTTCACTTTGTTCGCGCGCTCGACTGTTTTTTCAGACACTCCAAGTTCTTTTCCTATAGCCTCGTTCTTGTTTCCCTCGATGCTCTGGATATAGTCGCTTCCCATAAGCTCCTGGATATTTTTCAGAAGGTCGATTCCGCTAAGGTTTCTTCTGTCGGTCTGCAGGTGGAGCGCATAGCGGTGTGCCTCGTCGAAAGTCGCGAATGTATGCTTGAAGTACGGAATCATGGTTATTCCGGCCATTTTGCAGGCGGTGACTCTTGTGTATCCGTCTATCAGATAGTTGTGCTCAGTTCCGCCATCGTCTTTTGTTACCCAGATATGGACAGGCTGGCTTGAGTCGAATTTGTTCTTCTCCATGTCTGATGCAATCCGGTCAAGAAGAGCCTTGTCTATCGAGAACAGGTTCTTGAATTTCTCATGCTCCTCGATTTTCTCGATGAGAATATTTTCAGACAGTTTAAGTCCGTTGTTCGCGAACGGAAGATTTTTTCCTGCGGTTATTATGTTAAGCGTCTTTGCCATAGTTTTTATTACACTCCTTGTAGGAAGAGCCGGCACGTGCCGGTCAGAATATTTCTGCTTCAGCGCTGTTCTCTGCGAGCATATTCACAAGCTTGTTGATTTCCACAGCGAGTCTTCTTGTGCCGACAATCCTGCTTTTCGTGCTGACTTTCTCGTTTGTCTGAACATACTTGTCAGCGGCGGAAGTCTGCGGAATGTGGACATCGAGGATGTTCTGGAATTCGCTCTCGAACACTTCCACGAACTGGGACTGCGTTGATGTCGGAAAAACAGACATTCTTTCCTGCCAGTGAGAGTAAAGCAGAAACCATTTTCCGGCCTGCTGAGGACAGTCGTCGTAGATTTGGCGCTGGAGAAATTTTGTTGTCGTAAGATTGAAGGATGTGAATTCTAGCGGAGTGAGGATTATGTCGGCTGCAATCAGCGCGTTTATGACGATGTTGTCATAATTCGGAGCGGTGTCAATCACGACATAGTCATAGCCGTTGTCCCGGAGAGTTTTCTGAAGCTCGTTATAGCCGATTCCCCTTAGTTTATGTATGTTCAGGTGGCTGGGAATGATGTCGATGTTCTCGACTCGTGATTGAACAGCGTAGTTCTTTATGCTGTTGTGGCTGAGGCTTTCAAAGACATTGCATCGCTCGATAGTCTCCGTGATGTTCTCGATTCCTGCCGTGAAGTACATTGTGCCGGAGTTGTTCGGGTCGAGGTCGAAGTAAAGAACCTTGAATCCTCTTGCGGCGAGGTTTGTCGCCGTCAGAATTGAGTCGGTTGTCTTTCCGACTCCGCCTTTCATGCTTGAGTACGTGATTACCATATTATTTCCTTCCGAAAGACTCTTTCAAAAGGCTAGCCGTTTCTGCCCGCCCAAGACGTTTTTTAGCCGCCCTTATGAAAGAGAAAATATTCAGGCCTTTTAAGCCTTCATAGGCAAATGCCTAAGCCCAAGCCCCGGGAATCGAACCCGGAAATCCCTAATAGGATGAGATGGGCAAAAAAAAACAAGAAAACAACCTGAATCTGCCTGAAAGAGGGTGTCTTCTTGTTCAAAATTGAGAAAAAAGATATAGAAGCAAGCAGATTCCAAGATAAAGCCGCGCCTCACATGGAAATGCCGCTTAAATATCTTGTTTCAACTTGATATTACAATCTACCATTATATGGATAACGATGAAATTGCAATTTTTTATAATAAAAAAGCACTTGAAATTTACAAAAACGAACTTGGTGAAAATTCTTTATCTACAGCAAACTGTCTGAATAATTTAAGTCTTTGCTATAAAAGTATAAATGACTATGTAAATTCAATAGATTGCATTCTTGAATCGTTAGAAATAAAAAAGAATTTGCTTGGTGATAATAATTATGACATATCACTAGCTTATTATAATTTTGCAAGTTTGCTTGGTTATTTGGATTCACAAAGTGCTATCTATTATTTTAAAAAGGCTTGCGATATTTGGAAAAAATCTCAACGTTATTATAATATACTTAATGCTTTAAAAAGTATTATTTTTTATAAAGAAATTCAAGATTTAGATGATTTACCAGAATCTACAAAAAGGGATTTAGGTGATTTGTTAGAAGCTACAAAAAAAGAATTGGATAATTTGAAGAAACAAAATGGAATAACAGAAAAATTTGATAAAAAAGATTTTTTAAGGCAAACAATTTGTTTCACCACCGAAACTGCAGAACGTGCATCTCTTGATTTAACTTCCTTAAAATCTGATATTCTTCCCGTTTATTATTATGGTGTGGGCTTTGAAGCAGAAAATGGAGATTTTGAAAAAGCGTTTGAATATTCAGAAAGTTTACGAAGCCGCAGTTTTCTTGACCAAGTTGGAAAAGAGCGTGTGCTTTCTCTTAATGGCATTACAGATTCAGAAAAAAATCAAATAAATGAATATATAACTCAAATTTCAATTGCAAGAAAAGAAATTGAAGAAGAAGGGAACAAATCAATATTGGAACGTAATAACAAAAAGCTTTCTGATGCAGAGAACAATTTGTCAAATGCTGAAAAACAGCTAGCAAAACTTGATTCAGAAATTGGAAAAAGAATACCAGCTTATTCGGCTCTCAGAAATCCGCAAGTTGTAAAGGCTAAAGATGCTAAAAAATGGTGTGGTAAAGATAAAGCTATTGTTGAATATGTTATTTGGAATCCAAAAATTTTAGATGAAGTTGGATATAAAAATGACATGAGATTTGCTGAACGTGTAAAATTCGGTTCTTATTGTATTGTCATCACAAATAAAAAAATTACAGTAGTTCCTCTTGATGTGAATTACGATTATGCAGCCGCGGTTTCAAAGTTGAGAGACGGAATAATTCCAAAGAGAATTTCTCCTCAGCCTGAAACTGTTTTTGAAGATGTTCGTAATGAACTTTACGAAAAACTAATAGAGCCAGTTCTTCCTTATGTAAAAGGTAAAAACAATCTTGTTGTTGTTCCGGACGGAAGCCTTGCATTTTTACCATTTGACGTTCTTAGAAAAAATGAGAATTCAAAAATGCTTTGTGAGCAGTTTGCACTTTCATTGTCGCCGTCTGTTTCTGTAAGCATGGTTTCTAAGAGTTCAAAATCTAATGGAAATAAAGTGCTGGCTTTTGGCGGAGCTTGGTATGATTCAAGCCTTTCTTTTGATGAACACAGGCGGACTTTTTCTTTGGAAGATAAAGACAGTGGCAGTAAGCGAGGTTTTCAGTCTTTTGAAACTGAAATGCTTATTGAAAATCAGCAGCAGAAAGAAGCAATTATTCAAGACATAAAACTTAATGGACCTTTCAATTATTTTGAGAAGAAAAACTTGCATTGGAAAGATTTGCCTGGAACGTTGACAGAACTGAATCGCCTTCAAAAAATATTTAGAAGCAAAGATTTTTTTGAGTTTGTTCAAGAAAATGCTTCGGAAAATAAATTAAAGGAACTTTCAAAAAATGACGAGCTTAAAAATTTCTCAATTTTGCATTTTGCTTGCCACGGATATTTTGACAGGCAGATTTCTGATATGTCCAGCATTTTATTTTCAGAAGTGAGCGGCAAACTTTCTGCTTCTTCATCAAACGATGGATATTTGACAATCCCGGAAGTTTCAACCTTAAATTTAAATGCTGATATTGTGTGTCTTTCTGCCTGCGAAACTGGGCTTGGCGAAGTGAAATTTGGCGACGGAATGACAGGACTTTCCCGCGCATTTATGGTTGCTGGTGCAAGACACGTCGGTGTAACTTTGTGGAGTGTTGATGACGAGGCGACTTCGGAATTTATGTCAAAAATGTACAAAAAGATTTCCGGCGGAAAAACTTACGAGCAGGCTTACCGTCAGACTAAAGCAGAGTTTATGAAAAGTGAAGATTTTTCACATCCATATTATTGGGCGGCTTTTGCTTTATATGAATGATATTGTGCTAGAAATAAACCGATATTTCTAAATAAGCGATTTTATAGAAATTGTTTATGTTATATGAGGCTTGGATAATCAAATTTATTGAAACTAACATTTTGCACGGAGGTAAATATGGCAAACGGTATTTTTGATCCAAAAAATGGAAAGGTAATTTTTGTATGTATAAACAAATCATACGAAAAATTGAGCAAAGGCGTAAAAGTTGCAGAAAGGGCATCTCGCTGGGACTGTGTTCGCAAATATTGGCCGATTGATGACGTAAAAAAGGCGAACGAGGCGGATTTTATTTTGGGTGTTTGTCACAAAGAAATTGTAGTGGTATGTAAAATGGACGACAGAGGCTGGAGAAAAATTTCAGAGGATAGCCAGTTAAGAAATGGTTTTAAGAATGACGCTGAAATAATTGAATGTCCTAGTTTGCTTTCCCGATATGCATTTTCTGGTGAAATTATTGATGATTCTCCATATCTAGGAATGGAAATTCCAAGTGAATGCGGATTTAACCAGTCAAGAATAGTAACTTACAATTACTGATTTGTAAAATATTTTATTTATTAAAAAACTGATTTTATATTTATATTTTAAACTCATAGAAACAGGAGATGATTGGCAATGGGCGGAAGTTATATTGAAGACTGGAATTTGTTGGTGGCTCAGCATTCACAATTCTATAATCAGCCTGAATGTAAAATTCAAGTGCTTTGGGAAACTTATTTTTCTGAAATATTTGGTTTCAGTAAGCTGTCTAATGAAATTGATTCGCAGCGGAAACTTCACATTGGCTCTACAGACAGGGAAATTCCCGACATCATTTTGAAAAATGGCACCAAGGATTTATTTATTGTGGAACTAAAGCAGTATTCACTTTTAAAAAATGATGACTTTGAAAAACAGCTTTTAAACTACATGAGCCACACAGACCTTAGACTTTCAATCGGTATTCTTGTCTGCGAAAAACTTTATCTGTATTTCTACAATCATTCTGACAACAAAAATGATTGCCTTGAAATTCCTTTTGAAAACGACAATGAACTTGGAATAAAATTCATGGAACTTTTCAATAAAAACAATTTTGATGTAGAGAAGGCAAGAGATTTCATTCAGTCTGAAAGCAAAAACAAAAACGATGCTTCCAAAATAAAAAAAGAAATTTCAGCGGAACTTGTAAAGCAGCTTTTAATACAGCATTTCTCAAAAGATTATGATAAAGATGTTGTAGAATCCGCATTGAAAGATTTTTCATTCATTTGCTCCGAAAGAAAAAATGTAAATTCTGGAACGCCTGTTGCAACTCAGAATTTTTCTGCTCCATTTACTTCAAGTGGAAAAAACAATGCCCAGTTCACGGTGAATGGAATTCCTACTGGAGGAAAATGTCCTACTGTTCGCTATGTAATTGAATCTTATGTAAAAAATAATCCTGATATAAATTTTGCTCAATTACAAAATGCTTTTCCTGACGCAGCCGCAAAACCTGGATTTGGAAAAGTTGTAAGACGCCTTGAAGATGTAAAGGAAAATGAATGGGGTGGACACAGATTTAGCAAACATCCAATAATTTTGTCCGATGGCCAGCAAGTTGCTGTGAGCACACAATGGGAACCTCAAAATATTAAAAACTTTATAAGAGCAGCAACTGAACTTGGATTTGACATTTCTTCCGATTCATAGTTTTTAAAAGTCCCCCGTTTTGCGACTTTTTTAGTTTGACTTGCCGTACAATTTGTCAAAACTTAAAAGAAAAGAGAGATTATTTTATGTTTGAAAATTTGGAAGAATCGGACGGAAAAAAAGTGCCTATTGTCTTTGAGGATGTCAAGGTCTACGTTGAAGAGCTTGGCAAAACCTATGAATATTTTATGACAGATGACATAAATGTTCTTTGCAGAAAACTCAACTCGCTTGGTTACCGCAATGTAAGGGAATCTGACTGGCGGCTGAATTCTCATCTTGCAAAATCTGTGCGGAACAAAATGGTTGAGCTTGGCTGCCGATTTTCAATGACATTTTCCCATGATTCAAATATCTTGAATTTCTGGGCAAAGAATTCAACGCGTCCTTATTTTGTTAAACTTGATGAGCTTCTTCCTCTTGATTCTGTGCTAAAAAAGCAAATGAGTCGCATAAAAGAAAGTATTACTGGAACTGAAAATTTGAAGAATCTTGCAGAGCAGAATTCATGGACTCCGTTTATGATTGCAGTGATGATGAATTCTCAAGAGTCCGTAAAAGAATATATTGCTGAAGGATTCGATGTAAACTGTTCTGACAAAGACGGCATAACTCCACTTATGATTGCGGTATCCAACAGAAACAAAGAGATGGTGGAGCTTCTTATAAAAAACGGCGTGGATGTAAATTACTGCACGAACCGTGGCATTTCTGCTCTTATCCTTGCAACCATGAATAACAAAGATGATTGCTATACTGATATAATAAAAATTCTTCGGAATGCGGGCGCGCGGACTGACAATATCTGTCTGAACTCAAAAACTCCGGAAGCAAAGCTTACTTTCAATCAGACTTTGGAGTATTTTATTTCGCAGTTTACTTTGAACGGCCGCGGAAAACCAAGTCTCATCTACAAGAACACAAGCATTGGAGGCGAGGGTGGAATCGACAAGCGTGCATTCTCAAAAATCAGAAGCCAAAAAAATCCAAACTATCATCCCAAAAAGAACACTGTTTTTCTCCTTGCGCTCGGAATGAATCTTACTGTTGAGCAGACCGAGCAGCTTCTATTCAGCGCAGGCTACGCTTTTGACGAAAAAAACAAATTCGACATGACAATCAAGGATTTTATTCAAAAACGGAATTTCAGAATCGAAGAAATTGAAAACGCTTTGTTTAAAGCAACCGGAAAATACCTCGGACAAAAAGAAGACTCAGAAAAATAACGGAAAAAAGACGCATAATACAGGGCAAGCGCATTATAAATAATTTAAGTAAAGTTTGCGCGAAGGAACGGTTTCTGGGGCAAAAACACTCTGATTGTTGCGACCGCATGAGCGGACAATTCTATAGTTACTTTGCAACAATCAGCGTGTAGCGCATTATTGCGCGATTTTGAACCAGGAAACCGTGTCTGAAAGGCAATTTTATGCTGAATACATTTATAATGCGTTTGCCCTGGCACATAATAAATATAAAATTGCAATTTTCCTTGAATGCAATTATAATTTAATTGATTTGTAATTTTGAAATTATGCGAGGTTTGTATGCCGTTAAAGCTTATAGGAATTTTATTTTTAGTTGTGCTTGTAGCTCTTCTTACAGGATTCAATCTTTCTAACAAGTGCTCGATCTGGTTTTTTCATAGCTTTGAAGATATTCCGGTTTTTGCAGCTCTGCTTTCCGCTTTTTTGGCTGGCGTTGTAATTACGCTTCCGTTCACATTTGGAAAAAAACGAAAAACAGATTCGCTGCCTGAAACAAAAAAGAAAGAAAAAAAATCCAAGCAGAATATTCAGAGTGAAGAAACACCTTTGCAGCAACCGCAGGAAAATGCTGAATGAAAAAATTATTGCTTGCATTTTGCGCTTGTGTTGCTTCCGTTTCAGTTTTTGCGCAGAATAAAAAATCCGCGGAAATCATAAAAAAGGAAGCCTTAAAGCAGGAAAACGTCCTTGATTCAATTGACTATTTAAAGCGCAACCTTGACTTTGCCGATACTGCCGCGGACACTCGTTCTCTTCTATATTATACTGGAACTTTGCAGGAGCAGCTCGGGCTTTATACCGACGCCGGAAATTCCTATGCAAAGGCGGCTGGCATTGCGGCGCACGACGCTTCAAATATGCCAAAAGTTACTTCTGAGCAACTTGTGCTGAATGCGGTTAGGGCAAATCTTTGCGCTGGCAACTGGGAAACAGCCGACTCTTACTTGAACAGCGCGGTAAGAAATTCCAAGAATGAAACAGTTTCAGCCACAGTCAAACTTTATTCTGTTTGGAGCGAACTTTGCAAGGCATCTTCTGTTCCCGGCGCAGATATTTCCGATTCCGTGGAGCTTTTAAAGGCTTACAGTTCAATGCAGTCCATGAAAAGCGTAAAGGCGCAGGTTCTTTTTACTTTATGGCATTTGACATCTGCAAGAATATATGCGGAAGAATTGAACCGTGAATTTCCTTTAAGCCCGGAAGCTTCTGTTGCAAATGGAAAAAGCCAGATAATGCGCGTTCCGTTCTGGTACTTTGTGCCGAAAGAAAATTCCGCTTCAGCTTCACACAACCGCTACACTGAAAATTCAGAATCACAAAAAAAAGAAACTTCCGTTCAGTCTGAAATTTCTTTATCGCAAAAACATCCCGGAAAAAAACAGCAGCTTGGGCTTTTTAAGAAAAAAGAAAATGCCGATGACTGCATAAGAAATGCAAAACAAAAAGGCTTCGATGCATACTGCTACACAGAAACTCGCTCCAGCGGAACAACATATTTCATAGTCGCCGTGGACGAAAACGCCAGCATGACAATGGGGCAAAAACTAAAAAACGCCGGCATAGACTGTTATACGATTGAATAAAAGTTGCCACACGGATTGGAAAAGCATGAAAAAAATCATTAATTTCATATTGGTATTTTTATTGTTCTCGAAAATATTTGCGTATGAAGTTAACGATTTTTCAGATTGCGAATGGTTTGACAATATATCTGTAGAATATATCATTAATTATCAGAAGCCGATTTTTGATAAATACGATATTGTAAGTTTCAGTTTTCCTAAGAAAAATAATTCGTCTGATTATAAAGACTGGGGATATTACAGCATTTCCGGAATAGGAGGAGTTGGAGCTATTTATTCAGTAGAAAAAAAGGATGATAATAAGTTCGTTTTCGAATATGGCTATTTTCCTTCTTCAGATAATCAAAATGAGAAACCTGTAAAAATGTCTGAACCTAATATATGTACAGTTTATGTTCAAAATGAAAATACTTTAATTCTTGTAAATCCTCCGCTTGGCATATACAGAAAAACTTTGTATAGAAAAAATTTGGGCAAGAATCCAAATGTAAAAATGGAAGACGGCGTTGTAAACGATTTAAATGTAAGAATTAGACTTGAACCAAATACAAAAGGACTTGTTTTAGGCAAATTGCAAACTGGAACTAATGTAAAAATAATAAAGCAATCAGAACCATATATAGCTGATGGAAAAAATAATTGTTGGTATCAAATACAACTGGATGGCTATCCTGTATGCTGGATATTTGGAGAGTATATATCCAAGAGAGAAGATTATTTCAAGAATTTCGGAGTAGTAGAATAATATCATATAATGAAAGAAGTTTTGATATTGAAGGAAAGCAAAGAAAGGCAAATAAAAAAAGCCGCCAAGCGTTTTAGTTCTTAGCGGCAATTTTGAAATATATTGGCTTAAAGTCCTTTTACAAATTCTTTTTTAAGGAAATCAAGGTCAAGTTCTGGATAAAGAACGTGCTTTGAAAGAAGCTCCTGAACTTCTTTTTCTGCCTTTGCCTGAACTGATTCATCAAGCTCTATTTTTCCCTTTGCAGGCTTTCCGTCTTTTGTAAGTCCTGGCTTTGTTCCCTTTAGGACAAGGTCAATAATTTCCGCGACTTTCTTCATGTCGTTTTCATTCATGCCCAAAGTTGTAAGCCCCGGAGTTCCAATGCGGATTCCAGAAGTCCACCAGGCTCCGTTCTTGTCATAAGGAAGAGCGTTTGCGTTTGCTGTAACACCGCATTTGAACAGTGCCGCCTCCGCCTGTTTTCCTGTAAGACCGTAAGTTGTAACGTCAACGAGCATAAGGTGATTGTCTGTTCCGCCGGTCTGAAGTTTCATTCCTTTTTCAATGCAGGCAGCAGCAAGAGCCTGGGCGTTCTTTACAACATTCTGCGCATAAGCCTGATATGCAGGAGTTTTCGCCTCTTTGAAAGCAACAGCTTTTGCCGCGACAATGTGGTTCAGAGGTCCGCCTAGAACCATAGGGCAGCCTTTGTTCACATAGTCTGTGAACTCTTTCTTGCATAGAATGAGCGCGCCGCGTGGTCCGCGTAAAGTCTTGTGTGTTGTAGTCGTAACAACATCAGCCCATTTTACAGGGTCGTAGTCGCCTGTGAAAACTTTTCCTGCAACAAGACCTGCAAAGTGCGCCATGTCCACCATAAGAACTGCGCCGCATTTGTCAGCAATCTCGCGGAATCTCTTAAAGTTGATTTTTCTTGGATATGCGCTGAATCCTGTAAGAAGAATAAGAGGCTTTACTTCCATCGCCTGTTTTTCTATTGCATCGTAGTCCAGAAGCCCGGTTTCCTTGTCAACTCCGTAAGGATGGCTTTCAAACATACGGGCGGAAACATTCATTTTGTATCCGTGAGTAAGGTGTCCGCCGCATGAATAGTCAAGCCCCATAAGACGCTGGTTGCCGAATCTTTTGCGCAGAATGTCGAACTGCTCGGCATTAAGCTCCGCAAGAGACTTTACGCCCATTTCCTCAAGAGTTGGAGTTTCAACAGTCTTTGAAAGAATTGCCCAGTAAGCAACAAGGTTCGCGTCGCATCCGGCATGAGGCTGAACATAAGCGTAGTCTGCTCCAAAAAGCTCGGCGGCTTCTTTTGCGGCAGTTTTTTCTACTGAATCGATGTTTTCGCATCCGCCGTAGTAACGGTGCTCCGGAAACCCTTCCGCGTATTTGTCTGTAAGAAGGTTTCCCATTGCGGCCTGAACATTGAGCGAGCAGTAGTTTTCACTTGCCACAAGCTTTAAATGCCGACGCTGGGTTTCAAGCTCCTTTACAATGTCTTCTGCAATTTCCGGGGCTACATCAGAGACAAGCTGAAGATTCGCAACATAGGAAGTCATGGCAGGATTCAGTTTTCCGCCGCATTCCTTTACATAGTTTTCAAGTGGAGTAGGCATTGGACTCACCTCGCTTTATAAATTTAAACTTGAAGTATTTTAGTTGAATCTCGCTCTTTCCGCAAGTAAGCTGAATTTTTGAAGCACAGGCAAGGTTTCTAGGCTTTAGCACAAGGCGCACCAGTCTGCACCGTTACGCTTTATATGTAATGAACAAGGTATGTATGGATTATGAAATTAAGCTGATTTTTATGTGGAATTAACTTAAAAACAAAACAAAATTAAGTTAAAATTAAAGTGAAATTAAGTTAAAATTAAAACAAAATCAACTTAAAATTAAAGTGAAATTAAATTAAAAACAAAGCAGAATTAAGTTGATTTTAGAATGAAATTAAGTTGATTTTGCACTAGTATTAACTTAAAAATTGTCTCAAAAATTGTCTGTTTTTAACTTTATTTTAAGGACGCTAAAGCAGTAAGCACGGTCTTCACAAGGTGGTGGATGGACTGTAGGAAAGCTTGGTATTAGAACATTATTGCTGATAGAAAGAGCTGCCTTGCTAATTTTTAATTGTAAAAGACAGCTCTTTTTTTTAACTCGACATTCGACCTATAAAACTTTTGTTAAAACGCAAGCAGATTGTTTTTCTTGACACCATAAAATTTGTATGGTAGCTTTAAAAAATTATACGGGGGTGGTAAAAAATGAAAACCTTAAAAAAATGTTTTAGCGTGGCTGGCGACCGTAAAAGCAGGCTGTCTTTTGCGACTTTTGTTATCTGCGGAATTATACTGCTTGCTGTTCCCTTGCAGATTTCATGCTCTGACTCAGGAGACGACAGTGGAGATTCAATTGTTGAGGGGGGGGGCTGACAGAAACAATTCCGATGACTCTGTCAAAACTGCCTTGGAAGAGGGCGTTACGTCTGCAAATGTTGACAAGCTGATGATTGCTGTTCCGGGGAAGAATTTTTCTATTCTTGCAACAGAAGTTACACAGGAGCTTTACAAGTCAGTTATGGGAGAAAATCCGAGCTCATTCAAAGGAGAAAAAAATCTTCCTGTGGAAACTGTGAGCTGGTATGACGCAGTTTATTTTTGCAACAAATTAAGTAAGATTTGCGGTTTGACTCCAGTCTATGATGTTGATGGCGAAACTGATGTAGAAAAATGGAGCTATGTTCCTAATAAGGGAAATGAAATAACAAAAACTGTAAGCCAAAATGAAAATGCCAACGGCTACCGCCTGCCAACAGTAGCTGAATGGCAGTGGGCTGCAAAGGGAGGGCAGGAATTCACGTACAGCGGCAGCGGCAACCTTGACGAAGTAGGCTGGTATAACGGCAACAGCGAGGAAAAAACACATCCTGTAGCACAGAAAGATCCTAACGGCTACGGTCTTTACGACATGAGCGGCAATGTTTGGGAATGGTGCTGGGATTCCGACAGCGGCGACGGACGCTATGACTGCGGCGGCTGGCTCAACTACGCCGGGCTCTGCGGGGTGGTGGGCTACGAGATCTGGGATCTCGCCGGCTACAGGAGCGGCCGCCTGGGCTTCCGCATTGTCCGTAGTACAGGCAAGTAATAGCGAGCTGCGGCTGTGCAGTGCCAGCACAATGAGGCGTTAAGCCGAATGGAGCAGGCTCGCAACAGATGCAGCGAGCAGGTACTGTTGTAAAAAAAAAGATAGATTCCCGCATCGAGTGCGGAAATGACATACAAACAAGCACGGGAATGACAAATTAGCAAGAGTGTGAATGTCATATAAGCAAGTGCGGGAATGACATATGGGGAAGCGCAGAGTGGAATCATAGAACTTGTTAGATATACCTTGAATGTCTCATCTTTATCTTTTCATTGCAAACATCAAAAAAAAATATTATAATTTTGCTTTATAAAAAAAAGCACAGGTCTGTGTGTTGATAGAGGTTACGATGAAAGCTATTGAACTTGAAAAATCATACAATCCAAAAGATTTTGAAGATAGAATTTATGCTGAATGGGTTCAGACAGGATGCTTTAAGCCTGCGTCCGACAAGGATTCTCCGGTGCATGAATGTTACTTGAACAAGTCTAAAAAATCAGCGGTTTCAAAGTATACAGTCGTAATTCCTCCGCCAAACGTTACAGGCGTTCTTCACATGGGGCATGGACTGAACAACACGCTTCAGGATATTGTTGTGCGCTATCACAGAATGAAAGGCGACGACACTCTTTGGATTCCTGGAACTGACCACGCCGGAATTGCCACGCAGAATGTTGTTGAAAAACAGCTTAAAAAAGAAGGAAAGACCCGCAATGACCTTGGACGTGAAAAATTCCTTGAGCGCACTTGGCAGGTAAAAGAAGACCATCACAACACAATTGTTAAACAGCAGCGCAAGCTCGGAAATTCCGTTGACTGGAATCGTGAGCGTTTTACAATGGACGAAGGTCTTTCTAAGGCTGTGCGCAATGTTTTTGTTACTCTCTATGAGCGCGGACTTATCTATAAAGGACATTATCTTGTAAACTGGTGTCCTCGCTGCGGAACGGCTCTTGCCGATGATGAAGTTGAGCACACAGACACAGATGGCTTCATGTATCACATTTACTATGAGTTTGAGGACGGCTCTGGAAAAATTGAAATCGCCACAACCCGCCCAGAAACTTTGCTTGGCGATACTGCGGTTGCCGTAAATCCAGAAGATGAGCGTTACAAGTCTGTCGTCGGAAAAAAACTTAAGCTTCCGCTTACTGACCGTGTAATAAATTTGATTGCAGATTCTTACGTTGACAAGGAATTTGGAACTGGAATGGTAAAAATCACTCCGGCGCACGATCCTAACGACTGGGAAGTTGGAAAAAGAAACAATCTTGAAGTTATAAACATTTTAAATCCGGACGGAACATTAAACAATAACTGTCCGGAAAAATACCGCGGTTTAAAATGCCCTGAAGCACGTAAGCTTATTATAGAAGATTTAAAGGAACTTGGACTTTACAAGGGCGAGGAAAAAATCAAGCATTCAGTTGGCCATTGCTACAGATGTTCAACTGTTGTAGAGCCGTATTTGAGCGACCAGTGGTTTGTAAAAATGAAGCCGCTTGCAGATAAAGCTCTTGCCGCTTGGAAGAACGAGGAATTTGTTTTTTATCCGCGCAAATGGGAAAACACATTCTCTCACTGGATGGAAAATATCCGCGACTGGTGCATAAGCCGTCAGCTTTGGTGGGGACACAGAATTCCTGTATGGTACTGCGACTGCGGACAGACAATTGTAAGCCGCGCTGATCCTGAAAAATGCCCTAAATGCGGCGCAGATGCTTCTCATCTAAAGCAGGATCCTGATGTTCTTGACACTTGGTTCTCTTCTTGGCTTTGGCCGTTCAGCACTCTTGGCTGGCCTGAAAAAACTTCCGACCTTGAGCATTTCTACCCGACTACGGCTCTTGTTACAGCCTACGATATTATTTTCTTCTGGGTAAGCCGCATGATTATGGCAGGCCTTGAATTCACAGGAAAATCTCCGTTCCATGATATTTATATTCACGGACTTGTTCGTGACAAGCAGGGCAGAAAGATGTCCAAGTCGCTTGGAAACGGAATTGACCCGCTTGAAATTATCGACCTTTACGGCGCGGACGCTCTTAAATTTACTTTGAGTTATATGTGCGCGCAGGGTCAGGATGTTCTTGTAGACAAGGATTCATTCAAGATGGGAAGCCGCTTCTGCAACAAGGTATGGAACGCAAGTCGCTATATTCTTGGAAATCTTGAAGGCAGGACTCTTATTCCTGTTGCTGATTCAGACCTTAATGAGCTTGACAAGTGGATTTATACTTGCCTTGACAACGCCGTAAAAAATGCAAGGGCTGCTTTTGAAGGCTACCGTTACAACGACGGTGCTTCTGCAATCTATGAATATTTCTGGAACGATTTCTGCGACTGGTATGTTGAAGCCACAAAGCTTTCGTTTAAGAATGGAGATGACCACGAAAAAGACCGCGCGGTTTCTGTTCTGCTGAATGTTCTTGAAGAAAGCCTTCGTTTGCTTCATCCGTACATTCCTTTTGTTACAGAAGAAATTTATTCAAAATTGCCTTTGTCTCAGATTGTGGAAAACCGCAAGAAAGCCGGCGAGCAGAAAATTCTTCCTTCCGATGAATACACAGGACTTCTTGTTACAGCTCCGTATCCAGAGGAAAAAGCAAGCCGTGTGAACAAAGAAATTACAGAGCGATTTGAAACTTTAAAGGAGCTTATAAGGACTTTGCGCGGACTTCGTGTTGAATGCGGAATCGATCCTGCAAGCAAACTTCACATTGCCGTAAAAATTTCCAAAGGCTCAAGCGCGGAAGTAATAAAAGAAAAGACAGACATGGTTTGCCTTTTGGCTGGAATCAGCAAGGTTGACTTTGTGGAATCAAATCCTGAAAAATCAATTGGAGCTGTCGGTACTGGATTCGAAGCGTTCCTTTTGGTTGATGAAAGCGTGAATAAAGAGCAGCTAAGGCAGAAGTTTACACGCGACATTGAATATGAAACAGAAAATGTCCGCAGAAGCACAAACAAGCTGAACGGAAAATTTGCCGAGCACGCTCCAGCCGAAGTTGTTCAGGAAGAAAGAAACCGCATGGAAGAAGCTCAGCGCCGCATAGAAAAGCTTAATTTGTACTTGAAGAATTTGTAGCCGGAACTTTTTCAAAAGATTTGCCTTCAGGAGGATTCTTATGAAAAGAAAATACGAAATGGCGGTGGAAAAGCCCCAGCAGATGGACAACGAGCATATGCTTCAGCTTAAGAACATCTATCTTGCGCCTTATATGCAGATTGCCACAGCTTTGATTGGCAAGGCAAGGTTCGCAGGAGGAAATATGTTCCGCCATCAGCTTGATACAATGAGCATTCTCATTGACTACGGCTACATCGACAATATCCTTTTGAAGGCGAGCTGCGTGCATGATACAATAGAAGACATTCCGGGATTTGATGAAAATCTTATCCGCAATGCTGATTCTGACGGCCCTGAAGTTCTTGAGCTTGTAAAGGAAGTTACAAAACGTCCGGGGCAGCTAAAGAGCGAATATTTAAAGTCGATTATAGACAACGGAAGCCAGCGCGCAAAAATCTTAAAATGCGCCGACAGAATTTCCAACATGATAAGCCTTGGCTTTGTAACGAGCAATGAATTTATTGAACGCTATTGCGATGAAACTGAATATTTTATTCTTCCGATTGCCGTTGAAGTTGACTTCAATATGTATCAGGAACTTATAAGCCTTGTTGTAAGCCGCCGCGAGCATCTTGAAAAGTCCGGCTATTTTGACAGGAAAGAAGAAAAGGATGAGTAGTCCTTTTGTTTGCGCTCTCCAAATTCTTATGCTACAATTCTTCAAATAGAAAACGGAGATTTTTGCGCAGTGTCCTCGTATACGATTATTGTTCCCGACTCATCTTATCTTTCACGTATCTGCGGAACAAATGACAGCAATCTAAAACTCATGGAATCTTTTCTTGGAGTTCCTGTTTTTGCCAGAGGAAACGAGCTTTCCATTGACTGCGGAGATTCTTACATTGAACAGCAGTTCCGTTTTGCAGTTGACCGCATTCTTGATGAATTTTCTGCGGCAAGCCAAAATGTTTCTGATTCAGAATTGATTCAGTCTGTATTGAATAACAATGCTGATTTGGATTTGTCTATTTCAATTCCGGGCGGAACAAAAAAAGTTTTTCCGCGCACAAAAGGCCAGTCTTCATTGATTTTAAAGATGCGTAGTTCTGATTTGGTTTTTGCAAGCGGACCTGCAGGCTCTGGAAAAACTTTTCTTGCTGTTGCGGAAGCTTTGCGGCTTTTGCTTTCCCACAAAGTAAAGTCTATAGTTTTGACGCGCCCTGTTGTTGAAGCCGGCGAAAGTCTTGGTTTTCTTCCGGGAGACTTGCAGGACAAAATAAATCCATATATAAGACCGCTGTTTGATTCAATAAATGCGGTTTTGCCTTCAGATACTATAAAAAGACTTACAGAAAACGGTATAATAGAAATTGCGCCGCTTGCCTATATGCGTGGACGGACTTTAAGCAACAGCGTTATAATTCTTGATGAAGCCCAGAATACAACTTCTGAGCAGATGAAAATGTTTTTAACTAGAATGGGAGAGACGTCTAAAGTCTTTGTAACAGGAGATCCTTCGCAGGTTGACTTGCCAAAAAGGACTCCTTCTGGTTTTCTTCATGCCTTGAATCTTCTTAGAGGTGTGGAAGGAATTTCGATTGCTGAGCTGACTTCGGAAGACGTTGTAAGAAACGGGTTGGTTAAAAAAATTATACAGGCTTATGAAAATGAAGAAAGATGAAAATAAACAGACTTTTTTTTCTGTTTTAACAGGAGCTTTTTCAAAATATCTTAAGAAGAATTATCCGGTGGTTATTTTGACCTTTGTGACTTTTCTTGTTACAGTCGGACTTGTCTTTGTAAAAATTTCCACAGCTTCGACAGTTTCTTCTTTCAATATAAATGACTATGAAATCGGGCAAATTTCCGACGTTACAATAAAGGCTGTAAAGTCGCTTCCTTCCGATTATGAAAATCCGATTGAAGTTCAGGCTGGAGAAAAAGTCATAAGAAAAGGATTTCCGATTACAGAAGAAGGCTACGCAAAGCTAAAAAAAATGTCAGAGTCTGCTGTTTACGTGGATTACAGGGCTTTTGCAAATTCTGTGATTTACCACATATTGATGTGCGCCTTGCTTTTCTTTTGCTGCAGTAAAATTTATTTTAAAGTCAAGATGATTGAATTCAAGGAGCTTGTTACAGAGTGCTGCTTTTACATTATGATTTTTAGCTCTGTGATTTTTGGCTCCAAGTCCGTTTACTTTGCGTCTCCTTATGCAATCTGCGCTGTTATTCCGTCTTCCGTTTGCGTGTTCCTTGTGGCGATTTTGTTCGGGCAGCTTAATGCGGTTTTCTTTTCGCTGATTATTTCGCTTTCGGTTTTAAATGCTTCTTCTTATCAGATTGTTCCGTTTTTGTTTGTGCTTTCAACTTCTTTTGCTTCCGCGCGTCTTGTAAGAAAAATCAACAGAAGAACAGACATGGTTTTGGTTTCTGTGCTTCAGTCTTTGCTGAATGTTGTTTTCCTGATGATTTTCAAAATTATTTTCAGCGATTCTTTGTATGACGGGCTTGGCGCGATTGTTGGAGTTGCCCTGAACGGATTTTTTTCCGGCATTCTTTGCCTTGGACTTCTTACGCCTCTGGAACTTTTGCTGAACACGGCTTCTCTTTTCCGTCTTATGGATTTGAGCGACTTGAATAATCCTACGATGAAAAAAATGCTTGTTACTGCGAGCGGAACTTATAACCATTCGCTTATGGTTGCAAGCTTGGCGGAAGCTGCGTGCAATGAAGTCGGAGCGAATCCTCTTCTTGCCAGAGTCGGCGCATATTATCACGACATTGGAAAACTTGATAATCCTGAGTACTTTGTGGAAAATCAGACTGCCGGAGAAAATATTCACACTGAAATAAATCCGTCTCTTTCTGTGAGCATAATCAGAAGCCATGTTAAGCGAGGTGTTGAAAAAGCGCGTGCGTTGCGTCTTCCAAAGCAGATAATCGACATAATAAGCGAGCATCACGGAAATCAGGTCATTGCATATTTTTACAATGAGGCAAAAGCGATTGACCCGGATGCGAACCCGGAAGATTATTCTTACACTGGAAATCCGCCTACAACAAGAGAAAGTGCAATCGTCATGCTTGCCGATACAGTTGAAGCCGCCTGCCGCAGTTTGGAAAAGCCTTCTGTTCCGCGCCTTGAAAAATTTATAACAACTTTGATTTACGGAAAAATCGAGCACAAGCAGCTTGAAAACTGCAACCTTACTTTCCGCGACATTACAAAAATTCACGACGCTTTTGTTCAGATTCTTGCAGGCTACTATCACAGCCGCACAAAGTATCCTGACCAGAAAGACCCGGACACAAACGAAGTTCACCAGATTCCGCTTCCTCCTCAGGCGCAGGCTCAGCAGCAGGAAAATTCAGCTTCCGCGGAAAATAAAAAATCTGAAAAGCCAGAAAAAGAAAAAATTGTGAAGGAAGATAAAAATTCCAAGAAATCCTTAAAAGACAAGGCTGAAAAAATTATAAAGGAAAAAAAGTAATGGGAAACCAGATTTTTGTGGGCATGGAAGACGGAAAAACTTCTCCTGTCTGGATAGAAAAAATTGAGCCTTTCGCGCAAAAAGTCATGCAGAAATGCGGCTGGGACGGCGAGGAATTTTCTATTCTTTTCTGCTCCGATGAATATATTCAGTATTTAAATAAAACTTACCGAAATATAGATAGCCCCACTGATGTCTTGAGTTTTGAAAACGGCGAAAAATATACTGACGAAGACAATGTTGTTTGGCTTCAGGCTGGAGATATTGCAATAAGCGTTGACACTTTGCCGAAAAATTCAGAGTATTTTGAAGTGAGCCAGAACGAAGAGCTAAAGCGGCTTATAATCCACGGAATTCTTCATTTGAACGGATATGACCACGGAGAAGAGCACGTTGAAAAAAATGTGGAGCCAAAATGCGAAATGCTTGTTCTGCAAAAAAAACTGATGAAAGAATTAGAGCAGGAAATTATAATAGAAGAAACTGAAAAATAGGAAATTGTATGTTTGGACTTAAAAAAGAAAATTCAAAGAAAAACGATCAGAAAATCTCTGCCGCAGAAGAAGCCCAGCAGGAAATTTTAGCTGAAGAAAAAAACGACATGATTCAGGGAGTTGAAGAGCTTGCGGTAACGACCGTAAAGGAAGTAATGGTTCCTAGAATCGATGTTGATTTTATTTCAATGGAAACTCCAGAAGAAGAGCTTCTAAAAAAGGTTACAGAAAGCGGTCATTCCCGCATTCCGGTTTATTCCGGTTCAATAGACAATGTTGTTGGAATTCTTTATGTAAAGGACTTGATAAAAACTCTTGCAGAAAAACTTCCGATTGACTTGGAAAAAATAATCCGCAAGCCTTATTTTGTTCCAGAAAGCAAGCACATCGACAGCCTTTTGCGCGAATTTAAAAGACGGCACGTTCATATTGCGGTAAGCATTGACGAGTACGGCGGAGTTTCCGGGATTGTCTGCATGGAAGATATTATAGAAGAAATTGTTGGCGACATTCAGGACGAATTTGACAATGAGCATGAGGACATAATTTCGCTTTCTGAAAACGCCTGGATTTGCGATGCGCGTGTTGACCTTGACACTTTAAATGAAGAAATCGGCTCGGATTTTCCTACAGAAAACTTTGATACTTTGGGCGGATTTGTGTTCGACTTGTTCGGAAAAATTCCTGTAAAGTTTGAAAAGATTTCATGGAACCAGTGGGATTTTATTATTCAGGAAATGGAAGGCCACAAGGTTGACACAATAAAAATAATGCGGAAAAAAGAAGACTGATTTTTCCAAGGTTTCCACGGAGTTAAAATGAAAAGAAATATTTTTCATAGTTTTACGCTTGCTTTTCTGCTTTTGATTTTTGCGTATCCGTTATGCGCCCAAAAGAAATCTGCCTTGGAGCTTTTTAAGCAGGCGCAGGAACTTCAGCAGCAGAGCAGGTGGTTTGACGCGGTTGACCTTTATCAGGAAGCTCTTTTGCTGAATCCGCAGTATGGAGACGCTCTTTACAATCTTGCGCTTTGCCATTATGCGCTTGGAAGCTATGATCTTTCCGTTCAGTATGCGGACGAAGCTTCAAAATATGCGCGCAATTTCAGCGATATTCAAAATTTAAAAGGCTTGTCTTTGATTTCTCTTGGAAAAGTAAACGAAGCAAAAGACGTTTTCAATCAGATTTTAAAAAAATATCCAAACGATGTAAACGCGAGATTCGGACTTGCAGAACTTGATTTGCTTGACGGCCGTCTTACTGTTGCGGAAAACCGTTATCAGGATGCTTTAAAACGCGACGCTTCAAATAGAAAAGCACTTTTAAGCCTTGCTCTTGTAAGCGCGGAAATGGGAAAGTCAGAAGTTTCTGAAAACTACATAAGGCAGGCTCTTTCCTTTTACAGCGGCGAGCCGGAAGTTCATTACATGGCGGCATATCTTTCTGCGAAAAACGGCGACTACAAAAGTGCCGAGCAGCGAGCAAGAAGCGCAGTTCTTATCAACGGAAACTTTGACAAGGCGTATTCTCTTTTAGCTGGAATTCTTTATGCGCAGAAACGATACAATGAAGTCACTGATATTTGCGACTTTAGAATCGGGCGGAACAGAGATTCTGTTGACGCTTGGTATTTAAAAGGTCTTTCACTTCAAAAGCTTGGCAAAAATGAAGATGCGATTGAAACTTATGAAACTGGACTTTCAATTGCGCCGCAAGATGAAATTATGCGGAATGCTCTTGAGCAGCTTGCAGGAAGTTATCTTTCAATTGAAGATTCAAGGCGGAACACTTGGGCTGTTTTTCATTCGGCAAAGGCGGAAGAATATGGCCGCAACTTTGATGGAATTGCAGAACGCTACGAATATCAAAAGGCGCTTTCTGTTTCTCCGCTTAACAATAAAATCAGGCAGTCGTTTGCCGATATGCTTGAGCGCGACGGACACTACGAGCTTTATCTTCAGCAGCTGAAATTCATAAGAGAAAATGAAGTTTCCGCAGAATCAGAAATTCAGACAAACGAAAATTCACCTGCGGCAAAAAGAACTCGCGAGCAGATAAAGAACGATGACGCGATTGAAGTTTACGAAAGTCTTTTGCGGAACAACATTGCTTCCCGCTGGAATGTAGATCCATTTTATTTGGACAAGACAAGATGGAACATTGGAATTTATTATACAAAAAAGCCAGTCCAGCTGTTCCATGCCGACTTGGAGGAAATTTCCGCGCTAGCTGCAAAAGATGTTTTTAACGGAGTTCCTTCCGCTTATGTTGATGTTCAGTCTGAGCCAGTTAGCGGCTACGGCGAGGCGTTCCGGCTTGCAAGAAATTCCGGGCGCGACTATTTTATAATTTTGACTGCTTCTGAAACTGAACGCACATATTCGCTTGATGCTGTTATTTATTCGGCTAGAACAGGAACAAAAACTTCCGAAGTCCATGTTTACAGAACTGGAAACGACTGTGTGGCGCGCGCTTTGCAAAGATTCCGGCAGGGAGTTTTGGATATTCTTCCAATCCGCGGAAAAGTTTTGCGCAATGTTCACGGACAGCTTCTTGTTGACCTTGGAAAAAATGACGGAGTTTCAAAAGATTCAGAGTTCGACATTGTCCGCAAGGGAAGCGTTATAACAAAAGATTCAGGTCCCGGAGTTTCGTATAACAAAAAAGATTTTCTTGGAACATTCAAAGTTGAAAATGCTGACGAGGAAATTTCAGAAGGCGTTTATAAGAAAAACGGATTTTATGACACGCTGAATGTTGGCGATGAAATTGTTCTTACAAAGAATCCTGAAAAAGAAACTTCTACGCTTGGCAACCGCCCGGCTGCAAATGCAAGCGGAGATCCTGCAACAGAAGAAGCAAGAAAAGCTGAGCTTGAATCATTGAAAGAATCGCTTCGTCCGGCTTCAAGAGAAAACGATTTGATTCACTTGATAAGAACGATTATTTAACATGAATATCGTTTATTGTCATTATCGGGCTTGACCCGATAATCTATGAAAATTTACAGTAGATTGCTAACCGGGTTTGCTTCGTAAACATCGCAGTGCCAGACACGGTAATGACAGTGATTTTATAAAAGCAATTATTTAGCATGAGTTTCTTCGTATTGAAAAGTTGAAACAATTGCGGATTTGTTATATTATTTTTGTAACATAAGTACAAAATTCCATGGAGGATATTTTATATGATTAAAACAGTAAAAGACGTTGATCTTAAAGGCAAACGCATTATCATGCGCGTTGATTTTAACGTTCCTATGAAAGATGGTGTTGTCCAGGATGACACACGTATTATGGCGGCTCTTCCTACAATTAAATATATTCTTGAGCAGAAACCGCGCTCGCTTGTTCTTATGAGCCATCTTGGTGACCCTAACAAAGATGTGAAAAAAGCAAAAGAGAAGGCTGAAAAAGCTGGAAAAACTTGGACAGATGCTGATTCAGAAAAATTTATCAACGGCAAGAACCGCATGAAGCCGGTTGTTGAATATTTTGCCGCAAAACTTGGAAAACCAGTTACTTTCCTTCCTGATGCGCTCGGACAGAAGGCTGCAATCGATGCTCTTCCAGAAGGCGCGGTTGCAATGCTTGAAAATGTCCGCTTCCACAAAGAAGAAACTTCAAAAGATTCTGCAGAACGCGATGTTATGGCAAAAGAGCTTGCTACTTACGGTGATATTTTTGTAAACGATGCTTTCGGAACTGCTCACCGCGATCAGGCTTCTACAGCTTCAATTGCTAAATTCATGCCTGTTCCGTCTGTTGGCGGATTCCTTATGGAAAAAGAAGTAAAATATATCCAGCCAATGGTTGAAAATCCTCCAAAACCGCAGGTTGCAATTATCGGCGGTGCAAAAGTTTCTTCAAAGATTGCGGTTCTTGAATCACTTCTTAAGAACGCAAGCGTTCTTGTAATCGGTGGCGGTATGGCTTACACATTCCTTAAGGCTCAGGGACACAAGGTCGGAATCTCTTTGGTTGAAGATGACTTTATCGACACAGCTAAAAAACTTTTGAAAGACGCTGAAGCTAAAGGTGTTAAGATTGTTCTTCCTGTTGACCATGTTGCTGCAGATAAATTCGACGCTAATGCTACTCCAGTTGCTGTTGACGGTGTTGATATTCCGGACAATCTTATGGCTATGGATGTCGGTCCTAAGACTATCGCCCTTTACAAGGATGTTCTTTCAACAGCAAAATCTGTTGTATGGAACGGACCTGTAGGCGTATTTGAATTTGACGCATTCGCAAAGGGAACTGAAGCTGTCGCAAACCTTGTCGCAGTGGCAACTGGACGCGGCGCAATGACTGTTGTTGGCGGTGGTGACTCTGTTGCCGCTGTGAACAAGTTCCACCTTGCAGACAAGATGAGTCACGTTTCAACAGGCGGTGGTGCTTCACTTGAATTCCTTGAAGGAAAAACATTGCCAGGAATCGCTATTTTGGCTACAAAATAATTGCAGAATTCCGTTTAAAACAAAATGTCATTCTCCTGTTTGACAGGGGAATCCGGCAGAAAAAGAAAAGCTCTGCGCAAGCCGCAGGGCTTTTTTTTAAGGAATATTAAAAATGAATAAAACTGTAAGAATTATGTTAAAGCCTAAAGAAGACCGTGAGATTTCTCAGGGATTTCCGTGGGTTTACGATAATGAAATTTCAACTGTAAAGTTTCCGCTTGATGAAGGCATGAAAACTTCGTCTCTTGAAGAATGCGCTGTGGAGGACGGAACTATTGTCGAAGTCTGTTCCAATGCCGGAGGATTTCTTGGCAGCGGAGTAATAAACAGAAAGTCAAAAATTACTGTGCGCATGATTTCTTCCTTGCACGCGGATAAAATTTTGGAAGACATGAAAGGCTTTTGGGCAAAGAAAATCCGGGATGCCGTAAATATCAGAAACCTTAGCTTTAAAAGCGATGACAGCTGCCGTCTTGTTTTTGGCGAGGCTGATTTTATTCCCGGACTTATTGTGGAAAAATATGTTTCAAAAGGCAAAGTTTATCTTGTCGTTCAGTTTTTGGCTCTTGCGTGTGAAAAGTTTAGAAATGAAATTCTTGGCGCGCTCAAAGATTTTGTAAAGCCTGATTTTATTTTTGAAAGAAGCGATGCGGCTGTGCGTGAAAAAGAAGGACTTGCAGAAAAATCCGGCTGGATTGGCAAGGCAGGGCAGGAAGTAATTGAAATAGAAGAAAACGGAGTTCATTTGCTTGTTGACATTGCCCGCGGACAAAAGACCGGCTACTTTCTTGATCAGAAATTCAACCGTGAAAAAATTAAAAAATTCTGCCATGGAAAAAAAGTTTTGGACACTTTTACGCATACAGGAGCGTTCGGGCTTAATGCTGTAAAGGCTGGTGCGCGTGAAGTTGTAAGTGTGGACATTTCGCAGGAAGCCGTGGATATGGTTGAAAAAAATATTGCGCTTAACGGTGCTGAAGAAAAAATGAAGGCTGTTTGTGCTGATGTGTTTGACCTTCTTAAGCAGTACGAAGCTAGCGGCGAAAAGTTCGATGTGATTATTCTTGATCCTCCAGCGTTTACCAAGAAAGCTGGAAAAATTGAAAAGGCTTACGGCGGATACAAGGAAATAAATTTGCGCGCTATGAGAATTCTTAATGAAGGCGGAATTCTTGTTTCCTGCTCTTGCTCTCATTATTTTGATGAAAATACATTTTATTCAATGCTTATGCATTCAGCGATGGACAGCCATAAGCGTGTTCAGGTTTTGGAAAAACTTGGAGCGGCTCCTGACCATCCAATTCTTCTGGGCTATCCTAAGAGCGAATATCTTAAATGCGCTGTGTGCCGGGTGATTTAATTTGATGCAGGATAAAAATGTAAACTGCGTAGTTCTGCTTGGACCTACCGCTGTGGGAAAAACTGCCATTGCGGTTCGCCTTGCAGACAAATTCGGCTGGGATATAATTTCCGCGGATTCAAGGCAAGTGTACAAAGGGCTTGATCTTGGAAGCGGAAAAGATTTGTCTGAATATTCCATAAATGGAAGGCAGATTCCCTATCATCTTATAGACATTGCAACTTTGGACTCTGAGTACAACGTGTTTTGTTTTCAGCAGGATTTTTACAGAACTTTCAATTCTCTTAAGTCGCAGGGAAAATTTGCATTTGTAGCAGGCGGAACTGGAATGTATCTTGATTCCGTTGTGCGCGGCTACGACCTTCTTACCGTTCCAGAAAATCTTGAGCAGAAAAATGAACTTGAAAAAAAATCACTTGAAGAGCTTGGAGCTATGCTTTTGTCTCTTAAGCCTGAACTGCACAACAAAAGCGATCTTGCTATAAAGGAACGTGTTGTAAAGGCTTTGCAGATTGAACTTTTCAAGGCAAGTCCAGAAGGAATAAAAGCAAGAAGTGAACTTTTGAGCCGCCCTAAAATTGAGCCTCTTGTAATCGGCACAACTTTAAACAGAGATGAGCTTTACAAAAATATTGAAATTCGCCTGCGCCAGAGAATTCAAGAAGGCATGATTGAAGAAGTTGAAAATCTTCACAAGCAATTTTCGTGGGAACGCCTTGAAAAACTTGGGCTTGAGTACAGATTTGTAAGTTTCTATTTGGAAGGAAAAATCAATTCAAAGGAAGAAATGGAAAGCCAGCTGTGCGCTTCTATACGCCATTTTGCGAAACGGCAGGAAACTTGGTTCCGCGGAATGGAGCGTAAAGGCGTAAAAATACATTGGCTTCCCCGCGAAACAAGCAAGGAAGCTAGGTATTTGGCTGCTGTTGACTTAATTGAAAAGTTTGTGCCGGGAGCTTAGGCGTTTACTGCCATCTTTGCGGCTGGCTCTTCAATTTTTGTAAGATAGCCGGTTCTAAGGCAAGATTCGAACAATGTGCGGGAGATGAAGTCTGTTGTTATTTCATCGTAGCCGTCTTTGTCTCTTACAATGCGCACAACGTATCCGTCTTCTGTTTCTCTTAGAACTGCCATGTAATCGTTTGTCTTCGCTATGGTTTTAAGTGTGTAGTATGCCATAAATTGCACCTCGCTTTAGTATTATAAGCAATGCTGCTTGAATACGGAAAAATTCCTTAGCCTTATTATATTTTCGGTTTTTTAATGAATGTGTTTAGCTTTTTATTTATTTGGAGGCTTTGATTAATGCTTTGCGATTCTCATTTGCATATTGCCGAATGTGAAAACTTTATTCCGGCTCATTTTTGCTGCTCATGCGCTCATTCAAAAGAAGAATTTTTTGTTCAGGAAGAAATTGCTTCAAAAAGCGGCGGAAAAGTTTTATGCGCATTTGGTCTTCATCCGCAGAAACCTTTGCTTGAAAATGCTGATTTTTTGGAAAGCCTTTTAGTTCAAAAAAAAATTCTTGCAGTTGGAGAAACTGGATTTGACTTTTTTACACCGGAATTAAAATCTTGCGCAGTTCAGCAGAAAAAAGCATTTGAAGTTTGCCTTGAACTTGCCACGGAGCATAAAGTTCCTCTTGTAATCCATGATAGAAAGGCGCTGGATCTTGTGTTTTATTATTCAGCCGGATTAAAAAAATGCGCTTCGGTTGTTTTTCATTCATTTGCTTTCACTGCAAGAGATGCCATTTCAATTTTGAACCACGGAATAAATGCGTATTTTTCTTTTGGAAAGCCTTTGCTAAACGGAAACAAAAAATCAATTGGCTGTGTAAAAGAACTTCCGCAAGAAAAAATTCTTTTAGAAACGGACGCTCCGTACCAGACCTTAAAAGACGAAGAAAAAACGTCTCCGCTGCAAATCAAGCAGGTTTATGAAAAGACTTGCGAAATCCGCGGCATAAATGTGGAAGAATTTGAAAATTGCATGCTGAAAAATTTCTTTAATGCGTTTGATCTTGCTGAAATAAATTGTTTCTGAAAATTATTTAATCTAATAAAAAAGGAACTGAACTATTTTTCATAGCTAGTTTCCATAAAAAGTCAAGATAAAAACTTCAGTTTTAGGATTGACTTTTTAAGTTGTTTCGCAACGAAGTGAGAAACAACTGATGATAAGAAAGTTTGCAACGCAAACTTTTAAAGATAAAAACAGACGCTATTTTCGTCTGTTTTTATCTTAGCTCCTTTTTATTTTATTGCAGATTTTTTATCTCAAACTCCTTGGAAGCTTTATTACATAAATCACGTCGTCGTCAATGCTGCCTGTTCCGGGGAGTTTTTTCTGCACAAGCTGGTTGTTTTCAACATTTATTGCAAAGTCGTTGTCGTTTGCCACGGCGATTGTGCTGCTGTCTAAAATCCAAAGGCCTTCAAGCTTGTCGTGCGGATACTTGTTCGGAAGATATTCCACAAGGTCAACAAGGAATTCCTTTTTTACAGGCTTGATTCCAGCCGCCTCAATCTCTTCCGTGCTGCACTGCTCAAGAGTTTTGCCGTTTATTAAAAGTCCTTCTTTAGATTCTGGATTTTCTCCTGTTATGTCGGTCGCGCCTTTAATGTCAATCTTGAAAAGATACTTATGCGCTTCCTTTTCGCCAGAAAACTTTCCGTCACGCTCAATCACAGCAAATTCTGTGTCTGAAAGAGCCGTAATTCCGCAGGTTGAGTCTGTCTCCTTGTTCTGGATATAAGCGTACTGCTTTGTGCTTCCAGTTCTAATGTCAAAAGTTACAATGCGCACAAGCTGCTTGTTTGAAATCTCTTTTTTTGAGGGATTGAAAAGTGTGGACTGCATGATTCCGACAAGAGTTTTTCCGTCAGGAGTTGCCGCAAGCCCTTCCATTCCGCGGTTTGCACGGCGGCGCGCAAGAACTGCCGGAAGATGTCTTTTTCCTGTGTCCATTCCGAACGGGCTTATTCTTTCAATCTGCTTTCCGTCCGCGTCGTAATGGACAATGTGCGGCCCGTATTCATCAGAAATCCAGAAAGTTCCGTCTTTCATAGCAACGATTCCCTCGCTGTCAAGTCCGTACTCGTCTGTTCCAAGAATGTTTCCGTCAAGGTCGTAGGCGATTTCTCCGGTCGCGCCTTTTCCGGCAGGATTTGGAAGCCCGGTTATATCTTTTCCGTCAGGAGTTTTAAGAGTGATTTCCTTTACAAGCGAAACTGAGCCGTCATCGTTCATCTTGAAAAGCCCGATTCTTGGCGCGTAAGAAGGAACCGGGAACATTTTTCCTTTTCCGCTTCCGCCCTTAAAGTCGATGTTCGGCCCGCGGTCTGTCAACAGATAGAAGAGAGTTGAATCCGTTGGATGGGCGCATGCGTCCGAGCCGTATCCGCCGTTCTGGATTTCAACTCCGTCTGCTGTCTTTGCAAGAATTGTGTATGGAACTTTGCTTCCGTCCAGGCCGACTTTTTCAAACGGAGAAGCTGAGTCCAATCCAGCCTTTGATGTTGAGGCGCAGGAAACCGGCAGAAAAGCCGCCGCTGCTGCCAAAGCATAAAATAATTGCCTTTTCATAAAGAACCTCTTTGATTTTGTTTTACAAAAAGATAAATGTGAACTGTAAAATTCCGATTAGAAAATTGTTAAGTTAAGGATAATTTATTTTTTCTATGATTAATTTTGTAGTTGCTGCTTGGAATCTATTGTTTTTATAATTCTTAATTGACCTAACGGAAATATTTCATTATTATAATGAGACTAAAAATGAATTTTGCCGGGAATGTCCGGTGTTTGGAGTAAAAAATGGCTGTTTTAAAAACAATCCTTCTCATTGCGTTTGTAATTATTTGTGTGCTTTTAGTTCTTCTTGTTCTTGTTCAGAATGAAGAAAATAATGGCATGGGAAGCGCTTTTGGCGGCGGACAGTCTACAGCTTTTGGCGCCCGTTCAGCGAGTGTTCTTACAAAAACAACTGGTGTTCTTGCCGCATTGTTCTTTGTAACTGCTTTTGGAATTTCACTTTTGAACAAAGCTCCTGCAAAGGAAGACTTGTCATCTACTGTAAAGGAAATTCAGGGAGAACAGGCTTCTTCTGAGGATAACGGAAGCTGGCTTCAGGAGGAGCTTAGCCCTGCTGAAAAATAAAGCTGCTTGTTTTTTGCGGCTCTATTGTTAAGGATGGTAATATGGTTTTTTCAAAAATATTCTCTCCTAAAAGCATAATTGTAAACCTTGAAAGCGAAGACAAAGACGAGCTTTTTGAGGAAATGGTGCAAGTTATCCATTCTGAACACCCGGAAGTTAGCAGAGACGACGCTCTGTCTGTTCTTCATGCACGTGAAGCTCAAATGAGTACTGGCATAATGCACGGTGTCGCAGTTCCGCATGGAATTTGTAGTTCTGTAAAAGGCTGTGTCGGAGCAATAGGAATAAGCCGCAAAGGTATTGATTATGATGCCTTGGACGGTTCTCCTGTAAATCTTGTATTTATGCTTTTGTGCGGTCTGAACGACAATAATATTCTTCTTGAGATTTTAAAAGAACTTGCCGTTGTTCTGCAAGATCCTCTTTTTATAACAAAACTGTTTGAAAAAACTTCACCGCAGGAAGTATTCGATGCTTTGTGCGAGGCTGAATCTCAATAGAAAGCTAAAACTTTTATTTGGAGTACATAATGGCTGCTGAAGAAATTGATATTATTACACATCTTCTTGATGTAGAAAAAGAAGCTTCTACAACAGTGCTTGACGCGCAGAAAAGGGCAGATGAAAAAATCGCAGCTGCACGTGCTCAGGCTGAATCTGAATTCAAGGCTAAGTATTCCGCTGTTGTTTCTGAAATTGAGCAGAAAGAAAAAGATACAAAATCCGCTATAGAAAAAAAACATTCCGCAGACATAGAATCTTATAAACAGAATTTGAATTCAAGCGAAAAGGATTATACGTCTTTTAACGCTCTTATGGATAAAATTCTTTTTTCATAGGAGAGCGATATGGCAATGGATAAGTCCGCCGCTGATTCTTATGTTTATGCAAAAGCCAGCGGTATGCTTGCCCGGTCTTATGTTGGGGAACGCGCAAGGCAGTTGTTTTCTTTTCACACATTGCAGGAATTGTGGGCTTTTTTGTTTAAGAAAGAAGTTCCTGTTGTTCCAGAAACTCTTTTGGCTCACGCCTTGGAGCAGGAAGCTTTTGAGCGTTTTATTTACGACTATAAAAAACTTGTTGGGAATTATTCAGAGCCGGACAGCATTGTTTTGACTTTGCTTAGAAGTTTTGACTATGAAAATCTTAAGGACATTTCAGCTTCTCTTTCACTTGGAGAAAAGAAAATCCCTGATGTTCAAAAGATAACTCCTTTTAATATAATAAATTATGATAAATGGCCGGACATCGCTTCAATTACATCCGGCGGACCGCTTTCTTGGTACAATAATATTCCCCCTGTTTCCGAGCAGCATCTGGCGAATTACAAGCTTGACTGCCATTACATTATGTCGCTTTGGAATGCCGCCAAGCAGGTTCATTCGTCTTGCAGGGAAGAAATTCTTAAGTTGATTGGTGAAAAAATCAGAATAGACAATATTGTCTGGGCAATCCGGCTTCGTTTTTACTATAAAATGCAAAAGGAAGAAATTATTCCGCTTTTGGCTTATTCAACAGAAAAAAAGGAAAATTCAGATCCGCTTGCCTATGAAGCTATAAGGACGCTGGACTGGGAACTGGACAATTACGATGCCTGGAAAAACTGGAAATACAGCAAGCTTTTGAATCCGCATGAGGAAGGCGTTGTATGGACAATAGATCCTAGGTGGATTTCTAATTCGTATAAAAGTCTTTATGTAAAAAAAGCGTACAAACTTTTCCATAAATATCCGTTTACGGCTTGCCCGATTGTCTGCTGGTTTATTATAAAAAGAAACGAACTTGACAATATCCGCACGGCTTCTGAAAGTCTGCGGCTTAGCATAGATTCATCGCAGGCTATGCAGATGACTGGAGCCTTGGAGGTAATAAATGGCTAGAACAACCACAATGCGTCTTATTGAGCTTATGGTTTTGCGGGAAGACATACATTCTGTTCTTAAATACCTTGGCGAGCTGGGCGAATTTCAGTTCCAGCAGGAATTTGCCTCTGATTCTTCTGACTCTGCAAAAAGACTTAACCCGGATGCTTCTGTTTTTGAGCGGCTTCAGCAAGTTAGGGCGGCTTTGGATTTGCCTGATTTGGACGGATACAAAGGTTCTGTTCCGCTTCCTTCTGATGCTGATTTTGAAAGCGCGACAAAAATTATTGATTCAGTTGAAGATATTCATAAAAAAGAGCTTACCGCCGCTGACGAGGAAAAAAGGGCAGTTTCCGCATACAAAGAAGCTTTGGCTTTTGCAAATCTGAAAGTTTCTTATTCAGATCTTGAATCGCTTTCTTTTCTTACTTTGCGAATCGGAAAAATAGATCCTGAAAAAATTGATGATTTAAAAGCCCGGCTTGGTTCACGCGGAATTATTGTAAAGCTTGGCGATGATGATTCAAGAATTCTTGCCGCTTCGTCAAAAAAAGCCCGCTTTGCCTTGGACGGAGAACTTAAGGAAGCCGGATTTACAGAGCTTCAAGTTCCAAAGGATTTTAAAGGAATTCCTGATGAAGTTCTTCTTACTTTGGAGCGGAATAAAACTGAAGCCGCCGCTGCCCTTGAGGAAATTCAGACTGAACGCCGTAATTTTGCGGAAACTCACAAGGATGAGCTTTACAGGCTTTTGCAGATTTATTCGATTGGAAGCCAAATTTATTCTGTGGAAAATTCTCTTGAGTCCACGGAATTTGTTTATAGAATAACTGGCTGGATTCCCGCATATCTTATTAGAAAAGTAATGAAAGATTTGGACGAGCTTACGCAAAGCCGCGCTGGAATACGTGAATTTTTGCCAACCGAAGTTCCGTCTGTTGTTTCAGGGCAGGAAAAAGTTCCGGTTCAGGTTAAGCACGGAAAAATCGTTTCAAACTTTGAGCGCATGATTTTCAGTTATGGCTCGCCTTTGTATGGAACTGTTGATCCGACTCCGTTTGTTGCTTTGTTCTTTACAGTTCTTTTTGGAATTATGTTTGGAGACGCGGGCCAGGGATTGTGCTTCCTTATAATAGGAATTCTTTGCTGCCTTAAAAAAATCAAGATTTCAGGCTGGGAAAAGTTCGGCGGAATTTTCTGCTGCATAGGAATAAGCAGCACAATTATGGGACTTCTTACCGGCGAATTTTTTGCAAATGAAACTTTGCTGCGTCCGTTCGCTTTGTGGGTTACAGGACTTTTTGGAACTCCGCACGCTCCGATTCTGCACATGATGCCTTCAAGCGATCCTGCTTCTATAACTAGAATGTTTGCGTTCTTTGGCTTTACGATTTCAATAGGCTTTATAATTAACAGCTGTGGACTTATTATAAATATAATAAATCAGTTTTCGTTGCGCCGGATTGGAAAAGCTTTGTTTGGAAAAACTGGAATTTCAGGCGCGGTTTTCTTCTGGTATGTGATTATTTTTGCGGTTAGAGTTGCGCTGTTTAAGCATTCTCCTGCCGCTTATGACTGGATTGTTATAGCTGTTTCGCTGTTTTTAACGGCTTGCTCTGAAATATTCCAGAGGCTTGTTGACGGCGAGCGTCCTATTTTGGAAAACGGACTTTTTAGCGCGGTTATTGGCGCTGTAGTTGAAATCATTGAAGTCATTTCTTCTTATCTTTCAAATACAGTTAGCTTTGTCCGTGTAGGCGCATTTGCTCTTGCCCACGCAGTTTTGGGATACATTATCAACACTTTTGTTGAGCTTGCTCCTGGCGCAGGCGGAATTGCTGTGGCAATTTTGGGAAATGCTATTGTTGTAGTTCTTGAAGGAATGATTGTTGCAATTCAGGTTGTTCGTCTTCAGTACTACGAGTTCTTCTCGAAATTCTTTAGCGAGACAGGACGTGAATTCAAGCCGTTCTCTTTTGTTTATAAAGAGACAGTTTAGTTTGTGGACAGCTGCTTTTTGCAGTTTATTTATAGAATTTTTAGAACAAGAGGTTTTTATTATGAACAAGAAATTTTTGGTTGCTCTCTCAATGATGCTTTTGGTTGCTGTTGCTGGCGTTTTTGCACAGGCTTCTTCTGTTCCTGAAGAGCAGGCTGTAGAACAGGCGGCTTCTAATGCTGGAGCTATAAAATATGTAGCTGCTGCTCTTGCTGTTGGAATCGCTTGTATTGGCGGCGGTTCTGCTGTTGGAAAAATCGGTTCAGCTGCTATGGGCGCAATGAGCGAAAACGCAGAGCTTTCTGGAAAGGCGCTTCCTTTCGTAGGTCTTGCTGAAGGTATTTGTCTTTGGGGATTCCTTGTTGCTTTGTTCATTATGATAATGTAATAGAATTTTTTGCTGAAGGCTGAATTTTTGGCAGTTTAACTGTTGAAAATTCAGTCTGGCATAAAAAGCAAAACCATGGAATATTTTGTAATTGGAGAACGGGAACTGATTCTTGGCTTTATGCTTGCGGGCGTAAAAGGCAAAGCTGTTTCTAACAGACAGGAAGCTTTGGATGCTTTTAACAAGGCAACCGGACAAAATTCTTCCGTAGGTTCCGTTGGCGACATACCAAAGGTTCTCATCCTTACGGAAGACATAGCCGATATGCTGTCCAAGGAAATTCAGTCTTGGCAGATGCACGGCAAAGCTCCTCTTATTGTGGAAATTCCTGGGCTTCAGGGGCATATTCAGGGAAGAAAAACTCTTACTGATTCAATCCGGGAAGCAGTTGGAATTCAAGTTTAATTTTTATTCATCGATTTAGGATTTTAAGCGAAACTAAAAAATCCAGTTGCAAGATTTTATTGAAGCAGAAAAAATTGCCCTTGCTCTGAATTTTAAGGCTTATAAAACTAATCATTTTGTGCGGAAGGTTCATACCGAAACCATACAAGGAAGATTTTTTATGGAAGAATTACGTTCAACGGAAGTTCTGGACAAAGAAATTCGTTCTGACAGTGTAAAAAAAGCAGAAAAAATTCTTGCAAAAGCGGACGAAAGCGCAAAGCAGCTCATTGACGGAGTTCAAGACCGCATTGAAAAGGCGAAGTCAGATGCAGAAAAAATCTCCGCAGAAGGAATTGCTGTTTATGAAAAAAATATAAATGCGTCGCTTCCTCTTGAAAAGCAGCGTTATCTGGTTTCTTACATTTATGGCTCTATTATAGAAGCTATGAATAAGTATTTTGAATCTATCGGAGACAAAAAACGTCTTCTTGTTATACAAAGTCTTTGCGAGCGTGCAAAAAAAGCAATTCAGGAAAAGAAAATTTCAGCGGTTGTTGTTGGATTCAATCTTTCTGATGCTGAATCTATGCTGAAAAAAGTTTTTCCGCAGAATCTTTCTTCATGCGAGGCTGGAGACGTTCATCTTGTTTCCCGCGAAACCCTTGAAGGATTCAATTTAAAGGAAGGAATTATACTGAAAGCTTTGGACGGTTCTGTTACTTGCCGTTTGACGCTTGATGAAAAAATAAAGGAAATTTTAGACGAAAAAAGAGAACTTCTTGCAAAGACTCTTTTTGGCGGGAGGTTGCCTGAATGATTACTGGAAAAATAACCCGAATTTCAGGTCCTATAGTCTATGCTGAAGGCCTTGAAAAATGCGGACTTTACGATGTTGTTGATGTTGGCGAAAAAAAGCTTATTGGTGAAATAATCCGCCAGAGTGAAGGAAAAGCTACAATTCAAGTTTATGAAGATGTTACAGGAATGCACGTTGGCGAGCAGGTTGTTTCTAGCGAGCGTCCTCTTTCACTTAAACTTGGACCTGGGCTTGTAGGCACAATTTACGATGGAATTCAGCGTCCTTTAAAAGAAATGTATGAAGACGGCGGGGTTTTTCTGCTCCCTGGCCAGCGTACAGAACCTATTGACAATAAAAAGAAATGGGAATTTATTCCTGCAGCTCATCCTTCCGACGGAAAAGAAATGTGCGAAGGTCTTTCCATTGCTCCGGGAATGGTTCTTGGAACTGTTCAGGAAACTGGTTCTATTGTTCACAAGATAATGGTTCCTCCGACAATCCGCGGACGTGTTCTAAAAACTTTCGCCGGAAAAGGCTCTTATACAATTGATGAGACAATCGCTACTACAGAGCTTGGTGAAAATATTTCGATGAGCCAGTACTGGCCTTTGCGAAAACCTCGTCCTTTTGCTCAGAAACTCGAAGTAAGCCAGCCGCTTGTTACAGGTCTTCGTGTAATTGATGTTTTCTTTCCGCTTTCAAAAGGTGGAACTGCCGCAATTCCGGGCGGATTCGGTACTGGAAAAACAATGACCCAGCATGCGATTGCAAAATGGTGCGATGCGGATTTGATTGTTTACATCGGTTGCGGTGAGCGCGGAAACGAAATGACGGATGTTCTGACTGAATTTCCGACTTTGATTGACCCTAGAACTGGACGTTCTTTGATGGAACGCACGATTTTGATTGCAAACACTTCAAATATGCCGGTTGCGGCGCGTGAAGTTTCACTTTATTCTGGAATTACGCTTGCCGAATATTACCGCGACATGGGAATGCACGTTGCAATCATGGCTGACTCGACTAGCCGTTGGGCAGAAGCCTTGCGTGAGCTTTCAGGCCGTATGGAGGAAATGCCAGCTGAGGAAGGTTATCCTGCGTATCTTCCGACTCGCCTTGCTGAATTCTATGAGCGTGCCGGTCGTGTCAATTCTCTCTGCGGAAAGGAAGGCTCAGTTTCTGTTATTGGAGCTGTTTCTCCTGCGGGCGGCGACTTTTCCGAGCCTGTAACCCAGCACACAAAGCGTTTTATCCGCTGTTTCTGGGCGTTGGATCGTGAACTTGCAAATGCGCGCCATTATCCTGCTATTGGCTGGATTGATTCATATTCAGAATATGCTGCGGAAATTAAAGGCTGGTGGGACAAATTTGATCCTCGTTGGGCTTCAATTCGTGTTCAGGCTTTGGATTTGCTCAAACGTGAACAGCGTCTTCAGCAGATTGTCCGTTTGATTGGCGCGGATGCTTTGCCGGACAGCGATCGTCTTATTCTTACTGTCTGCGAAATGATTAAAAACGGATTTTTGCAACAGAATGCGTTTGATTCAATTGATGCCTATGCAGTTCCGGAAAAACAGGTGAATATACTTTTGCTTATGATGATTTTCTATGAAAAAGCGCTGAAGGTTATAAAATCCGGCTGTCCGCTTTTGAAAGTTACCGAGCTTCCTGTTCGAAATGAAATAATCAGGGCAAAAAGTGAAATTCCAAACGACAAGCTTGACGAGCTTACAACTATTCAAAATCACCTTGACGACCAGATGGCGGAACTTGAAAGAATGTACCGCAAGGATGTTGCACTATGAAAGGAATTGAATATACAGGACTGACTTCTGTTGACGGACCGATTGTAGCTGTAAAACGCAGTGAAAATTCCTCTTATGATGAAGTTGTTTATGTCCGCGATAAAAACGGTGAAAAAAAGACTGGACGCATTATCGATTTGAATGAAAAAACTGCGATTGTTCAGATTTTCGGAAGCACGACTGGTCTTGACTTGGAAAATACAACTGTGGAATTTCTTGAAGAACCGATGGAGCTTCGTGTTGGAAAAGGGCTTCTTGGACGCATTTTCAACGGACTTGGCGAGCCTATAGACGGTTATCCGCAGATTATTTCCGACAAAAAAGTAAATGTAAACGGAAATCCGATAAATCCTTATGCACGTGTTTATCCGCGCGATTTTATTCAGACTGGAATTTCTTCAATTGACGGAATGAACACGCTTATCCGCGGACAAAAGCTTCCGATTTTCTCTGGAAACGGACTTCCGCACAACAAGCTTGCCGCCCAGATTATCCGCCAAGCAAAAATCCTCAATAGCAACGAAGAATTTGTTATGGTTTTTGCCGGCATGGGAATAAAATACGATGTTGCGCAGTTCTTTAAGCATACTTTTGAAGAGTCTGGAGTTTTGTCAAAAGTTGTAATGTTCCAGTCGCTGGCTGACGCGCCTTCAATTGAACGTATTATTACACCGAGATGCGCTCTTACCGCCGCTGAATATCTTGCTTATGAATGCAATATGCATGTTCTTGTTGTTATGACAGACATGACAAACTATTGCGAAGCCTTGCGTGAAATTTCAACAACGCGTGGTGAAGTTCCTGGAAGAAAAGGTTATCCGGGCTATCTTTACTCAAATTTGGCGGAACTTTATGAGCGCGCAGGAAAAATTCAGGGAAGCACAGGTTCAATTACGCAGATTCCTATTCTTTCTATGCCGAACGATGATATTTCGCATCCAATTCCTGACCTTACAGGATATATCACGGAAGGTCAGATTGTTCTTGACCGCGAAATGAGCCAGAAGGGAATGTATCCGCCGGTATCAGGACTTCCTAGCTTGAGCCGCCTTATGAAAGACGGAATTGGCGAAGGCATGACCCGCGAAGACCACGCTCCTGTTTCAAGCCAGCTTTTTGCCGCTTACAGCAAAGTAAAGTCAATCCGAAACCTTGCTTCCATTATTGGCGAAGAGGAACTTTCTGAGCTTGACCAATGCTACTTGAAATTCGGAAACGAGCTTGAGGCGAAATTCTTTACCCAAGGCGAATACGAAGACCGCTCAATAGATCAGACTCTTGATTTGGGCTGGAAAATGCTTAGTATTCTTCCGCGCGAAGAGCTTTACAGAATCAAGAATGAAATGATTGACAAGTATCTTCCAAAAGCTTTAGAGAACTGACTATGGCAAAACTGAATATTGCTCCGACAAAATCGAATCTTCTCGCAATAAAAGAGCAGCTTGCAATCAGTACTGAAGGCTACGACTTGCTTGAGCAAAAGCGCGAGATTCTTGTAATGGAGCTTATGCGGATTGTTGAGCAGGTTAAGCTTCTGGAAAATCAGATTGACAAGTGCGTTCAGAAAGCCTATCCTGCGCTGAAAAAAATGCTTGTTTCTGTCGGCGGCGACCGTGTTGAACGTATTGCGCACGGAATTGACTACAACTTTGAAATCACAAAAAAGCCGGCTGTAATCGCAGGAATGTCTTTTACAACAATCGATGTGAATCTTCCGCAGAGAAGACTTTTTTCTTCTTTTATGGGAACTTTTGCAGACAGCGATGAAGTTATGGCGGATTTTTTTGAGCTTTTGACGCTTCTGACAAAAATGGCGAGCATAAGAACTGTCGCCTGGAGGCTTGCTCTTGAAGTCAAGAAAACCCAGCGTCGTGTAAATGCTTTGGATAAAACGGTTATTCCGCAGGACAAGGAAACTGTGAAGTATATTGAAGGTGTTCTTGAGGAACGGGAACGTGATAATGTTTTCGTTATGAAGTCTTTAAAAAAAAGGCAGGGTGAAAAATGATAAAACCTCTTTTTCAACGGGTTGTAGTTGGCTACAATGGTTCCCGCTCTTCTCTTCATACAGTTTTGTACGCAATTCTTATGGCAAAAGTCTACAAATGCGCAGTAAAAGTTGTAAGCGTTGTAGACACAGCTTCCATAAAGTATCTCACTTTGCAGAAATTTATGGTTTCGCAGGAAGGCGAGTCTATTGCAAAAAGCCTTGAATCTGACAGTGAAAAAAATCTGGATTATGTGACGGATCTTGCAAAGTCAAAAGGCGTAAAGATTGAAACTGAAATCCGCAAAGGCGCAGTTTGGTCTGAAATTATTACGGCCGCAGATGAATTCAAGGCTGACCTTATACTTTTGGGCGGTGCAAAAAACCTTGACCATCTTTCTTCACTTTCACGCGATGTGATTTCTTCCCAAGACAGCGAAATAATTGGAAGCGCGCACTGTTCTGTAATGGTTGTCCGCGAGCCTTATGTCGAGCAGAAATTCAAGCTTGTTTAATTTTTTATAGGACTTTTTTGGCTGTCTGAAATAACTTGTTTTGGACAGCTTTTTTGTTTTTAAAGCTAAAATCACAATTTTTATATTCGCCCTTTTGTTTCCTGAAAATTTGTCTTATAATAAATTTTATGCGAATTTTACTTGCCGATGACAATGTAAGAAATTCCCAGGCTTTGGCTGAGTTCTTGCAAAAAAATCATTTTGGAACTGACACAGTTTATACTGGAACAGAAATTATTGAATATGCCTCTTCTGAAATTTATGACGCGCTTGTTATTGAATCTGCTCTTCCAAAAATGAGCGGGCTTGAGGCGGTAAAAATTCTCCGCGAGAAAAAAAATTTTGTTCCGGTTCTTCTTATGTCCGAAAATCCTTCTGTTGACGAAATTGTTGAAGGTCTTGATTCCGGCGCGGACGATTATATTAGGCGGCCTTTTTCTTTTGAAGAATTTCTTGCAAGAATAAAAGCTCTTACAAGGCGAAAAGGTGAATTCAAGTCGAGCACAGTTTCAATAGGAAATTTTCTGCTGGATAAAAATTCGTGCGAAATTCAAAATTCCAGCGGCGAATCCATGAAAATTTCTTTAAAGGAACTTTTGATTCTTACACTTTTGTTTGAATTTTCGCATCAGATTGTAAAAAAAGAGCTTATTATAGAAAAGATTTGGGGCGGAAACAGCGCGGCGGAATATAACAACGTTGAAGTTTATATTTCTTTTATCAGAAAAAAAATGGAGCAGCTCAATGTCAACGCACGGATAAGAACTGCGCGCGGCATAGGCTACTCCTTGGAAGAAATTTCTTAGCTTTTAGAATTTTGTTTTGAATCCGATTGTAGCTGAATAGCTTTTTTCCCGGTCGCTTTTAAGATCCAGCAAGTTTACAGAAACTGAAGCGTTCAGTGTTCCGCCAAGAATTTCAATTCCTGCATAAGGCGAAATGCAAAGGCTTTTTTCTTGCTTGTCATCTCCGTCTGGATCAACCCGCGAAACTGCAAAAGTCGTGTGCGCTCCAACGGAAAGTTTTGTTGCTCCTGCATAAAGTCTGTCTGTGTGGATATTTAAATTCATTCCAAAAACATTTTCAGTTCCCGGGTATCTTCTTATTATATTTCTAAGGAAAATCATATCTTCTGCCGCTTCCGCCGGAAAAACAAATCCAGAAGTGTCAATTGAAATGTATTTGCCCTGCGCTCTTGGCTCAACAAACGCCCAGACATCTTTCATTTCTATTTTGTCTTGATCTGAATCGCTGTTACCTTTTCTTAGAATGTATTTGTTTACGCCGCCTTGAATCAAAAGTGAAGTTGTGTTTCTGTTTCCTATTAAGAAATTCAATCCGCCGTGAACCTGAAGCTCTTTGATGTACACAAGCGCGTCATTGTCTTCGCTGTTTACTTCGGAAGGAAGCGCAAGTCCCGCTGAAAAATCAATTGTTGAAATTCCGACAAGAGAAGCAAGCCGCAAGTCAAGGTTCAGAACATCGTCCTGATTTTCATCTTCCGCCGCCTTGTTCTTGTAAAGATTTATTCCCGCCGCAAAATTTCCTTCCGGGTGAAATGTGTAGCCGATTCCCTGCGCGTAAAGAGGGTAGTAGCTGGCTCCTGCAAGTCCGTGGAAACTTTCTGTAAATGAAGAGCGGATTGGCTTTATTCCGAACTGACGCTGAAGAAACAAATCCGAGCCGACAGGTTCAAAATTTCCGTAGTAAAGGCTTATGTAATGGGAAGCGTGCGCGGAATTGACTGTGTATGTCGCAGAAACTTCTTCAACTCTAAGATACGAGTTTGGAGTGTCTCCGTTCAAAGAGTCGTATTTGAAAATGTCGTTTGCCTTGGCGTAGAATTCGCCTCTTAGGAAAAGTTTTCCGCCAAAATCAATCTGGCCTGCAAAAAAAGTTTCTCCTGTAAAAGCCGGATCAAAATTTTCAGAGTCGTATTCGTTTTGAATTCCGGCAATAAATCCTGTGTATCCGTTAAAATACGGGCTTTCAAATGCAAATAAATTTAAAGCTGCTGAAATTGAAATGGCGGCTGCGCAAAGAAATCGTTTCAATTAGTCCTCCGTGCGGAAAAATTCAGTGCAAAAAAATAAAGAAAAAATCTTCCGTCCTTTGATTTTCGGAAGAATAAAAAAAAACTTAACATTTGGATTTTTTAAGATGTTCCAATAAAAAAGATTAAACTTTACTTGATTTTTTATTATATTCGATTAAAATATATTCTATGAGTGATTATCTTGATGCCAATAATGAAGAGCTTCTGAAGGATTTTTTTTCGGAAGCTGAACAGCAGGTAGAGACTCTTGAAAGCAACATTCTTGTAATAGAGAATGACCCTTCAAATCATGATGCCATAGATGAAATTTTCCGGGCGGCACATACGTTGAAAGGCGGCTCGGCTACTGTGGAAATGAATGAGCTTGCAACATTCTGCCATGATGTAGAGGATTTGCTTGATGCGCTTAGAAGCGGTCTTGTTTCAGTTTCTGAACCTATTGTAGATGTTTTATTGTCTTCTATAGATACTATAAAAGCTATGCTTGATGCAAGAAGCAATGGTTCTGTTTATCAGGAAGATATAACTCCTATTGTCCAGAAAATCAATTCATTTATACCGGCAAAAGCTCCAAAAAAGAGCGCGCACGTAAAACTTCCATCTGGAATGCTTGGCGCTGCTCCTGCTGAAAAACCAGCTGCTAGTGAGCCAAAGCCAGCGGTTCAGACTTCTAATGGAATGCCGCCTGTTCCGCCGTTATCTGATGACGAATATACGGAACTTAAAAATGCAGTTCCAGAAGGCCAGAAGCTTTGGTCTGTAAATGTTACTTTTGATGAATCAAATCCAATGAACAGCGTTGGCGGAATTCAGGTTTTTGCGGCTCTAAAGAACTGCGGAACTGTTTTAAAGACTGTTCCTGATTTTGAAGAGCTTTACGAAGATGAATTCCATCCGCAAGTTGTTTATTACGTTTCTTCTGCAAATGAAGGTTCTGCTCTTGAAGATGCGGCTTTCTTGGATGACGTAACTCTTGCAGTTGATGCTCAGCCGGTTTCAGGTGCTTCTTCTGCCGTTCCTGCTACAGAACAGACTCCTGCGCCGGAAAAAGTTCAAGCCACCGCTCCTGTTGCTGAAGAACAGCCTAAATCTGCGGAAACTCCAGCTGCTCCTGTAGAAAACAAAACTGAACCTGCGCAAAATACTGCGCAGCCTGTAAAAAAGCCAGCCGCTGGTCATGCTGTAAACCAGTCTTCAATTTTAAGAGTTGACTCAAAGCGTGTTGACAATCTTATGAATCTTGTTTCTGAAACTGTTATTACAAAAGCCGCGTTTAATCAGAATGGACTTCACATGGCGGACTTGCAGGTAAAGCTTCAGAATTTGAATCTTTCTTTCAAGGAAAAACACCGCCGTCTTATGGAATGTATGCCAAAGTATATTGAAGAACTTCAAAATGGCGTTCCGATGAAAGAAATCATGCAGAAGATGACAGAAGAATTCGGCTCTATGTCTTCTTGGTTTGATGCTTTTGAAAGTGACTTCAAGTCTTCTTCTACAAAATACCGTTCTACAACGCAGAATCTTGGACGCATTACGGGCGAGCTTCAGGAAGGCGTTATGAAAATCCGAATGGTTCCTATTGGAACTATTTTCAACAGATTTCCGCGCGTTGTCCGTGATTTGAGCCGTGATTTGGGCAGAAAAGTCAACCTTGTTATTGAAGGTGAAGATACAGAGCTTGATAAAACTGTTGTTGATGATTTGCTAGATCCAATCATGCACTGTGTACGAAATTCTGTTGACCACGGAATTGAGCCGCCAGAACAAAGAAAAGCCAGCGGAAAAGACGAGACTGGAACTTTGACTTTGCGCGCTGCAAACGAAGGCAACATGATTGTCATTGATATAATTGATGACGGAACTGGAATTGAAGTTGATAAAGTCAGAGAAAAGGCGATTAAAAAAGGTCTTATAAGTCCTAATAAAATTCTTTCAAATCAAGATGCTTATAATCTTATTTTCCTTCCGGGATTTTCTACAAGCGACAAAATCAGCAGTGTTTCTGGACGCGGCGTAGGTCTTGATGTTGTAAAGACAATGGTTGAAAAACTAAAGGGAACAATTAATGTTACAAGTGAAAGGGGAAAAGGCTCAAAATTCTCGATAAGACTTCCGCTTACGCTTGCAATTATTCAGGGACTTTTGGTTCGCGTTGGAAAAGAAGTTTACTCTATTCCAGTTGCCAATGTTATTGAAAGCCAGCGTGTAAAACTTGACACAATAAATACAATTGACAACTATGAAGTTTTGAATGTCCGCAACGAAGTTATTTCGATTCTGCGGCTTGGACGACTCTTTAATATCCGCAAGACAGACAATGATGAATATTGTTTTATTGTCATTGTTGGTTCTCAGGAAAAGAAAATCGGCGTTATGGTTGACGCTCTTATTGGCGAAGAAGATGTTGTAATAAAACCTCTTCAGGATCAGTTTACTTCTTCTCCTGGAATTGCTGGCGCGACAGTTCTTGGAGACGGTTCAGTTTCTCTTATTATTGATGTGAATCAGCTTCTTGAACTTGGAGTAAAGCAGGAACTTGATGCACAGCAAGTACGTGAAGCGGAAGCTATAAAATCAGCTGCGGCAAGAGGTTAGTGTATGGCGACAATTCAAGAAAAACTTAGTGTGCTTGCAAATACAATGGACAGGGCTGAAGGCTTGTCTTCGGAACAGCTTGCAGAAGAAAAAAACAAGATTACAGTTGTAGATTTCAAAATGGTTACTTTTTCTTTGTCTGGAAAAGATTACGCCATTGACATTATGAAGGTAAAGGAAATTGCAAAAGCCGGACATTTTACTTATGTTCCGAATGCTCTTCCTTTTGTCCGCGGTGTCTACAATTTGCGCGGCGATATTATTCCGATTATTGATTTGCGCCTTTTCTTCAACAGTGAAGTTCAGGAGCATGATGACGATTACCTTGAAAATTTGCTGATTGTTTCAGTTGGCGAGCAGACATTTGGAATTGTTGTTGACGAAATTGACAAGGTTGTTGGAATTCAGAAAAGTTCCATTCAGCCGCCGCATCCTTTGTTTGGCGACATAAACATAAAGTACATTTACGGCGTTGTTGAGTCCGAAAACAATCTTTATGTTCTTTTGGACATTGACAGAATTTTTGGCCACAGAACTCCAGAAGAAGAAAAAGAGCTTGCGGAAACTGCCCAGAATCAGGCAAAATTACGGCAGGAAGCTGAACTTGCGGAAGCTGCTTCGTCTGCTGAAAAATCTGCTCCTGAAGTTGAAAAGCCTGCTGCAAAAGAAAAGAATTCTGCTCAGGATTTGAATTTCATAGCTGATTCACTTAAAAATTTCAAGAAATTCTATGTAAGCGAAATTACAAAAGACTGGACTGAAAAAAGATATGCAGAGTGGAGCAAGGAGCGCGGCGAAGAAAAAACTCAGCTTCAAAATGAAACAGATGCGGATTTGTTCTTGAATTCTTTCTATTCAAAATGCAATGGAAACTGGTGGACAGAAGAATACGCGGATGCTGTGGAAAAAGTGCTTCCTGACAACAGCGCAAAAAATATTGTTGTTTGGAATCCGGGCTGCGGAAAAGGCTACGAGTCTTATTCTTTGGCGTGCATATTAAGAAAAAAATATCCGTCTGCAAAAATCCGAATTTACGGCCATGATATTGATTTGCTTAGCGTTTCAAATGCTCCTCTTATGACGCTTTCTGATGAAGCTAGCAACAGCTGGTATCAGCCTTATACTGTTCGGACTGTAAGCGGTGAGTATGCGTTCAACAAGGACATAAAAGATTCTATAATGTTTGAATACCATGACTGCGTAAACACAAATAATCTTCCTCCTATAGATATTGTGTTTGCGAGGGATTTGCTTGCGTTCTTGCCTGATGCTTCAAGAAATACACTTTTGTCTGAATTTAGTGAAAAAACTAAAGGCAATGGCGTTATAATTGTTGGAGATAATGAAAATATTCAGATTCCAGGCTGGAACAAAGTAAATGCGCCAGAAAATATTTCAGTATATAAGAAATAGACTATAAAATATGTTTTTTTCAGGGGGTTATTAATGAGAGTAGAGTATATTAATCCATTTGTTGAAACTTCTTACCGTGTGTTAAAAGAAGTTTTGGGCGGGGCAGAAGTAAAAAGAGGCGACTTGTATTTAAAGTCAACTGCTATGCCTGTAATGGGTGTTGCGGCTCTTGTTGGTCTTGCAGGAGATGTTGAAGGCCGTGTTCTTTTTGACATGACTTTTGAAACTGCATTGAACATTGCTTCCAAGATGAATGAGGAAAAATTGCCGGCTTTTGATGACTTGGCAAAGGCTACTATCAGCGAGCTTGCAAATTTGATTACGGCGCAGTCTGTTACAAAATTGCACGACCTTGGTTTTAAATTTGACCTTACACCTCCTGCCTTGTTTGCAGGTGAAAAAATGGAAATAGCGGCATTGGGCGGAACAACAGACAATGTAGAGGCTCTTATTGTTCCTCTTATTACTGACTATGGCAAAATTGAAGTTAACGTCGCAATTCGCGAGCGCACATAATATAAGGAGTTTAGAATGAAAACAAAACAGGATTTTCCATCTATTAATGAGCGTCCGCCTGAAGGTGAAAAACTTGACGGCACAAAGTACCGCGTGCTAGTTGTAGACGATTCTATGTTTGTTGCAAAACAGCTCACTCAGATTCTTTCTAGTGATGGTTATGAAATCGTTGCTACAGCTCAGGACGGAAAAGAGGGCGTTGACAAATATAAAGAGCTTTGTCCGAATGTTGACTTGGTGACAATGGATATAACAATGCCTCGCATGGACGGAATTACAGCTCTTGAGCAGATTATTGCCTTTGACAAAAATGCTAAGGTTGTAATGGTCAGTGCGCTTGGAAAAGAAGAACTTGTAAAAAAATCTCTTCTTAGCGGCGCAAAAAACTATATCGTCAAGCCTTTGGACCGCAAAAAAGTTTTGGAACGCATAAGCGCGGCTTTAAAATAGAACTTTTAAATTTTTAGATAGAAAAGGCTTCTTTAATTTTAAAGAAGCCTTTTTGTGTTGTATTTTTTTATAAAAATGCTTTTGTTACGTTTTGGCTTCTTCTGTTTCTAGGTTCAGGCTCATTTTTTCCAGAAGATTTAAAAGCGTTTCTTTTTCTTCCGCGGAAAAATTTTTATAGCAAATTGAAAGCAGTTTGTTCGAAATTTCGCTTGTAAAGTTGTTGTATTTTTTTCCTTCAGCGGTTAGTGAAATTATTTTTTTCCGGCTGTCCTTGCTGCTTTGTTCGCATTTTACAAGTTTTTCGTCTATTAATTTTCTGATTAAAAATGTTGTGGTGCTTTTGTCTCTGTTTATTTTTTTTGCAATTTCGCCCATGGACATTTCCGCGTTTTCAGACAAAAGAAAAAGTATAAATCCGTGGGAAGAAACAAAATTATGGCTTGAAAGTATTTTGTTTGTAAATTCTGCGGTCTGCGTGTGGATTCTTGAGATAAGCGAAATTACAGAATTGACGTTGTATTCCATATTTTTTTAATTTTATCATCAGCGTTGCAAATTGTCAGCAATTATATTACTATTTTTTCCATGTTTGGATTTTTCTTTAAAAAGAATTTATGCGATGTCTGGGACAACCTTTTTTATGTTGTTGTCTGCAATTTTTTTTCACTAATTGCGCTTTTTGTTTCCTACTTGATTTTTATGTTTGCCTATAGCTCGCCTTTTTCTGGTGAAATCAGGGCTGTTTTAATTTTTGCTTCGGTTATGATTGACAGCATTTTGATTTGTTCCGTGGGATTTGCCGCTGGAAAAAATGCCGCTAAAATTGCAAATTTTGATGCTCCAAGATACAGCGAATTTTTCAAGGAATTTTTGGCTTCATTTAAAAGCGGCGCGTTGTTCGGACTTTTTGCCGGCGCATTGATTTGCATTGCGGCTGTGAGTTTGCCGTTCTATTTTAAAATGTGGAAATCAAGCGGAAGCTATGTTTGGTTTGTTTTTATGGTTTTGATATTTTGGTTTTTAGTCACAACTTTCTTTGCGCTCCAGTGGTTTTTGCCTGTAAGAAGCCTTATGAACAACGGATTTAAAAAGTGCCTCAAAAAATCATACATAATTTTCTTTGACAATATCGGATTTACATTTGCGCTTTCTTTTGTCAACTTTCTGAATCTTTTGCTCACTGTTTTTACTTTTGGGCTTTATCCGGGAATGACTGGGATCGTAATCACAAATACAAATGCGCTCAGACTTCTTCTTTATAAATACGACTGGATTGAAGTAAATCCGGGACTTTCTGCAAAGGAACGCAAGACTGTGCCTTGGAACGATTTGCTTGCTAAAGACAGGAAGCTTTTGGGACCAAGAACATTAAAAGGTTTCTTTTTTCCATGGAAAGAAAATAAAGCCTAAATTTTTACATTGTTGTTTTGCTTCTGCGAATATTGACAAAAAAGCGTAAAGATTGCAAAATAGCGAAATATATACAATGTTGAAATTTAATAAAAATAAGAGGCCATAATCTATGGAAGATGATATTCTTACAATTGAAGAAGTTGCAAAATATCTTCGTGTAAGCGAGCGTACTGTATATGACTGGGCTCAAAAAGGCGAAATTCCAAGCGGAAAAATTGGAACTGTCTGGAGATTTAAAAAATCCGAAATTGAAAAATGGGTAAACGAGCGGCTTTCTTCTGGCGGAAAGTCAAATGATTCTGAAATTGTTGTTCAGGTAAAAAATATACTTTCTCCAGAGCGGATTGTTTTTATGAATCATCAGACAAAGCATGATTCACTTGTCCGCCTTGCGCAGAATCTTGCCACAGCTCCTCAGGTAAAAGATGCAAAGGAACTTGAATCTGAAATTTTAAAGCGTGAGGAACTTATGTCAACTTCTATTGGCAGAGGTCTTGCGATTCCTCATGTGCGGCTTTCAAGTGTTACTGACCTTGTTATGTCCGTAGGAATTTCAAAATGCGATATAATTGGTTTTCAGCCTGTTGACGAAATTCCTGTAAGAATTCTTTTTATGATTGCGGCGGCGTACAATCAGCACAGCTATTATTTAAAGACACTTTCATTCTTTAGCGCAAAACTAAAGGACGCATCTTTGAGAGAGGCTCTTCTTAATTCTGAATCTCCGATGGATGCTTACAATCTTCTCATAAAATAAAACCGCATTGCTTCCTTGCGCTTAAAATGCTCATGGAAGCATTACGGGAATCCATTTTGAAAAATCGCTTTGGTTTTTGTCAATAATTCCCCAAGTTAATCCCGGTACTGTTGTTTCGCCTGTGAGATAAGTTTTGCCTTCAACTGTAAAACCGAATCCCGGGTGGGACGAAACAAGTCCTGCAACCGCGTGATGAAATTCGCTGCTTACAAAAATTATCGAGTCTATGTTCATGCTTTGAAGAATCACGGCAATCAGCATGGCTCTTGAATCGCAGTCGCTTCCACCGCCGGAAATTATAGACGGAAGTGAAGCAAAGTCGCTTGCAGTTTTTTCCCTTTCATATTTGAATCCTTGAGTCCATGATAAAATTTTTTGTGCAAAATCAGTTTCGTCCTTGCAGTCAGGCGCAAGAGTTCCGTAGATGTCAAAAGAAACTTTTTGAAGCCGCTTGCACGAATCTTTAAAAATCATTCTGTAGTAACGTTGCCATGCTTCTTTCCAAAGCGGACTGTTCATGTACATTTGAAGTACTTTGTATTCGCGCTCAATAAGATATTCTGAATTTTTGCAGTCAAGTGAATCGATTTGCGTTGAAATTTCTTTTTTGTCTATAAGAAGATTTAGCGTTTGCTCTTTGCCGGAAGTCGGATGATATAGCGATGTAAAAAGTCCCGGAGAAAAACAGCTTTCTGAGTCAATGCAAAGCGAGTCGATAAAACTTTCAATAAGAAAATTTACATTGTTGAAATTTTCCGCGCCGCACCAAGAAATTAGAACGGCAATGCTTTTGTTTTCTGGAATTACGGAAGCCGCCGCGTAGCCTTGAGATTCTGCGCCAGAAATTTTTCCTTTGAATGCCGCGATGCAAGCTTCATTGTTTCTCCATTGCGCATTTTTTGTTTCAAGAGTTTTAAGGTTGAGTTTTTGGATTGTGCTTTCCAATGCTTCTTTTGCGGAAACGAATTTTTCTTTTTTGTAAATTTTAACTATGGAATTTATCGGCGCAATTTTGCTTTGCAGAAGAAATGAATCTTCGCCTTGAGACTGAACGAGCGCAAATTCTTCCGGCAAGTCAATAAAAACTGAATTTGAAAATCCTTCAAACGAAACTCTGTGCGCAAAAATTTCTATTGAAATAAAAAAAAGAAATGCAACGGCGAAAGTTTTTTTTGCGATGCTTGTCATTTTTATAAACCTCAATTAATATGGAACTCAAAATGTTGAGCTGGTTTCAAAAGTTTTTGTTTTGAAACTCTTTGTATTTTATTTTCGGCAAATGAAAACTTTTTCTATAATTTTTGAAAATGAAGAAATTCTTCTTGTGAATAAGGAAGCTGGCGTTTCGGTTCAGGGAGGTTCTGGCATTGCGCATCCTCTTGACGCGGAACTTTCCCTTCAGCTTGGCTACAAAATTTTTCTTGTTCACCGTTTGGATAAAGAAACTTCCGGCATTCTTGCTGTTGCAAAAAATGCGCAGGCTGCTGCAAACTGGACGAACTTGATTTCAGGCGGAAAAGTAAAAAAAGAATACGTCGCGGTTTGCTTTGGAATTCCAATTGTCAACGGAAAAAAATGTTATTCTGGCGTTTTGGAAGGAACAGTTGAAGCCCACGGAAGAACTCAGACGGCAAAAACTTTTTTTAAAGTTGAATCAGTTTGGAATGTAAAAATTCCAGAAACGGACGAAGTTCTGGAACTTAGTTTTTTGAAACTCACCTTGGGAACTGGCCGTATGCATCAGATAAGAATTCAGCTTGCGAAAGCTTCTTGTCCGATTGCAGGAGACGACAAGCATGGAGATTTTAAAAAAAATAAACTTGCAAGAAAAATCGGAATAAAAAAGCTTCATCTTGCGTCTGTAAAACTTTCCTTGCCTGTTGATGGAAAAATTCAGACTTTTGAAATTCCGCTCCCAGAGCATATAAAAAATACGTTGAACTGCCAATGACAGGTTTCGTTATTGACGTATTTATTTGTTTTATGGTATTATATTATACTTATTCGTTATTATTTATAGGAGTTCCGTATGTCAGGACACAGTAAATGGTCAACCATTAAACACGCAAAAGGTATTGCTGATGCAAAACGTGGAGCGCTTTTCACAAAATTCATAAAGGAAATTTCTATCGCAGCAAAAATGGGTGGAGGAGATCCTGATTCTAACCCTCGCCTTAGAACTGCTATGCTCAAGGCAAAAGCTGCTTCTATGCCAAAAGACAATATTGAGCGCGCTATAAAGAAAGGAACTGGTGAACTTGGCGCAGTTTCTTATGAAGAGCTTGTTTACGAAGGATATGCTCCGGGCGGAGTTGCAGTTCTCGTAGATGTTCTTACAGACAACAAGAATCGTGCCGCTGCTGATGTTCGCAATATTTTCAATAAAAACGGCGGAAATCTTGGAACAACAGGTTCTACAAGCCGTATGTTTGAGCGCAAAGGCGTTATCGAATACGATGCAGAAAAAGTAAGCGAAGATGATGTTATGAGCGTTGCTGTTGAAGCTGGCGCAGAAGATGTTGTAAATGAAGATGGAGTTATCACTGTAACAACAGATCCTGCTTCATTTGACGCAGTTCTTGAAGCTCTTCAGGCTAAAGAATGGGAAACACTTTCTGCCGCTGTTTCTATGGTTCCGTTTAACTATACAGCGGTTGACGCGGAAACTGCAAAGAAAGTTCAGAAACTTTTGGACAAACTTGAAGAAAATGATGATGTTCAGAACGTTTATTCAACTGTTGAATATCCAGAAGACTTCGATCCAGAAGCTTAAGTTTTGACTTTTTAGTTTTTGTGCAGGCATTTGGCGCGGAATTTTGTTTCGTCCAAGTGTCTTGTTTTTTTTTCAGCATAATGAAAAAACGCCGGATTATAGGCATAGATCCCGGGCTTGCGCATACTGGCTTCGGGATTGTTGACTGTGAAAATTCCAGAATTTCTCTTGTGAGCTACGGAGTTATAGAAACTTCAAGCAGTGATTCGCATGAAGTCCGCTTGCTTTGCATTTACAATAAACTTCTGGCGATTTTGAATGAATTTCGTCCTACAGAAGCTGAAATGGAAACTTTGTTTTTTGCCCGCAATACGACTAGTGCGCTTGCAGTGGCGGAAGCAAAAGGCGTTGTGAGCTTGTGCCTTGTTCAGCAGGCGATTCCAATTTTTATGTATGCTCCGAATCAGATAAAATGCGCGGTAACAGGAACAAAAAGCGCGGATAAAGATACTGTTGCCCGGTATGTTCAACTTTTGTTGAATTTGAAACAGCCGCCTCGTCCAGACCATGCCGCGGACGCTCTTGCTGGAGCTATAACGCATTTTCACAGCACTTTGTCTGCATAGAATAAATTTTTGCGTTTCCTTTTTTTCCGACTGTATTTATAATTTCTATTTTTGAAAGAACCCAAAGCATAAGGTTTGCGTCGCTTCTTTTTACAAGCGGAACATTTTTCTTTAAAAGCTCAAAAAATTCTTTTGAAGTAAATGTGTCCGGAAGATTTTTTGGAAGCAGTTTTTTGTAAGATGATTTTCCGTGGAGAGTAAAAATTTTTCCTGTCTGCTCAAGTCGCTTTCCAGTTTTTTGCCAGTCTTTTTTGAACCTTCGCCTTTTGTTTTTTGACTGAGCCGGCTCTTCTGTTTTTGCGCGCTCTTCAGTTATTTCAGCTTCGATTATTTCCAGCGTGAAATTTTTTTCGAGTAGAACGGGAACGAGAGATGTTATTTCCTTGAAAACTGAATATATGTTCTTTTTTAAAGGGCTTTTTCGCCTTGTGATTTTTCCTGTGGCGGCGTCTTTTGTTTCTATGTATTTTACGGTTGCAAGCGGATAGACGATTTTTATTTTTCGCTTTTCGGATAAAAAGAATTCTGTTTTTTTGAGCAGTTTTCCAAGCGTTCCTGTCTGAATTTCTATGATTCCGCCGTCAGGACAAAGAATGTCTGCAATGTACGCGCCGACTTTTACTTCCGATTTTCCGTCGCACTGGATTCTGTAAATGGCTTTTAGCGACTTGTGAAGGCTTGTTTCGTTCAGTGTGTTTATCATTTTCTTGCAGCCTGCGGATTTTTAGCAGATATGAAAAAGATTCTCAACTATACAGTTTTAAAGTCCGTCTGAATTTTCAGCTGTAAAAATCAGTCTATCGGAGAGTTTTTGCATTGACATTACGTTTTTTTTTGATAAAATATTTAATAAGTGGGAAATAGTGGGGTAAAGTGGTGGATAGTGGCATGGAAATGCTTTTTGGCGAGTACAACAACACGCTGGATGACAAAGGAAGGATTCAGTTTCCGGCGAAGTTGCGCTCTGTTTTGCAGCAGGAAAGTCTTGTTGTAACTCAGGGGCTCGACCGCTGTCTTATGATTTTCTCCATTGATGAATGGACTTCTCTTAATAAAAAAATTGTGGACTCGGCGTCTTTGTTCAATGACCAGAAACGCCTTGTTATGCGACGTTTTATTGCGCCTGCACAAAAATTGGACTTTGATAAATCCGGCCGTCTTTCTATTCCCCAGACGCTTAGAGATTACGCGGGACTTAAAGGTGAATGTACAATTCTTGGAATCAACAAGTATATGGAGCTTTGGGATTCTGAAAAGTACAGAGCTTATCTTGAGGAAACTGAAGCTTCGTTCCTTAAGGCTGCGGAAACTATGGGCGATATTTTGATGTGAGTTTTGCCTCTCAAAAAATCAGGCTGGAAAAAAGTGGAAATTGTTCATACTCCTGTATTGCTAAATGAATGTCTCAAATTTCTTTCTCCAATGGGCGAGCCGTTTGAAAATGACGCTTTTATGATTGATTCTACTTTGGGGGAAGGCGGACATTCGTTTAATTTTTTAAAGAAATTTCCAACTTTAAAAATTCTTGGACTTGATGCTGACAGCGTTATTCAGGCTAGGGCGAAAGAACGTCTTGCAGAATTCGGGGAGCGGATGAGGTTTTATAACGGCTGGTTCAATGATTTTTACTGCAATTATTCTGAAGAAAGAAAGCCCGACTTGATTTTGTTTGATTTGGGAATCAGCGTTTTTCATTATGAAAAAAGCGGAAGAGGATTTTCGTTTCGGCATGATGAAGAGCTTGACATGAGACTGAATCCGAACACAAAAGAAAGCGCCGCCGACATCGTCAATGAAATGCCGGAAGACGAGCTTGCAAATATGATTTATCTTTATTCAGATGAAAAATATTCAAGGCGAATTGCAAGCGCGATTGTTTCCGCAAGAAAGTCTCAGAAAATTGTTTCAACAAAAGCTTTGGCTGATATAATTTTCAATGCCGTTCCTTCAAAATATAAATACGGAAATATTCATCCTGCGACAAGAACTTTTCAGGCTTTGAGAATTCTTGTCAACAGTGAGCTTAAAAGGCTGCCGCAAGCAATCCACGCTGCGTTCAATGTTCTTGCTCCGGGCGGAAAAATGGGCGTTATAACATTTCATTCGCTTGAAGACAGAATTGTAAAAAATTATTTTCGCAATCTTGGAAAGCAATGTGTTTGTCCTCCTGAATTTCCTGAATGCGTTTGCGGCGGAACTCCATGCGCGGAAATTTTAACAAGAAAACCGGTCGAGCCTTCCGAAGAAGAAATCAAAACAAATTCGCCTTCCAGAAGCGCAAAACTTCGTGTTGTTCGAAAACTTCGGGACGCAGACAAGCTTCGGCTTTATGGAGTGGAGGCTTTGTGATGAAAATAAAAAGTTTGCTGAAAAATTTTTGCCTTGTTATATTCGCTTTGGGAATTCCTGGACTTTTGATTTTAAATGGAATTCAGTCAAGTAAATACCGCGAGCTAAAAAAAGAAGTTTCGGAGCTTGAAAAAAAACAGGAAAAACTTATAGAGGAAAATAAAAAACTTATAACGGATATAAGCGTGCTTTCAAGTTCAGACAGAATTGAAACTATTGCAGAAAATGATTTGGGCATGAGAAAAGCTGAAACTGAAGAAATTGTGCGTGTGGAGATGAGAAAAAATGAACGAAAATGATTCGCTTTTGTCGCTGGAAGAAATACTTGAAGCCGTTAATGGCGTGCATGTTCTTGGAAACGGTTCGCTTTGCATAAAGTCCGTTCAGACAGACAGCCGCTTGGTTGAAAAAAATACTCTTTTTGTTCCGCTCATTGGTGAAAATCAGGACGGACATTCTTACATTCCGCAGGCGATTAAAAAAGGTGCAAGCGCAGTTTTTATCCGCATGAAAAATTTTGAAGACAACGGAAATTATTTTGTTGAGCTTCATGAAAAAAATCCTTCTGTAATTTTTATCGCTGTGGAAAATACTCTTGAAGCTTTGCAGAAAGCCGCTGCCCGTTATGTTGAAAAATTTCCGCATCTTATAAAAATCGGCGTTACAGGCTCAAGCGGAAAAACCACAACAAAAGAAATTTTAGTTTCAATACTTTCGCAAAAATACAAAGTCATTTCAAACAAAGGAAATTTAAATAGCGAGACCGGACTTCCGCTTTCCGTGTTCAACATAAGAGCCGAGCATGAGTGCGGCGTTTTTGAAATGGGCATGAACCGTGAAAATGAAATCGGAGAAATTGCTTCTGTGTTGAAGCCGCGTTTTGCTGTTGTAACAAATATTGGCACAGCGCACATTGGAATTCTTGGAAGCCGTGAAAATATTGCAAAGGAGAAGGCAAAAATTTTCAGTTACTTCGGCGGATTTGGAACTGGCGTAATTCCGGCTGACGATGATTTTTCAGATTTTCTAAAAAATGAAATTGATGGAAAAGTTGTGTTCTACGGAAACGACACTGATTCTGTAAAATACATTTGCGACTTGGGATTGAAAGGAACAAAATTCAGCATAGACGGAATTGAAACGATTTTGCCGCTTCCCGGAAAATACAACTACAAAAATGCGTTGGGTGCGATTGCTCTTGCTCAAGTGATTGGTCTTTCTTCACGGCAAATTTCAGATGGAATTTCCAGCTTAAAGCCATTGTCCGGCCGCTCTGAAATTCTTGACGGAAAAAATTTTTTTATTATGCAGGACTGCTACAATGCGAATCCTGATTCAATGGAAAAAGCGATTGAATTTGTCAGCTCTGTAAAAAAAGAAGCGAACGCAAAAAAAATTTTTGTTCTTGGCGATATGCTTGAGCTTGGCTCTGATTCAAAATCTGCGCATGAAAAAACTGGGCTTCTTGCTGCAAACTCTGACGCCGACCTTGTGATTTTTATTGGAACAGAAATGAAATCCGCTTTTGAAAAGGCAAAAAATTCTTCTGAAAAAAATATTATTTTCATTGCAGGAAATTCTCAAGATTCAATGAAGAAGGCTACTTCGGAAATTAAAAAAGTTTTGCACGGAAGTTTAAATTCAATTATATTTATAAAAGGTTCCAGAGGAATGGGACTTGAGCGGATTTCAAAAATTTTGCTTGGCGGAGACGAGTGATTATGGGAGAATACAGATTTTTTCCTGACCGTCCTGTGTCGAACTATAGAAAAAGCGATTCTGTTTTTATTGTCTGCACTTTGCTTTTGTGGGGACTTGGAATTTTTACGCTTTACGTTTGTTCTCCCGGAGTTGGCGAGCGGTTCTTCGGAAATAAAAATTATTTTTTAAATAGGCAAATTGTTTCTTCTGTTGTAGGTTTTGCCGGATTGATTTTTTTTGCAGTTGTTCCAGTAAAGAAAATCCGGAAATTTGTTTTTATGTTTGCCGTTGTCTCTTTTGTTCTTTGCATTCTTGCGTTTCTTCCTGGAATTGGAAGCGAAAGAAAAGGCGCTTCAAGATGGATTGTGATTCCGCATTTATTTTCTTTTCAGCCGTCGGAACTTGTGAAGTTCGCAATTGTGATGTATTTGGCGCACATGTTTGATGCGCATTCTTCTGAATACGAGGAAAGCTCCAAGGAATTTATTTATCCGGTTGCGGCTCTTTTACTTTTTGTTGTTGTGATTTTTTGCCAGAGAAATTTGTCCACTGGAATTTTTGTTTTTGCACTTGGCGTGGCAATGTTTATTTTGTCCGGCGCATCTTTAAAGTGGCTTATTCCGTTTTCTATTCTTGCGATTCCAGCCGCAGTGATTTTGGTTTCCATGGAAGAATACCGTTTGATGAGAATTCTTGCGTATCTTTTTCCTGAAAAATTCAGGCTTACGGCGGGCTATCAAACTTCTGCATCTGAGAGGGCGATTGGCGCAGGAGGAATTTGGGGAACTGGAATCGGCGACGGACTTGAAAAAATTTCTGCGATTCCAGAAATTCAGACTGACTATATTTTTGCAGGCTGGGCTACAATGATGGGACTTTTTGGCGTAACATCTTATTTTATTTTGCTTATAGTTTTTGCCTGCCGCGGATTTAAAATCGCTCTTAACTGCCCGGATCGTTTTGCGGCTTACGGCTCATTCGGTTGCACGCTTTGCATTTTTTGCCAGTCGGTTTTTAACTGCGCCGTTGTCTGCGGAGCTTCTCCTACAACTGGAATTCCTTTGCCGTTTTTTTCTTCAGGTGGCTCGTCCCTTATAATAACGCTTTGCATGTGCGGATTTATTATAAACGCTTCCCACTGCGATGCCGATAAAGAATCAGGGCAAACTTTGAAAAATAAATTTGATAACATTGAAACAATCGGGGGAGTTGTAGTTGAATATGAGTGATGCGGCGATTTCTGATTTTGACGAATTTTTTGGTTCTTTTGAAGCTGTAAAAACTTCTGAAAAGGCAGACCAGAAAGCAAGTGAAAAAAAATATATTGTTCTCAAAATTGTTGTTTTTGTGCTTGGATTTTTTCTTTTTGTTGAAGGAATTATCTATGCTTTTGTTCTTCCGTGTTTTGGACATCCGGCTATAATTTATTCAGGCTTGGATTCTTTTGCGCGGAAAGATATTGCTGAACGGCTTGCGCCTCTTTCAAATTCATCTTGGACAGGATTCGACACAGACCGCGCGGCTTCAATTTTGAGCAATGTTTCTTATATTGAAAGAGTTTCCGTTGACAAACGTTTTCCAGATAAAATTTTTATTTCAGTAAAAGAAAGAGTTCCTGTTGCAAAAACTATTCTTTCTGTAAATGGCGTGTCAAAGTCTGTTCAAATTGACGAAAATTGTGTACTATTCAGCATACAGTCAGATTCCATTTTGCAGGACAGTTCTGTTCCTCTTATTTCAGGACTTCCTATTGAAAATCTTCAGGAAGGAATGAGACTTCCGGCAAAGTACCGTGTGCTTATGGAGCAGATTTCAGCGATAAGAAGTTTGCCTCAGAAATATTTTGCCGCGATTTCAGAAATTCAGGTTGTGCCTAAAGAGTATGGAAACTACGAGCTTGTTCTTTATCCTACGCAGGCAAAGGTTAGAGTTCTTACCGACCGCTCTTTGACTGAAGACGCGCTGAAGTACATGATGGTTGTTCTTGACGTTGTAAATTCTATAGAACCGGATGTTGTGGAAGTCGATTTGCGATACGATTCACTTTCATACAGATGCCGTTGAGTGAGGAATATTTTGGCTCGGACGATTGTTGGTCTTGACATTGGCACTTGCTGGATCAGGACAGTTATTGCAGAAATAAATGCAAATGACGAAATTGAAATAATAGGAATTTCAAAAAGGCCGACTCAGGGAGTTAGAAACGGAATAATCGTCAATATTGATGCAACAAAAAATGTAATAAAAGAAACAATTGAAGCTGCCGAAATCAGCGCGGGAACAACAGTTGTCGAAGTTTATACTTCAATCGGCGGTTCGCAGGTTACAAGCCTTCCTTCTACTGGCGTTGTCGGCGCAGATCCTAAAGGCGGAAACCGTGAAGTTGAAATCAAAATGGAAGCAAAAAACCGTGCGTTGGATTGCGCCCAGGCTGTTTCAATTCCGCTGAATGAAATTCTTCTTCACATTCTTCCGCAGGAATATCTTGTTGACGGACGCGAATATGCGAATCCGATTGGAATAAAAGGCGTGCGTCTTGAAGTGAAAACTTTGCTTTTAAAAGTTTCAACTTCGGCCTATGCGAATATAAATGAATGTATTATGCGCGCCGAATATCAGCTTAGAAGAATCACGCTTAAAACTTTGGCGGCTGCCTATGCGACTTTGCGTGAAGACGAGCGCGACCTTGGCTCTATTCTGATTGACTTGGGCGGCGGCTCTACGGATGTAATTGTTTTGAACAAAGATGCGCCGGTTTTTACAACTTCAATTCCGGCTGGCGGAAACCGTGTTACAAATGATATTTCTGAAGTAATGGGCGTTCCTTTTTCTGTTGCTGAAGAATTGAAGATAAAGTACGGAACTTGCTGGCTTAACGAAGGTGAAGAAAATGAGGAAGTTATAATTCCTGGCGTTGGAGGACTTCCGCCTGAGCTTACAAATAAAGCTGCTTTAAGTGAAATCATAACGGCGCGTGTTGAAGAAATTCTTGTTTCTGCAAAAAAAGAAGTTGTCAGACGTTCTGGACTTACGGAACTTCGTGGAACAATTGTTCTTACTGGCGGCGGCGCTCTTATGCCTGGCATTGAAACTCTTGCGCAGGAAGTTTGGAAGACTACGGCTGTTAGAATCGGTTGTTGCGCGGATTTTGGCGGAACTGATGATTCTTACAGAAATGCAGATTTTGCAACTGCTGTGGGACTTGTTCTTGCAAATAAAAATGATGATTCTTCTGCGGCGGTTTCCCGCAAAGTTTCAAAAAAACAAAAGCCGGATTCAAAGTCCAGCTGGTTTAAAAACTTGTTAAAAAAGATAAACTGATAAACAAAATATTTTTGGATGCGCTCTGTTTTTAATGGGGATTAAGAAGCAGAATGCGCGGGTCGGGAGGAAAATATGGAATTTACAAATGTTGAAGATACGTCTTCTCAAAAAATGAATGCGCCGCTGAATGGTTCAGTTTTGCAGCCGGTTGCAAATGACGAGCCGTTGAATTTTGATGACGAGCTTGGCGATATAAATCCTACTGTTATAAAAATTATTGGCTGCGGCGGCGGTGGCTCCAGTGCGGTTCAACGCATGATTGAAGACGGAGTTTCCGGCGTTCAGTTTATTGTTTTAAATACAGACAAACAGGCTTTGCACAAATCAACTGCGCAGCTAAGAGTTCCGATTGGTCAGAAAATAACTGGCGGACTTGGCGCGGGCGGAAATCCTGCTGTTGGCGAAAATGCCGCAAAAGAAGATGCCGAGCGTATTTCAAGAATTATTTCCGGCGCAAACATGGTTATCATAACTGCCGGAATGGGCGGAGGAACTGGAACTGGTTCTGCGCCTGTTGTTGCGGAGCTTTCCCACAACGCTGGAATTCTTACGATTGCCGTTGTTACAACTCCTTTCGAATTTGAAGGAAAAGTCCGCATGGACAATGCTTTGGAAGGACTTGAAAAACTCCGGCAGAATGTAGACAGCCTGATTGTTCTTCCAAATGATTTGATTTTTAAAGCCGTTGAAAATGTTGACCACCGCATGACTTTTAGAGAGCAGTTCAAATTTGCGGACGGACTTTTGTGCGCCGGCGTAAAGGGAATTACAGAATTAATTACTCAGCCTGGCGACATAAATCTTGATTTTGCCGATGTAAGAAAAATAATGTACGGTTCAGGAGACTCAATTCTTGGCGTTGGAAAAGGCAAAGGCGAAAACAGAGTCAACGAAGCTGTTGAAGGCGCGATTGCAAATCCGCTTCTTGAAAACCGCCAGATTGACGGCGCAAGAAAAATTCTCATTAACATAACAAGCAATGGAAATTTGGATTTGGAAGAAACGCAGGATATTGTGAATTTAATCAAGCATTCGGCAAGCAAAGAGGCGGAAATAATTTTTGGACTTTCGGAAAATTCCGCAATGGAAGACGACGAAGTTTCCGTTACTGTAATTGCAACCGATTTTAGCGGCAATGACGACTTTGCGACTTCTGTTCCTTTGGAAGAAGATGAAAAGGACGATTCTGTTGCCGACTATGGCGAGTTCATCCGTGCCTTGGGCGGAAAAACTGAATCCGACTCAAAGCCAGCAAAGCCTTCAGAGCATTTTAGTTCCATAGATTTTAAGAATTCTTCAGTTGAAAATTCTGCGCCAAAAGAAAATGACGAAACTTCATTTGCTCCGGCGGAATCTCTTGGCGAGCGTGAAACTGTTTCGCTTGTTGAAAATCAGCTTGAAGAAAAAAATTCTACAGAAGAAAAAAGACCGTTTTCCGGGCACAAACTTCCGGCGGGAATAAAAATTGATCCGAATGACATAAATCAGCCGGCAATTTATAGAAAACGCCTGAACGGACTTTCGCGCTCCATAGATTTGACGCAGCTTTAATTTATGGAAAAAAAATCTCTGCTTCAGGAATTTTACAGTGAGCTTCTTTTTGTGGAAAATCACGGAAAACTGACGGCGGAAACTTATTTGATTTGCGTTCAGGAATTTCTTGATTATCTGGAAAAAAATGAAACGCCGCTTGAAAAAGTTACGGTTCAGACTTTGCTTTATTATGCGGCTTTTAGAAAAACTTCCGGAAGAAAAGAAATTACGCTTGCAAAAGATTTGTCCGCGCTTAGGATTTTTGGTTCGTTTTTAGTCCGAAAAAAAATTTGGATTGAAAATTTTGCGCATGAAATTGGAAAGCCAAAAGTTTCAAGAGCCTTGCCAAAAGTTTTGGAAGTTGAGCAGGTTGACAGTCTTTTGGCTTCAATTGACGTGAAAAAGCCGCTTGGAATAAGAGACCGCGCGTTGTACGAAGTAATTTACAGCTGCGGACTTCGGATAAGCGAGGCTTGTTCACTTTTGATTGCAAATGTCCATTTTGACGAAAATCTGATTCTTGTCCGCGGAAAAGGCAGCAAGGAGCGTCTTGTTCCGTTTGGCGAGGATGCGTCGTTTTGGCTAAAAAAATGGATTTTTGAAATTCGCCCCGGATTTGTTGGAAGTAGAATTATTCCTGAAGTTTTTGTAAATTCTAAAGGAAATCCTATTTCAAGAAAAGGAATTTGGAAAAATTTCAAGGCAATGGGAAAGAAAACTGGAATTGAAGCGAAGGTTCACACTTTGCGCCATTCCTTTGCAACTCATTTGCTTTCTGGCGGAGCGGATTTAAGATCTGTGCAGGAACTTTTGGGACATTCGGATTTGTCCACAACGCAGATTTATACGCACATAGACGATTCAAGGCTTGAAGAAAGCCACAGGGATTTTTTTCCCGGTCATAAAACTGAATAAAACAACGGAGGATTTGTATGAAAAAAATTATCAAAGTTTCGTTTGCTCTTTTGATTTCTTTTGCGGCGATTTCTTGTTCTCCTTCTTATAATTCTGTAAAACGGATGCAGCGAATTGAGGAAGGCGTTTCAAATCCTACGACAAAAGAAGAACTTGAGGAAGCTATAAAAAAATACGATGCACGCGCAATGGATTTGGCTTTAACAGAAGGTCAGATTGGAATTTGGTATAAAATTCTTGGAACGCGTTATATCGACCAGCAGATGTACGGAAAGGCCTTGGAATGTTTCCAGAAGGCTTTATCTTATTATCCGGACAATGCGAATCTTTATTATTACGTAGGAAGCTGCGCGGGCCACATGGCGAATGCGAGCCTTGATTTTGACGCGAAAGGAACTTCTTCAGATGAAGCGATAAAAAAAATGAATTATCTTCGGCTTGCGGAAAGTTCATATCTTCAGGCACTGAAAATCGATCCGAATTATTACCGTGTTTTGTATGGTCTTGGAATTCTTTACGTTTTTGAATTCGGACAGGGCGACAAGGCGATTCCTTATCTTGAAAAATTTCTTTCTGTTCAAACCAGAGATACAAATGCAATGTTTGCTCTTGCAGGCGCGTATTATTTAACGTATCAGTTTGACAAGGCGATTGAACTTTACGACAAAATTATCGAGCTTAAGCCAAATGCTGAAAAAGTTCAGGCTGCGCAGGAAAACAAAAAGAAGTGCCTTGAGCTTCAGTATAAATAAAATTTGCATTTTATAACAAATTTTTATATCTTTTTCTTGTGAATATTTTAGACATTGCAATTTCATCAATAACATTCCTTTCTGCCAAAGAAAAAATTCTTTTAAAGAAAAATATTGACAGCATGGATAATCTTGCGTTACTGTCTATAGAAGAGCTTTCTACTATTATAGGCAGAAGTTTGGGAAGAGCGGTTTGGAATGGAAAAGCGTGCAGGGCTTTAGCTGAAAAAAGTTTTAGCCTTGCAGAATCAAAAGGAATAAATTCCGTTTTTTATTATGAAGCGGAATTTCCTGCCATGCTTAGGACTATTCCAGATCCTCCTTACGCATTTTTTTACCGCGGAACTTTAGAAGCTTTAAAAAAGCCTTGTGTTTCTGTTGTGGGAACACGACGCATTTGTGAAAAAAGTGCGCGTGCGGCTTTTAGCTTTGCAAAGGAAGCTGCTTTTTGTGGGCAGACTGTTATTTCCGGGCTTGCAAATGGAATTGACAGTTTTGCTCATAAAGGCGCTCTTTCAAGCGGAATTTTGCAGTCAACTGCGGCGATTCTTCCGTGCGGAATCGATACTGTTGTTCCGTATGGAAACAGAAACCTTGCCCAGCAGATTGTAAAAAACGGCGGATTTATTGCAAGCGAGTATGTTCCCGGAATTCCTGCTGAGCCTTGGAGATTTGTTCAGCGGAACAGGCTTGTGGCGGCATTGTCTTCATGCACTGTCGTTGTTCATGCTCCTGCTGGAAGCGGCGCTCTTATCACTGCTGATTTCGCCCTTGATTACAACCGCGATGTTGTTTTTCATTCGGCTGGATTCTGCGGCGAGGCTGAAAAAAATAGGCGCGGCGGAAAGAAAAATGTCCGTACTTCTGAAAAATTTATTGAGGAAGGAGCTCCAGTTATAGAAAACTATGCGGATTTTGTCGCGGTCAGAAAAAATGCTCCGGGATTTAAAGTCTGTAAAAATAAAGGACAGCTTGAATTTTTAGATTCTTGCTGACAGGTGGATTATGGCTGAAAAAACTGCTAAGAAAACATCGAAAAAAGAGACAAAAAAGAACACTCTGATTATTGTTGAGTCTCCTGCGAAAGCAAAGACAATTGAGCATTATCTTGGAACTGGCTACACGGTAAAGGCTTCTATGGGACATCTTATCGATTTGCCCAAAAGCCGCATCGCAATCGATGTAAACAATAATTTTCAGCCGGAATATATAACTGTCCGCGGGCGCGCAAAGCTTCTAAAGGAACTGCAAAAAGACGCAAAGAATTCTTCTGGCGTTTTGCTTGCATCGGATAATGACCGCGAAGGTGAAGCGATTGCTTGGCATTTGAATAATGCGCTCAAGGAAAAAACAGCTGCTCCTATACAGCGCATTGTTTTTAATGAAATCACTCCTGTTGCGATAAAGGAATCTGTAAAAAATCCGCGTGAAATAGACGAGGCAAAAGTAAACGCGCAAAAAGCCCGCCGTGTTCTTGACAGGCTCGTTGGCTACAATTTGAGTCCGCTTCTTTGGAAAAAAGTAAAAAACGGACTTAGCGCCGGCCGTGTTCAGTCTGTTGCGTTGCGCCTTATTTGCGAGCGTGAAAAAGAAGTTGAAGATTTTATTCCTGAAGAATATTGGTCCCTTGATGCGGATTTTGCGAAGGGAAAAAATAAATTTACGGCTCAGCTTGTCCAGTACAAAGGAACAAAACCTGAACTGAAAAATGAAAACGCTGTGAATGACATTATAAAAGAAATTCAAAACAGTGAATGCAAAGTTTTAGACATAAAGGAAACTGAAAAAACTGTCCGCCCTAAGCCGCCTTTTACAACTTCAAAACTTCAGCAGGCAGCGGCAAACAGGCTCAGCTTTACTTCAAGAAAAACAATGCAGATTGCCCAGCGTCTTTATGAAGGCGTGCAGATTGGAAACACTCGCGTTGGTCTTATTACCTATATGCGTACCGATTCTGTCCGTATAAGCCAGACTGCTATAAATGATGTAAGAGACTGGATTGGAAAAAATTTCCCAGAGGATCTTCCTGCTGAAAAAATTGAATATGCGGTTGGAAAAAGCGCACAGGATGCTCACGAAGCGATTCGTCCGACTTATGTAAAGTATACTCCAGACAGTGTAAAGGAATATTTGACTCGTGAAGAACTTCGTTTGTACTCGATTATTTGGGAACGCTTTGTTTCAAGCCAGATGAACAATGCAAAGTCAAAAACAACCAGCGTTGATATTCAGGCTGGAGATGCTTTGTTCCGTGTGAGCGCAAGCAAGCTAAGCCACAAAGGTTTTTATAATGTCATAAAGACGCTTTCTTCAAAGGAAGATGTAACAGGAAGCCTTCCTTCGCTTAAGATTGGCGAAATTCTTTCAAGCGGAAAATTTTATCCTGAGCAGCATTTTACTCAAGGCCCGGCTCGTTACACTGACGCTTCAATGGTAAAAACTTTGGAGGAAAAAGGAATCGGCCGCCCGTCAACTTATGCGCCTATAATTTCAGTTTTGCTTGACCGCTATTATGTTACGCGAAATAACAAGCAACTTGTTCCCACAATGCTCGGAAAAATTATCTGCAAAATTCTTGTGGAATCATTCCCTGATGTCATAAATGAGCAGTTTACTTCGGAAGTTGAAAATGATCTTGACAAGGTTGAGCAGAATGAGCTTGTCTGGAACAATATGATTGCGGATTTCTTCGGGCCGTTTAAAAATCGCGTTGAGGAAGTCATGGAAAATCAGGAAAGCTTAAAAGGAACTCTTGACGAGCCTACTGATGAAATCTGCGAAAAGTGCGGAAAGCCAATGGTGAAAAAACTTGGACGCTTCGGATATTTTCTTGCTTGCTCTGGATTTCCTGAGTGCCACAACACAAAAAGTGTTCCGCTTGCAAAATGTCCACGCAAAGGCTGTGATGGACATATTGTCGCAAGAAAAACAAAAGGCCGCGGAAAAGAATTCTACGGATGCACAAATTATCCTGAATGCACATTTATTTCGCATTTTAAGCCGATTGACGTTTACTGCCCTAAGTGCGGCTGGTTTCTCGTTGAAAAATACGACAAGAAAAACGGCTCGTATAAAAGCTGCATAAATCCTGACTGCGATTATCTCCATTCAGCGGATGAAGCTGTTGCTGCTGAAGCTGCCGGAGAATTTGCAAAGGCGAACAAGGCTGATAAAGAGTCAAAAGAATCCAAAAATGCCTGAAACTCTCTGTGAATGTTCCGAAGAATTTTTGGTTTACCTTGGAAGTGTGCGCGGACTGTCTGAAAATACAGTTTTGTCTTACCGGCAGGATTTGACTCATTTTTGCGAATTCTTTGGAAACGATAAGTCGCCGGAAGAACTTACGCTGGAAGATTTGCGGCTTTTTGTTGGTGATTTGAGCCGCAGAAAATATTCAGTGGCTTCTATAAATAGAATTATTTCCGCAGTCAGAGGATTGTTTGCATATTTAAAGAAATTTGGTTATATTTCTAAAAACGTTTCCTACGAGCTAAAGTGTCTTCGTCAGCCAAAAACACTTCCGCGCTTTATGTCTCAGACTGAAATTGACAGTGTTTGCCGTCAGCCTGAAAAGAAAGAACTTTTGTGGGCATCAAGGGACAAGGCGATTTTTGAAATGATGTATTCTTCTGGATGCCGTGTGAGCGAGCTTGCTTCCTTGAAGTTTCAGGATTTTACAAGTGATTTTAGAAGCGCGGTTGTTACAGGAAAAGGAAAAAAAGACCGCCGCGTTTATTTTGAGCAGGACGCAAGAAATTCCCTTATGCTTTATTTGAAGGAACGAAAGGCAAGGTTTCCGCAGGCTGAAAAAGGTTGTGCTTGTGAAGTAAGCAGAATTTTTTTAAGCCAAAAAGGAACTGCGCTTTCAGCCCACGGAATTTGGTATATTGTGAGCCGCTACACAGGAATTGAAGGGACCGGAAGCCATGTTTCGCCTCATGCTTTTAGGCACACTTTTGCTACGGGAATGCTTAATTCCGGCGCAGACATAAGAATTGTGCAGGAGCTTCTTGGACATTCCAGCATAAGCACGACCCAGCGTTATACTCATGTAACTTTGGAACGTTTAAAAAAAGTATACAGCCAGGCGTTTCCGCATTCAGGAAAAAAAGACTGAAATAAAAACTGCCTGCTAAGGAGAATAAAATTATGGAAAATGAAAATAAAATCCGCAGCACCACGGTAATTGCTGTAAGGAGAAACGGAAAAGTTGCCATGGCTGGAGACGGTCAGGTTACTATGGGAAACACAGTGATGAAGGGCAATGCGAAAAAAGTTCGACGCATTTATGATGGCAAGGTTCTTACAGGATTTGCCGGAGCAACCGCAGACGCTTTTACGCTTTTTGATAAATTCGAGGAAAAACTCAAGACATTTAACGGCGACCTTACTCGTGCCGCTGTTGAGCTTGCAAAACTTTGGCGCACAGAACGTTCAATGAGCAAACTTGAGGCTCTTTTGCTTGTGGCTGATTCAAATAAAATTCTTTTGATTTCAGGAAGCGGAGACGTTATTGAGCCAGAAAACGATATTCTTGCGATTGGTTCTGGAGGAAATTACGCTTATGCGGCGGCGATGGCTTATATGGAATCTTCACAGCTTTCCGCAAAAGAAATCGCCCATAAGTCGCTTGCAATCGCAGGGCAAATTTGCATTTATACTAACAGCAACGTTGTAGTTGAGGAGCTTTAATATGACTGAAGAAATAAAGGCGCAGCCGGATTCAAAAGGAATTCCAGACGGACTTACTCCGGCGCAGATTGTTGAAAAACTTGACAATTACATAATCGGGCAGCAGAAGGCAAAACGTTTTGTCGCAGTTGCTTTGCGAAACCGTCAGCGCAGAATAAAGCTTCCAGAGGAAATCCGGGACGAAGTTGCGCCGAAGAACATTTTGATGATGGGACCAACTGGAGTCGGAAAAACTGAAATTGCCCGCCGCCTTGCAAAACTTTGCGGAGCACCGTTCTTGAAAGTGGAAGCCACAAAATATACTGAAGTTGGCTACGTGGGCCGTGATGTTGAAAGCATGGTTCGCGATCTTATGGCGGTTGGCTATAACATGGTAAAGGCTGAAATGCAGGAAAAACTGCGTGAAAAATGTATTCCCATTGTGGAAGATCAGTTGCTTGATTTGCTTTTGCCTGGAAGTTCTGGCAAGAAAAAACGCAAGGATTCCTCTCCAAAAAGAGATGTCCATGTTCTTGGAAATATATTCGGCGAGTCAAGCCCGATTCAAGGAAGTTTGATTCAAGTTGATATTCCAAAAGAAGCTCCTGTTCAGGAAGAGCCGCAGGAAGAAATCGAAGAAGAAACTTCAACTCGCGAAGACATTGCTTCCACACGTGAAAAATTCAGGACAATGCTCCGTGAAGGCAAGCTTGAAGACCGCGTTGTGGAAATAACAGTTCATCGTCAGCCTTCGTTCAGCATGAATATGATGGGAGCAAGCAATCCAGAAGACCTTGAGGAAAGCATAAACGGACTTCAGGAGCTTCTTTCAGGCGGAAGATCAAAAAGGCGCAATGTGACTGTTCGGGAAGCACGGCAGATTCTCATGGCAGACACTCTTGAGCGGAACACGGACAGCGACAAGGCGGCTGATGAGGCAAAAAAAAGAGTTGAGCAAAGCGGAATTATTTTTATAGATGAAATTGACAAGATTGCAACTCACGGCGGTGAAGGCGACCGGCAGGCAGTCAGCAGGGAAGGAGTTCAGCGGGACATTCTTCCTATTGTTGAGGGAAGCGATGTGAATACAAAATGGGGCGTGGTAAACACAACTCATATTTTGTTTATCGGAGCTGGAGCGTTCAGCGTGTCTGCACCGAGCGATCTTATCCCGGAACTTCAAGGTAGATTTCCTCTTCGCGTTGAATTGGAGCCGCTCAAAAAAGAAGATTTCAAGCGCATACTTACCGAGCCAAAAAACGCCCTTGTAAAGCAGTACGAAGCTCTTCTTGCCACTGAAGGCGTAACTTTAAAGTTTGCGGATGAAGCTATCGACCGCATGAGTTTTATAGCGGAAGATGTAAATTCCCACAGTGAAAATATAGGCGCGCGCAGGCTTCACACTATAATGGAAACTGTTCTTGAAGAATTGAGTTTTGACGCTGACCGCCATGCAGGTGAAACAATAACAATTGACAGCAAATATGTTGATGAAAAAATGAATGGCGTAATTCAAAACCAGAATTTGGAGCGTTATATACTCTAGTTGTTTTTACATTCTGAAGCAAACAAAAAGGACTTGGAACTGTTTTGCAGAACCAAGTCCTTAATTTTTTAGATGGAATTTTGCTTAGGAATTTCTTCCGCAGCAGTTTTTGTATTTTTTTCCGCTTCCGCATGGGCATGGATCGTTTCTGCCTACTTTTGGAACGGATCTAGTTACTGTTACGCTTTGTCCTTGCCTTCCGCTTTTCATTGCTGAATTTTGGGCTGCCTGCTGCGCGCTTCTTGCCATTGACTGTGCTTCCTGATGCTGCGCGTTCATTTGACGAGGCTGCTGCTGGCGTGGAGGCTGAGAGCCGACTTGAACTTTCACCTTGAAAACTCTGCTTGTTACAGAATCTCTTATGCTGTTGAGCATTTCATCAAACTGATTGAATCCGTCAATTTTATATTCTGTGAGCGGATTTTTGCTTCCGTAAGAACGCAAGTGAACGGCTTCTCTTAATCCGTCAAGGAATTCAAGCTGGTCAAGCCATTTTTTGTCAATCATCTGAATGTACTGGTAGCGGATAAACATATTCAGGCTTTGTTTTCCGGCAAGCATTTCCTTTTGAGTCAAGTCATTCTGAAGCGCCGCGTCAACTCCTTCTTCTGTAAGTTGATCATAAGAAAGCTGCTGGCCGAATGTGTTGTAGATTTTGTCCGCAAGTGCGCTTTGTGATGGATTTCTTTCGTGCTTGAACTCTTCGAAAATTTCAGAGACAGTTTCTTTTGCATTGTTCATAACTCTGCCGCTCAAGTCTTCGTCCACAAGAATTTCATCACGCTGGTCGTAAATAAATTTTCTCTGCTGATTCAAAACGTCGTCGTAGTCAAGAAGATTTTTTCTTATTTCAAAGTTTCTTTCTTCTACTTTTTTCTGGGCTTTTTCAATTGAGCGGTTAAGCATCGGGTGATTTATCGGTTCGCCCGGCTGCATTCCGATTCTGCTCATAATGGCTTTCATCTTTTCGCCGCCAAACAGCCTCATAAGATCATCGTCCATTGAAATGTAGAATTTGCTTCTTCCCGGATCTCCCTGACGACCAGAACGTCCGCGAAGCTGATTGTCAATACGGCGGCTTTCATGGCGTTCAGAACCGATTACGTAAAGTCCGCCAAGATTTTTTACTTCCTCGTAGTCTTTTTTCCACTGTTCTTTTTCAATTTTAAGAGCTTCGTCAAACTGCTCCTGAGAAGCTTCTGTTCCGACCTTTTTTCTTGCTCTAGTTTCAGGACTTCCGCCGAGCTTAATATCTGTACCGCGGCCCGCCATGTTTGTTGCGACAGTTACAGCTCCTTTTGCTCCGGCTTCAGCTATAATCAAAGCTTCGCGCGCGTGGTTTTTGGCGTTGAGAACTTCGTGGCGGATTCCTTTTCTTGTAAGAATTGCCGAAAGATGCTCTGATTTTTCTACGGAAACTGTTCCGATTAAAACTGGCTGACCCTTTTTGTGCGCTTCTTCAACTTCTTTTGAAATCGCAATCCATTTGTCGCTTTCGTTCAAGTAAACTTCATCGTCCTCGTCAATGCGGGCAACCGGCTTGTTTGTCGGAATAACAACAACATCGAGATTGTAAATTTTATCAAATTCAACTGCTTCTGTTGCGGCTGTTCCTGTCATTCCAGAAAGCTTGTCATACATTCTGAAGAAATTCTGGAACGTGATTGTCGCAAGAGTTCTGTTGCGCTGGGCAATTTTCAAATGCTCCTTTGCTTCTATTGCCTGATGAAGTCCGTCGCCGTATCGTCTTCCTTCAAGAATGCGTCCTGTAAATTCGTCAACAATCTGAACTTGTCCGTCTTTTACAACGTAATCAACATCAGGATGATAAAGCGTGTGCGCCCTCAATGCCTGCGTGAAATAATGCACGAATTCAAAATTCTGCTCGTCAAAAACAGTTGTTCCCGGCTCAATGAGATTGTGGGCAAGAAGAATGTCGTTGATTTTGTTCATTCCCTTGTCTGTAAATGAAACTCGCTTGCTTTTTTCGTCCAGCTTGTAGTCGCCTTCGAGAGCTGCGCGCTGTTCTGGAGTCATTTCAACTTCGTCCGGATAGTCGTTTGTCTTTGGATCTTTTTTGACTTCCGTGAACATTCCAATGTATTTGTCAACTTCATGGAATTTGAAAGTGTCGTCTTCGCCTTGTCCTGAAATGATGAGCGGAGTTCTTGCTTCATCGATAAGAATTGAGTCGATTTCGTCCACAATACAGAAGTTGAATCCGCGCTGAACTTTGCGGGAAGCGTCAATCTGCATATTGTCGCGCAAATAGTCAAATCCGAACTCGTTGTTTGTTCCGTAAGTCAAGTCGCAGTTGTAAGCGGCTTTTCTTGCGTCGTTGTCCATGTTGCTCAAAATGCAGCCTACGCTTTGACCAAGGAATCTGTAAATGCGTCCCATCCACTGGCTGTCGCGCTCTGCAAGGTAATCGTTTACAGTAACGATGTGAACACCTTTTCCGCTAAGAGAATTCAAGTAGGCAGCGCAAACGCACATGAGGGTTTTTCCTTCGCCTGTCTTCATTTCTGTTATTCTGCCTGAATGAAGCACAAGAGAACCCATAAGCTGGCATGGATAAGCGCGCTCTCCAAGAACCCTTTTTGCCGCTTCTCTTGCCAATGCGAATGCGTCCACAAGAATATCATCGAGAGTCTCGCCCTTTGCAAGACGCTCTTTTAGAATTTTTGTCTGTTCAGGAAACTGCTCGTCAGAAAATGCCTGTGCCCAGCTTTCTCTAGCTTCAATCTGCGCAACAACAGGCTTAAGTGCTTTTACAGCGCGGTCATTTGCCGAACCGAAAATAAGTGTTAATAATTTGTCAAACATAATGCAGTAAATATATAAAATTTTCTATATATTTGCAACTTTCTGAAACTTTTGCTGTCTAAGACTATAGTGATTTGAAGTTCATTTTCTGCGGAAGTATTTCGCTTGAAATGAATGACATTTTGTGTTAAAATGTCAGAAAAACTTTTAACCACACTGTTTTTAAGAGGAATATATGGCACTTTATCATGATTTTTTAGTTGAAGACAGAGAGTTTACTTCCTACGAGGACTTGAAGGCGCATTGCCGCTTAAAGGCTCCAGAAAATTTCAATTTTGCCTATGACATTGTAGACCGCTACACTGTTACAGAGCCGGGAAAAAGAGCCCTTGTGTGGTGCGATGACGAAGGTGAAGAGCATACTTGGACATTCGAGCAGATTTCAGCTGATTCAAAGCGGACTGCATATTTTCTTGCTTCACAGGGAATAAAAAAAGGCGATGCCGTTATGATGATTTTGCGCCGCCGCTACGAATGGTGGTGGGTAATGATGGCTCTTCATAGAATCGGGGCAATCGCAGTTCCGGCTACAGACCAGCTTCTTCAAAAAGACATCGAGTACCGCACAAACGCCGCTGAAATCAAGATGATTATTTCTTACGACAATCCGGCGGTTCAGGCTGAAATTGAAAAGGCTCTTCCAAATTCCCCGACTGTAAAAAAACTTGTTACTGTAGGACCTTCACGTGAAGGCTGGATTGACTTCCATGCTGAAGTTGACAAGTGCGTTCCAGAATTTCCGCGCCCGGTAGGAGATGCCGCCGTCCACAGCGATGACCCGATGCTTCTTTACTTTACGTCAGGAACTTCAGGCTATCCAAAAATGGTTCTGCACAATTACCTTTATCCAATCGGACATCTTATAACTGCAAAATATTGGCACGGCGTTCAGGACAACGGACTTCACCTTGCTGTTTCTGAAACTGGCTGGGGAAAAGCTGTCTGGGGCAAACTCTACGGACAGTGGATCTGCGGAAGCGCGGTTTTCGTTTATGATATGCACAGCTTCAAGCCGGACAAGATGCTCCAGAAAATCGCAAAGTACGGAATTACAACTTTCTGCGCGCCTCCAACTGTTTACCGCTATCTTATCAGGCAGGATCTTTCAAAGTACGACATCAGCAGCGTAGTGCGTTTTGCGACCGCGGGAGAAGCTCTTAATGGCGAAGTTTACAACAAGTTTATCGAGCAGACAGGAAAGAAAATTTACGAAGGCTACGGTCAGACTGAATCCACGATTATCTGCGGAAACTTCCTTGACGCTGTGGTTCGCCCAGGCTCAATGGGACGTCCGTCTCCTGTTTATGATGTTTCTGTTGTAAATGCCAGCGGAAAACCAGTTCCTGCAGGAGAAGTTGGCGAGCTTGTAATCCACTTGGACAAAGGACATCCGTTTGGACTTCTTTCTGGATACTACCGCGATGTTGCCCTTACCGCGAATGCTTTTGACGGAGGCGTTTACCACACTGGAGACACTGTCTACATGGACGAAGACGGCTACGTTTGGTTTGTTGGAAGAAAGGACGACATCATCAAGTCTTCTGGATTCAGAATCAGTCCGTTTGAAGTTGAGTCTGTTCTTCAGCAGCATCCGGCTGTAATGGAATGCGCTGTTACTGGCGTTCCAGATGAAAAACGAGGTCAGGCTGTAAAGGCTACAATCGTTCTTTCACCGGGATATGAAGCTTCCGAAGAGCTTGAGCATGAGCTTTTTGACTTTGTAAAGCACGAAACTGCGCTTTTCAAGTGTCCTAGAATAATTGAGTTTGTGCATGAGCTTCCAAAGACAATCAGCGGAAAAATCCGCCGTGTAGAAATCCGCGAAAAGGATGCCGGTGTGGACGTAGACAAGGTTAAGCAGGAATTCTAAGCCGGACAAAAAATTATAAAACTGCCGTCATTTTAGCGCAAAATGCTAATCTGGCGGCTTTTTTTGTTCCAGCGGATTTTCAGTAGAATGCCGAGCGTTGTTTTTAAAGAAGACTTACGGGATCGGTGTCTGTTTCTATGTAGACGTCTTTCGGCGGCTTGAATCCCCACACGAGTTTTTTCGCCATTTCCTGAAGCGGGCGGATTTGCTTTGCGCGCAGAAGAATCTGATGGCGGTGGCTTCCGTTTACCATTTCAAGCGGACATTCGGCAGGACCTAGAATATCAACTCCCTGCGGACGGCACTTGCACAGTATGTTGTACGCGCTTTGGGCTGCATTCTGGGCTGCGTCTGGTTTCTGCGAGCGGAACACAAGGCGCAAAAGCCGTGAATAAGGCGGAAAGTTTAGAATTTGGCGCGCTTCAAGCTCATTCTTGTAGAATTCTTCTGTAAGTCCTTTTACAGCATAGTTTATTGCGTCGCGGTCCGGACTGTAGCTTTGCACGATAACTTTTCCGCCGGGAAAAAATCTTCCTGCTCTGCCTGCGACTTGCGTTATAAGAGCAAATGTCTTTTCCTGCGCACGAAAATCTGGCAAATGAAGAGCTGTGTCTGCAAGAACAACTCCTGCAAGCTTTAAATTCGGAAAATTCAGGCCTTTTGCGACCATCTGCGTTCCAAGGAGAATGTCGTATTCGCCTTTTCTGAATGAATCAAGTTTTTCCTGCAATTCTCCCTTGTGGTGAAGCGAATCTGTGTCTATGCGCACGACTTTTGCGTTGGGAAATTTCGCCTTTACTTCTGCCTCGATGTATTCTGTTCCGAATCCTGAATATCCTATGTCAAGCGAGCCGCATTTTGGGCATTGCTGTGGCGGCGGAAGTGAATATCCGCAGTAGTGGCATCTCAGGCGGTTTTCGCTTTTGTGGTATGTCATTGAAACCGAGCAGTTTTTGCACTTTAATTCATATCCGCAGCTTGAGCATCTGAAAAAATGCGTGAATCCCCGGCGGTTCAGGAAAAGAATCGTTTGTTTTTTTTCTGAAAGTGCTGACTGGATTTCATTTTGAAGCGGCTTTGAAATGCAGTTTTCCTTGTCGGCTTCAAGGCTTAGGTTTACGCAGCTGATTTGCGGTTTTTCGCCTCCTGCAAGTCTTTTTGTGAGCGTGTGCCGGATGATTGTTCCGTTTTGCATTGAGTGCCAGGATTCAACCGAAGGAGTCGCGCTTCCCATTACAAGCGGAATGGAATTTTTTTTGCACCTAAGCATTGCAATCTGTCTTGCGTGGTATCGCGGGGATGAACCTGACTTGTATGATGAGTCGTGCTCCTCGTCAATTATTATAAGCCCCAGCTGTGGAATTGGAGCAAAAACTGCGCTTCTTGCTCCTACGACAATCCGTGCTTCCCTGCTTAAAATCCGCTTCCATTCTCCGAGACGCTGGCTTGGCGTGAGCGCGGAATGAAGAACTGCAACTGTGCTTCCGAATCTTTTTTGAACGGCTTTTACAACTTGCGGCGTAAGTCCGATTTCCGGCACAAGATAAATTACGCCTTTGCCTGATTCCATGATTTTTTCCGCCGCGCTTAAAAAGACTTCTGTTTTTCCGCTTCCTGTTGTTCCGTAAAGATAGTGGAATTTTTCAGTTGAAGAAAGAATTCCGTTCACCGCATTTTTCTGTTCTTCGCTTAGTTCTTTTTTTTCAAATCCAGATTCATCTTCCGAAAAAGAAAGTCCCGGAATTTCAGTTTCGCGCTTGCCTGAAGGAATCATTGCAAACACGCATTCCCCGATTGAAGCAATGTAGTAGCCGCTCATAAATTCTGCAAGCTCCAAAAGTTCTTTTGTTAAAAGCGGAGTCTGATCTATGTAGCGTATTGCCGTGCGGATTTTTTCTTCTGGAACGGCGCAGTTTTGTGGCAAAGTTTTGTGGACGGCGGCAACAAAGCCAGAAGTTTTTCTGTTTCCAAATTTCACTTCCACGCGCAGTCCAAACGGATTTCCAATGTCTTGTGTGCCTTCTGGAATTCTGTAGGTAAAAGTTTGGTTCAGCGGAACGTTAAGGATTACATCGATGTATGTTGAATTCGGGGCGGATGAATCATTCTGCATAGAATTTTTCCGCGTAGTTTGGGATTTCTTTTAAGATGCGGGATTTAAAAACTTTTAAATCTTCCCAGGCAGGACGCTTGAGGCTTTCGTTTCTTAAAAGCGCGCTTGGATGGTAAGTTGCAAGCAATGGTATTTTTGTTTCGCCAAGGCTGTATTCAAGCCATTTTCCGCGGAGAGAATTTATTCCTTGCTGTGTGTCCAGAAGATTCTGAACTGCCGTGCGTCCCATCGCAAGAATGTACTTCGGCTTTAAAATGTGAATTTGCGCCTGAAGATAGCCTGAGCAGGCGTGGGCTTCGTCCGGCATTGGCGTTCTGTTCATTGGCGGACGGCATTTTACGATGTTTGCAATGAAGCAGTTTGTTGTGCGCCCAAGTGAAATCGCCGCAAGCATTTTGTCAAGAAGCTGACCGGCTTTTCCAACAAAAGGCCGACCTGTTTTGTCTTCATCTTCGCCCGGACCTTCGCCAATTACCATTACATAAGGATTTTCAACGCCTTCGCCCGGAACTGTGTTTGTTCTTGCCTTGCATAGAACGCAGTTTTTACACAAAGCGATTTTTGCCGCGATTGATTCAAGTGTTGCACCTTGAGATGGAATTTTTTCCGCTGAATTTTGTTCTGCATGAATTTGCGGAGTCTGCGGCTGAACTTGCTCTTGCGCTTTTATTTCTTCATGTTCTTCTGGAATTTCTATGTCGTCTTCAAATGCTGGAGTTTCCTTAAAATCTGGCGACGGATAGCCGTAGCTCCAGGAAGAGGCTGTTTTTAGAAAATTGTAGACTTTGCTTTTTTCTTCCGCCGTCACTTGCTTTCCCTTTCTTTGCAGATGTCGATTGCTTTTTGGTAGCATTCAATGAGCTTTGGCGTAAGAGAAGAAATTTTCCATTTGTTTCCCCATTCCAAGGCCTGCTCTGATTTTTCCTTGTGAAGAGATTCGTTCTGCAAAAGCTCCAGCGTTTTCTGTGAAAATTCTTCCACGTCATCTTTTACCATAAAGCCGCCGTTGTCTCCCTGCATAACGTCTACAGTTCCCATTTCTCCGATTGCGACAACCGGCAGCGCGGAAAGCATCGCTTCAACTGTAACAAGCCCCTGCGTTTCCGTTTTGCTTGGAAAAGTAAAGACAGAAGCAAGCTTGTAAAAGTAAATCAAATCGTTTCCGTCGATATATCCAGTGAAGAAAACTGATTTTTCAAGTCCGCGTGATTTTGCCGATTCTTTCAGCTCGTTCAAGAATGGTCCGCCGCCCACAAACAAAAGCGCGGTGTCCTGCCGGGATTCCTGAACTTTTTCAAGAACATCAAAAAGGAACGGAAGATTTTTTTCCTTTACAATTCGTCCCACAAAAAGAAGAATTTTTCTTTCCTTTAATTCCGGGAATTTCTTAAAAAGCGTCGCGTAAACTGCCTCTGATTTTTTTTCGTCATATTCAAGCTTGCTGTCCGGGATTCCAGTCGGAAGAATGTTCACCTGACGTTTTATTCCGTATCTGTCAACGACTTCGGCAATCCGTTTTGTCGGAGCGATAATCACGTCGGCTCGTTTCAAGTAAAAGCGCACGACTTCCATTCCGATTTTTTTCAGGCCGCTCGCAGGAACAAAGCTTATGTAGTTTGCAAGGTAGTCTTCCCAAAGCGTGTGGAAAGTGAACACAAAAGGAACGTGGCGGTGGCGGCAGTAAATCGCACCGAAATATCCGACCGTCCATTCTGAATTTATGTGGATTACGTCAGGCTGAAATTCGTCCATGAATTTTTTTACGAGATGCCATTTGTCCAGCCGCATCATTCTGTCTTCTTTTGAAAACGCAATCGCGGCGGACGGAATTCTTAAAATTTTAAACGGCGACTTTTCGTCATTTGATTTTTCGTCAAAGAAAGAGCTTTTCTGCTGTTCTTCTGTATATTCAAGGCAGACAACACAGACTTCGTGTCCGAGCCTGCAAAGTCCTTCCGCAAAAGACTGAACGGAAACTGTAACTCCATTTATGCGCGGAAAATATGCGTCCGTAAACATCGCGATTTTCATATTCTGACGATTTTATCCTATACTTGTACTTTCTGCAAGAATCAAGTAAAATTGTCTTCTATGAAAAATTTAAGTTCATTTAAAAAATTCTTTTGGATTATTTTGCTTTCCGTGCCGTTTTTTTCTTTTGCGCGCGGAAAAAATGAACTTGTAAAAAGCGGACACTGGATTTATGACGCTCTTGCCGCCGTTGCAATGGAACAGGGCAGGCTTGATTTTACCGACCGTTCGCCTTTGAGTGTTGGAGAAATTCTTTTTTTTCTTGACGAAGCCGAATACAGTTCTTTGAGTTCCGCCGGAAAAATTCAATATGACAGAATAAAAAATTATTGCTCACAGGAATCTTTTCAGTTTGGGCCGGATTTAATAAAACTTGGCTTTGAACTTGAACTCAATTTGGAAGGCTATTACAAGCAGAACGACGATTTGGAATGGAACTACGGACGCTACGACAAAGGCGACTTTCTTTATGTTCCTGTAAAAATTGAAGGCGCAGATTATTTTACAATGATGTTTGAAGGAAAACTTGCGCTGAATAAAAACACAAAAGAGGACAACGACAATTTTTTGAGCGTTCCTCTTTCCGCAGATGAAATCGACATAAATTTTCCGGACACAGGATATTTCAGCACAAGCCATAATTTTACAGAAAACGCGGCTTTGACTTTTCAGATTGGAAGAGGAGCTTCTGATTTTACTCGCTCGTTGACCGGAAGCATTGCGCAAAGCAGATATTTCACTGGCTCCAGCTATTTGGAACTTGGATTTTACACACCGAATTTCAGATATTCCATGAACGTGAATCAGTTCAACGTGGACAAATATCTTTACTCGCACGAAATCAATTTCCGTTTTTTTAAGAAACTTCAGTTTACAGCAAGGGAATCTTTGCTTGTTTTTGCGCCGATGGAACTTCGCTATTTGAATCCTTGGACAATTTACCATGGATTTGCAGCTTGGCGCGACTATGGAAGCAACGAAAGCAACACTTGCGATTATTTTGCCTTAAAGCTTGCCTACACGCCTGTAAAATTATTGAGATTGTACGGCGAATTTGCAATGACGCAGTTTCAGACTGCCTACGAAACTTCAAACTTTAAAGACGACACAACGCCGAACGGACTTGCTTTTCAGGGCGGAATTGAATCTTTTGTTCCTTTTAGCGACGGATATTTTCACTTTTGGCTTGAAGGAACTTACACAGACGCTTATATGTACATAAAGGAAAGTCCTGACTGGAGCATGGTTCGCAACTACCGCGAAAATCTTGGCGACACAAAATATGTTTTTTATGAATGGCTTGGAACTCCTTTTGGACCGGACACAATTTCTGGCAAGCTGAGCATTCAATATGAAAAGCCTGCAAAATGGTCTTTGGGCGCGTCTTATCTTTTAAAGGCTTGCGGAAAAAATTCCGGTACAAAGATTTTCAAGAATATTGACTGGCACGAAGGAAATGAATACGTAATCGATGACAGCGATGAAGGCGAAGCAAACCGCAGAAACTGGATTTTCCCGGATTCAGATTCTCAAGGAAGCGACGAGGCAAAAAAACGCCAGAAACTTTCTACGCCGTCAGGAACTAACGAATATGTGAATGTTGTTTCTTTGCGCGGAACTTTCAGCCCTAAGGAAAATATAACTTTTGTGCTTCAGCCGTCATATACGTTTATTATAAATTATGGCAATGAAAGCGGCAGAAATGAAAACGGATTTGAAGTTGCTTTTGCTGCAAATATAAAAATTTTGTAATCAATTGAAGGAAATATTAATGAAGTTAAGAAAACTTTTTGTTGCCGCTGTTTTTGTTTTTGCTGGAGCTTTTTGTTTTTCTCAAGTTTCCGTTGACCCGTCGGATGAATTTTATAAATACGCTTTAATTTGGGAAAACCGCGGGCTTGTTTCAAATGTGCCTCCAATCCGTCCTTATCCGCTTGCAAACGTAAAGTCAATTCTTCAGGAAGTAATTGAAAATGGCTGCGAAAAAGACAAGGAAATTGCAACTGAAATTTATGAGCGTGTAGTCGGCAAGCCTTACCACATAACTTTTGAAACTGATTTTTTCATTAAGCGCGAAATGGAAGAAAAGGACGAAAAGCAGTCTTACAGCACTTCAAAAATGCTTGCGCTTTATCCTGCAATAAAAGGCGACTTGGGATTTAAAGATGATTTTGTTTCGATTGGATATGGCGCGGGATTTGCAATTTCAAATGCGACCGACACAGACTTTATGCCGCAGTATTCAAATTCTTTCCACGATTCTATTTTTGATGCCACGGAAGTCGGCCCGATTGAAATGTTCCTTGACGTGAACAGCATTATTGCGCTTGGCTACAAAAATCTTTTTGTTCAGGGCGGAATTTACAGAAGCGGATATTCAGCATTTATAAATGAAGGACTTTCGCTTAACGACACAAGCTATCATTCAGGAAATCTTTCGCTCACATATTTGCACGACAAGCTTTCTTATGTTCAGGAACTTTCCATGATTGGCGCAACTTCATCTTATGACGGCGACCTTTCAACTTTAGCTCCAGATAAAATAATGGCGTTCCATGCGGTTGGCTACGAGCCTTTTGATTTTTTGAAAGTTTCATTTTATGAAAGCGCAGTCTACGGAAACCGCCTTGACCTTTCTTATATTTTGCCAGTTCCTTACATGGTTGCACAGGGAATCGGAGGAGCGAGCGACAATCTTGCGATGGGACTTTTAATCGACGTAAAGCCTGCACCCGGAGTTTTGTGGGAAACTGACGTTATGTGCGATGACTTTCCGGCGGAAGATTTCTTTAAATTGAATTTCGACTCAAAGTACAGACTTGCTGTAAAAACCGGACTTATCTACACTCCGGCAAATTCATTTCTTGACCGATTGGATTTTAACTACACTTTTGTGCTTCCGTACACTTACAGCCACTGGCAGTATGACAGCGACAGCTTGGCTTCAATTTCTTCTTCAACAATAAATTACCAGAACTGCACGAATGCCGGCGTTTTGATTGGCTCGCAGTATGAACCTAACTCGGACGCTGTAAAATTTTCCATTGACTTAAAGCCTTTTAAGCAGCTCACTTTGTCAATGGGAACAACTTATTCGCGCCATGGAAATGTCTGCGAAACTTTGGACACAGAAGAAGCCATGATTTATCTTTGCGCTGACAAAGATGTTTATTCCACAGATGGCTCGGTTTACACTCATTCAATGTTCGCCGCAAACGATTCAAATTCCGGCAACCACGTTTCTTCTGCCTGGGATTCCATGAACTGGCTGAACCAAAAGCACGTTCAGTTTACGCTCCAGTCTTCGTTGAATGTAAAGTATGATTTTAAGCCTACAAAAAAAGGAACACGCGTTTCGCTGAATGCTGGATGCACATTTGAATACATTCACAATTATGGCGTTGGAAACCAGATGTTTCCGGGCGGAAACGACGACATAATTCCGGTTTATGAAAACGATGATGGAACTGGCGACATCATTGGATTCAAAACATCAAACGACGGAGAAAAATTCGATTTAGATTCAGCTGAAGCAGAAGCGATTGTGGAAAAGTTTAAAGATGACTGGGCTTCTCAGCTTACAAACAAACTGAATCTTTTCTTTAACTTTGGCGTAACAATAAGATTTTAACGGCTTGAAAAATGAAAACTGAAATCGACACAAATTTTTATACAGAAACTTATCTTGGAAAACTCGGCGAGCTTACACTTAAAGGCGGAAATATCCGTGTGTTTGAAAAGCAGCTTTTGTGCAATATCCGGCTTGCTTTGGAAACTGTAGAGGCAAAAGTAAAACTTCTTTCGGGGCGGCTTTACGTTTACTGCACAAAAAATTCTTGCGATGCAGTTGAATATGCGCTTGACCATTTGATTGGAATTACCGGCTGGGCAAAAGTTCAGGCTGTTGAAAAAAATCTTGAAGCTATAAAAATTGCTGTTAGAAAAGAAGGAGAACTTGCAAAGTCAAACGGAGCAAAGACTTTTAAAATTGAAGCGCGCCGTGAAGACAAAGATTTTCCGCTTAATTCTTATGAGATTGCCACAGAAGTCGCCGGAGTTCTTTTTGATGACGGAACTCTTGACGTTGATGTTCACAAGCCGGACGTTGCCATTAATATTGAAGTGCGCGAAAAATGCTATGTTTACTGCGCCCAGAAAAAAACTTGCCGCGGTCTTCCAGTCGGAGTGAGCGGAAAAGGTCTTTTGCTTCTTTCAGGCGGAATTGACAGTCCTGTTGCGGGTTACAGAATGATGCGTCGCGGAATGAAAGTTGAATGCGTTTATTTTCATTCTTATCCATACACTTCAGATGAAGCCCAGCAAAAAGTTCAGGACCTTGCAAAGATTATCGCGCAATACGGAAACGACACTCATCTTAACGTGATTTCGTTTACAGAAGTTCAGATGAAAATAAAGCAGAAAGCGCCGGAAGCCTACTCAACATTGATGCTCCGCCTTTGCATGATGAAAGCCGCTAATTTGCTTGCCGAGCGGATTAACTGCGACTGCATAATAACAGGCGAAAGTTTGGGGCAGGTTGCAAGCCAGACAATTGAAAATCTTGCAGTTACAGAAAGCTTTGCAGAAAAGCCTTTAGTCCGTCCGCTGATTGGCTTGGACAAAGAGGAAATCATGGACACGGCGAATTTCATTGGAACTTACGAAACTTCAATTCTTCCGTATGAAGACTGCTGTGTTTTGTTCAGCCCCAAGCATCCTGTTTTGCGCGCCACTATAGAAGAAGCAAAAAAAATTTACGATTCCATGGAAATTGATTCTCTTATTCAAAAATCTTTTGATGAGCGTCAAATTTTCCGATACTCAATAAGAGACGTTATCGGGGAAAAATGGGCTTTAAAAGAAAACTTCTAACATTTGCTTTTTTACTTTTCTCACTGAAAATTTTTTCTCAGGAAGAAATTCCGCAGCTTTTAAAAGGTGTGTGGAAAAATTCCAGCCGGTATTTTGTCTTTGATTCAGGCTATGTTTCTGATGACGGCGGCGCAATTCCCCAAGCTGTACTTAGAACTTTCTATACTTGGTACGATGACCGCGCGGCAGAAAGCAGCCTTTATTCAGAGAAAAATCCGCGGAACGTAAACAACACAACTTCAAAAAATCCGGCGCAGGAAATCAGCATAAAATATGTTCCGCTTACGGATGAACTTTTTTTGCAGTCAGACGGAAAGGGCGTTTTGCAAGATGACGGCGGATTTCTTTATGCAAACGGAATTGCGTCCGGCGCCTGGAATCTTGAAATAAAATATCCGAATAGAAAAGAAATTTACAATGTTCCAGTTGCAATAATCGGCGATAAGCTTTTTCTGAAATTCGTCATAAGACAAAGCGGTGAAGAAGGACTTTCCGGGTTTTGGAAAGATTCTGGAAACGCTTCTGGAATTTTAATAAGTCCGCCTGTTTCAAGCAAGGAACTTTTGTCTTATTTTGCCACGGATTCAGCAGTTTACCAAATCCGCTACTGGAAAACCGACATGGAATACGACAGTTCCGCACAGGCTTTTTTTTCCGACGCAGGAAGTGAATATTCTGTTCCAAAGCATCTTGTTGTCGCCGGGCAGATTTTTTCTTGCGTTACAGGGCGCAGAACCAAAATCCGCAGTGTAAAAAAAGTTTCCTCATTTCCGGCTGACTGCACTTTTAATTCAGTTTTAAAAATAAAATCTTCAAACGACTTAAATGGAATTCAAATTCCGAATGAAACTGTTTTTTCAACAATCTGCGCATTTGGCGAGCCTTATTTGACGCTTGAAAATGGAAAATCCCTTGAAGAAATTCTTGCTGAAAATCTGAAAAAAAATCCTCCGTCTCCTCAGCCGCTTTTTCCTCCGCACGGAATTCTTGACTTTGACTGGAGCATAATCGAAGACCCTCCAAAAGACTGGAACCGCCGCGTCCTTGACCTCGGAAAATAAAGATATTAAGAAATATCGCAGTATCATTTTATTTACAGTCATTATGTCATTCTCGTGCTTGACATGGGAATCTCTCAAAAAAAATATTAGACGGGGGGGGGTAACTGTAAAAAAAATTGACAAATGAAAATTTTGTTATATAATTTAAACCAAGTGTATTGTTAAGAGCCTCTACCAGAGGTTTTTGTTTTTTAAGGAGGACTTTATTATTATGGGAGAAAACACTTCGTCAAACACCGAAAAACGCAAGAGCCTTGTGTTCCGGCTTGTTCTTTTTGTAGGACTTTCAATTATATTTTTTAACGCCCTGCAGATTATTGTAACAGGAGAAATTACAAAAAAATCCCAGCTTGCTGATTCGGCAAACGACTACGGAGTTGTGGCAAAGGCGTATTCGCAGGTAATTTCAGAAAAGGTTGACGCCTATTTCTACGCTATGAATTTCTATGTGAATTCGGATATGGCCCTAGAAGGAACTTTTGACCAAATGCGCCAATGGCTTGTCTCTCAAGAAGACCACCGCATAAAAGAGTTCGACTACATAATGCTTGCAGGTTCTGATGGAATTGCCTATACAGACACTGGAAAACGCATCGATATTTCCGACCGTCCGTATTTTAAGGCGATAATGCAGGATGGAAAAACAAAATTCATCGATGATCCAGTGGTTTCAAGAACAACTGGGCAGTCTGTAATTCACGTAACACGCGCGATTGTACGCAACGGAAAGAATATCGGTCTTATTTCGGGCGTAATGCAGTCAAAAAATTTAGGCGAAATCATCAGCAATATAAAAGTTGGAAACACAGGATATGCGTTTGTTCTTGCCGACGACGGAACTGTCATTTCTCACCCGAACAGAGACTGGATAAACAAGCGCAACTTCCTTACAGGCTATTCGGAAGGACACGAGGATATGGGAGAACTTGCCAAGCGAATGGTCAGCCGCGAAACAGGACACGCCTGGCTAAAAGGAATTTATGATGAGCTGGAATTTATCAGTTTCACGCCGGTAGAAGGCACTTCATGGTCAATGGCAGTTTCGATTCAGCAGAAAGAAATTTATTCTACAATTTCTTCAATGATGGGGAAGATGGCTTTGCTTTCTCTTATAAGCGCGATTCTTCTTGTAAGCATAGCAGGCTTCCTTATGTACCGGGCAATCAAGCCTTTGAACACTCTTGACTCGGCAATAACAAAAATTGCTTCCGGCAACGCAGACCTTACACAAAGAATCGACATAAATTCCAACAACGAAATCGGCTTTGTTGTAAAAGGATTCAATAAATTTGTAGGCAAATTGCAGGAAATTATTTCTGATGTAAAAACTTCTAAAAACGACCTTTCTAGCGCCGGTGAAGTTCTTGAAGAAAGCACGCATAATACTTCAAGCGCAATCACGCAGATTCTTGCGAACATCGACAGTGTAAGAAATCAGATTGTAAGCCAAAGCTCAAGCGTTGAAGAAACAGCCGGAGCTGTAAACGAAATCGCTTCAAATATTTCTTCACTTGAAAGAATGATTGAAAACCAGACCGCGGGTGTAAGCCAGGCTTCCGCCGCCGTTGAGCAGATGATTGGAAACATTTCTTCTGTAAATCAGTCTGTTGACAAAATGGCTTCTTCATTCAGCGAGCTTCAGTCTGACGCGCAGAACGGTTTCTCTAAGCAGCAAATCGTAAACGAGCAGATAGAAAAAATTGAAAAGCAGTCCGCAATGCTTCAGGAAGCAAACGCCGCTATTTCTTCAATTGCAAGCCAGACAAACCTTCTTGCCATGAACGCCGCAATTGAAGCCGCCCACGCAGGCGAAGCCGGAAAAGGATTCAGCGTTGTTGCAGACGAAATCCGTAAGCTTTCTGAAACTTCTACTTCTCAGTCAAAGACAATCGGCGACCAGCTTAACAATATCCGCGAGTCTATCGATGAAGTTGTTGCTTCTTCCGCGGAATCAAGCTTGGCATTTGAAAGTGTTTCAAAGAAAATCAAGGACACAGACCAACTTGTTGTTCAGATTAAGTCGGCGATGGAAGAGCAGACAGAAGGCTCTAAGCAGATAAACGAAGCTCTTCATTCCATGAACGACAGTTCTTCCGAAGTTCGCAACGCATCTTCTGAAATGTCCGCCGGAAATCAGGCGATTCTTGAGGAAGTAAAGCGGCTTCAGGATGCCACAATGGTTATGAAGGAAAGCATGGACGAAATGGCGATTGGTGCAAAGAAGATAAACGAAACTGGAGCGGCCTTGAGCGAGATTTCTTCAAAGGTAAAAGGTTCTATTTCGAATATCGCTGACCAGATTGACCGTTTTAGAGTCTGATAAAAAAAATTATCGTAAAACATAATTTTATTATTAAAATACGATAAAAATTTATTGACAAACTATTAAAGCTCCTGTAGGATTATTCTATAGGAGCTTTTTTTATGTCCAGAAAAAATTTTAATATGCTTGCAAAGGTCGTTTCAAAGTTTTTTGAAATTGTTTTCTTTGTGTGTTCTATTCTAATGGTAGTTGCCGCAATCCTTTCTTTTGCGCGTCCCCAACTTCTTGTGCCTTTTCTTCTTGCCAACATTGACAATGGCACAATTGCCACAAACGGTTTTCAGATTATGATTGTTGCTCCAAATGGAGAGCCTATTTTGGGCGCGGTCAGAATTTTTACGTTCGCCGGAATCTTTACAATGCTTTGCATGACAATGATTTTCAGAAACATTTATCTGATAATCAAAACTTGCGAAGGGCACACTTGGTTCAGCAAGGGCAAAACTCCGTTTCAAAAGGACGTTGTAAGAATGGTCCGGGAAATCGGAATTTTCAGCATAATGATTCCTATGACTGGACTTGTGCTTAGCCTTGTTGCCCGTCTTGCTCTTGGCGCGGATTTTTGCGAGACCAGCGTTCAGATTGTTGGAATCGCCATGGGAATTGCGATGATTTGTTTTTCGCGCATTTTTGCCTACGGAATAAAACTTGAAGAAGAAGTCGAAGGGCTTATCTAAGGACGGAGTATTATGGGAAATATTGTGTTGCATCTTGACCGCGTAATGGTTGAGCGCAAGATTTCATTGAATGAGCTTGCTGAAAAAGTCGGAATTACAAACGTTAACCTTTCCAAGATAAAAAACAACAGAGTAACGGCAGTGCGTTTTTCCACACTTGAAGCCTTGTGCCGCATACTTCATTGCCAGCCCGGAGACATTTTAAAATACGAGGAATAGAAAAAATGGCATTCAGGGGATTATCCGGTCAAGCCGGATAATGACGCTATCGCAAAATTCCCTGCTTGCTTTTTGATTTTGTGTCATTCCCGTGCTTGACACGGGAATCCATTTAAAAATTACAATAGATTGATAACCAAGTTTGCTATGCAAACATTGCCATACTTGTCATAGAACAATCTCTAAAAGTACGCGTTAAATGAAACCGTGAACTCGTGCCAATGCTCGCCCCAGTCCATGTTGAAAGAGTAGCCGCCTTTGAGCGAAATGTTCTGGGCAAGATTTAAACCTTCGTTTACGCTTGCCTGAATTCTTAAATGGTCTTTGTCAAACGGAGACTGAAGCGCGCTTGCCGCAATCTTATTCTTCCAGATTCCTGCCGTTGTGATAAATCCAAGCTCCGCGCCAAGAAGCGGATCAGCATAAAGATGGTCGCGCTCGTATTTCGGAGAAAAATAAAGGTCGAATCCTGCAAGAAAATACGGCTGAATCCAAGAAGCCGGCTTTATGCTTGTTCCGAACATCGATTTTAGCCTGAAAGCCAAATCTTCTTCCTTTTCCTCGTTCGGGTTCGAGTCAACCCCCATTACAATGTTTATCGCTCTATTAAAAAAGTACAAATCAGAAACCGGTAGAGAGATTACCGAGGCAATCAGTGCTTTCTTTAAGTAGAAGTCGGTTTCCTGCGGATGCACTCTTAAATCAATTTCGCCGAACACAAGTTCAGAGTTTGAAGCGTATCCTGCCGGGCTTTCAAGCTGCTCGTGGGCTGTAAGACGGAATTCTAAGCCAGTGTACGCGCCTTCTATATCTTTTCCGCCGTGAATGGCAATCTTTTTAGAGCCGTGCGCTTTTTCTGGATGAGGAGGTTCTGTTATTTTTGTGCTGGATTCTATCTTGCCGAGTTTTCTACGCTCCGAAAGAACTGCAACAAAACGAGGTCTATATTCATCCGATGAAATTTTTCCGCTATTTAAAAGTGAAGTAAGATAATCAGATGCTTGCTCCCAAATTTCCGCCTGTTTTTCCTTTGGCAAATCGCTGAACGGAAAATCCTGTGTTGTCTTTTTTCCGCGGCAAACATCTTTTACATATTTATTCTGCTTGTGTGTAAGCTGTGTTTTTTGGAATTCTAGCTTTGAGTACACGGAAGGTCTGTATTCAGCCTTGTCTGTAAGTCCCATTTCGCAGATGGTTTTTACAGTTTCGATTGGCTCTACAACGCCGCTTAGAACGTTTGTAATATTCGTTTCTGGTTTTGCCGCCTCAACAAGAAACAGCAGGTTGTACGAGCAGTTTTCGCTTACAAAGAAATAGTTTGAGTATATTCCAGAAAGGTCAAAAACATGGCGCAGCATTCTTTCTTTTTCTTCTTCTGAAAAATTCAGGCGGTATTCCCACATATCGCGCATGTCCATGTTGGCATATTCCTTGATTTTTTCATAGTAAGGTCCAAATGCAAAATATCCGCGGAATCCACCTACAAGACCAAGAAATGCATATACTACACCGCCGCTTACATTTGTTACAGCTCCATAGTTTATGGAATTGGCAAGAAGGCGTGACTGTCCTTTTGATTCTACAAGAAGAAATGTGTGTCCGAATACTGAAGCTGGATTTTTAAGAAAGCCTGCCGGAAATATAAGGTAAACATCTCCGGGATTTACTTTTTGCACAACTGCCTGATAATACGCGTCGCCGTCGTAAGGAAAATCTTCTTTTGAAAGATTCAGCTCGTCGCAAATCCATTTGAATCTGCCTGGGAAACGCTCTATTGCGTGCCGCTCGTCTTTGCCCGGGGCAGGCGAGAAAAACGCTTTTATCGTGGCTTCAAGCTCCGCCTTTGGATTTGTCTTGCCTTTTTTTGCGCAAAAAAACATCGGGTCATCCACAAGGCTTTTATTTCTGTGAAAAAGAGAAGGCTTGTAATGCAAAAGTGTTTTCCAGTAAGGTGCTTTGTAAAGCTCCAAAGAAAATGCCTTGTCTACAACTTCCTGCGCTTTTTTTTCGTAGCCGGGAGCTGGATCGGTTGGAGCAAGCTTTGAAATTGCTTCTAGTTTTCCTGAAAAGTCTACAGCGTCCGCAGTGTTTTTTGCGGGGCTGTCTTCATCTGCAAATACTGGCAGGAAAAATGAAGCTGCAAGTAAAAACAAACAGGGTACGACTTTGCGGCCGTACCCTGTTCTTTTAGACGAAATGTCCAACTTAGCCAACAAGTGAGTAAATCTTTCCGCTTACTTCAGCTGCAGATACGTCTGAAGAAGAGAAAATGTTGTCAAAGTTTGCCTGAAGAGCAGCTTTGAAAGCTACGCTGTCAGAAACGTTGAGCATTGCAGAGAGTGTGTCAACATATTCGCCTTCGCCCATAGCGATGTCTGTTGCAAGTGCATCCATGTTGTCTGTGATGAACTTGTCTGTCTCTTCCATTCCGAGGAGTCCGCCATCGTATCCAGATGTTCCGAATGTAATAGCGAATCCCTGTGAGAAACAGAATCCGTTTGTTGTAGCAGCAAGCAAGTCCATAGCAGGTCCGCTCTGGTTACCAAGAATAACATAACCAAGACCAGGTCCAACTTTTGTTGCAAATGCGCTAGAAGCAAGTGCCAATGATACAACAGCTACTGCAGCAGCCAATTTACCCTTAAACATAAGAGCCTCCAAAGTTTTTCAGAAAAACAGAGCCATGAAGCTTTTGTTTCTCCTTTTAGTTTTATAAATGATAAAGCAACAATTTCAAAAAGTCAAGAAAATGAACAATTATTGCCTAAAATTAACAAAAAACTTAAATTTCACTATTTTGGAAACTCGTTTTTGACTTTTGGAAGCTCTTTTTCCCAGATTTCCGCCATGAACTTGTAGCCGTCTTCGTTCGGGTGGATTCCGTCTTGGCACATAAGCTCCTTGTCTTTTTTGGACTCAAGAAACGCAAGCCTCATGTCCACAATCTGAACATTGTTTTGAAAACTGTATTTTACAAGATGCGCATTGTACGTTTCGTGATTCTGGTACAGCGTCATAATGTCAGAGTTTACAAACTCCTTTACTTTTTGCTCGTCGTATCCGCGGCAAATATGCAAAAGCCATCTGTCTGGAACAAGAGGCGGCATTGTCATAATGAGCGGCGTTGTTCCGTTTTGTCGGCAAGTGCTTACCATTGTGTCTATTGTTGCAATGAATTCATCTATGCCAACACGCGGATTTGTGTTTTCCCCGGAGCATATTTGCGCCCAGTCATAGTCGCAGTCGTTTCCGCCGGATTCTATTATTGCAAGGTCGCCAAGCGCATTCCGCTCAACATCGCGCAAAAAACGTTTGTAGCTTTTGGTGATTATGTTTCCGAATACGCTCTGGTTGTTCAGCTTGAATCCTAATTTTGCGGCTGCAAGTGAAAGGCTGTCATTCTTTGTTATGTCAAAAAGGTGTCCGCTTCCTGTTCCTGTAACCGCGCCCTTTAAAATTGAATCTCCATATACAGAGACTGTGTTAATTCCGTTTTCCATGCCTTGTTAGACACATTCCGCGCCGTTAAGTTTCAAAAAATCGCATTGAAACTTAATAATCCTTGTGATAAGATAGGAAAATAAAAAGAGGTTACGGTTTATGCTGATTTCAACAAGAGGGCGTTATGCGCTTCGTGTTATAATAGAGCTTTGTTCGCACGGAAAAGGCGAGTTTGTTCCATTAAATATCATTGCTGAAAATCAGGATGTGTCGCTAAAATACCTTGAAAGCATTGTGGCTCTTTTGGTTAAGGCGGGCTTTGTTGAAGGCTTGCGCGGAAAAAAAGGCGGCTACAGACTTACAAAAGACGCTGACGAATATTCCGTTGGAGAAATCCTAAAGCTCACGGAAGGAACTTTAGCCCCTGTAACCTGCCTTGAAGAAAATGCGGAAGCTTGTCCTCGTTCTGCTGAATGCAAGACGCTCCCCATGTGGGAAAAACTAGACACTATAATTTCAAACTATCTATACAGCGTAAAAATTTCCGACCTTCTAAAGCCTGAAAGTGTAAGCGACTGGGTAATATAAGCAGATTTTATTAATCTTTGCGTACAAAAATATTATCCTAATCGTCCATTAGCAGAATATTTTGCGTACAAAAAGATTCTACTGAGCGTACAAAATCAAAATGTTCTGCGTACAAAAGTAAAATGCTGAGCGTAGAAAAAGATAATTCTGACCGTACAAAAATAAAATGCTGGGCGTACAATACCAAAATGTTTTGCGTACAAAAAGATTCTACTGAGCGTCTAAGAATAAAATATGTCTAGGTAAGGCACCGTTTTTGTCATTCTCTGACTTAATCGGGGACTCTCCTTTAGAGGTTGTCGTATCAAGTACGACAATGACATTGCAACAGATTCCTGTGTCGGGGAACAGGAATGACATAGAAATATATAAAAATAATAATAAATCACAAAACCCTATTGACTTGATAGGAAATAAAAGCTAGTATAACCGCATAAAACCTATATTTTAAGTAGGAATATAAACTATCAGGAGGCCGGATATGGCAGACATTAAGGAAAGCGTAGTAGAACTGATTGGAAACACACCGATTCTAAAGCTCAACAATTACTCAAAGGCTAGCGGCATTGAAAACGCAACCTTGCTTGCAAAACTGGAATATCTGAATCCGGCCGGAAGCGTAAAAGACAGAATCGCGCTTGCAATGATTGAAGATGCAGAAAAAAAAGGCATTTTAAAGCCCGGAGCTTCTATAATTGAACCTACTTCTGGAAACACAGGAATCGGACTTGCTGCTGTTGCCGCTGCAAAAGGCTACAAAGCAATTTTGACTCTACCAGAGACAATGAGCGTTGAACGCCGCAATCTTTTAAAGGCTTACGGTGCGGAGCTTGTTCTTACAGAAGGCGCAAAAGGAATGAAAGGCGCGATTGCAAAGGCGGAAGAGCTTCAAAAGTCAATTCCCGGCTCTGTTATTCTCGGTCAGTTTGTAAATCCGGCTAACCCTAAAGCCCACCGCGAAACTACAGGTCCTGAAATCTGGAGTCAGACAGACGGAAAAGTTGACATTTTTGTTGCTGGCGTAGGCACTGGCGGAACAGTTTCCGGCGTAGGAGAGTTCTTAAAGTCAAAGAATCCGGCTGTAAAAGTTGTTGCCGTTGAGCCTGCTTCAAGCCCGGTTCTTTCAAAAGGAACTGCCGGCTCTCATAAAATTCAGGGAATCGGCGCAGGATTTGTTCCAGAAACGCTCGACACAAAGATTTACGATGAAATTATTGCCATAGAAAATGACGATGCTTTTGCTGAAGGAAAGGCTTTTGCGCGTTCAGAAGGAATTCTTGTTGGAATTTCAAGTGGAGCGGCTTTAAAGGCTGCAAAAATTCTTGCCCAGCGTCCAGAAAACAAAGGAAAAGTTATTGTGGCTCTTCTTCCAGACTCTGGAGACCGCTACCTTTCAACTCCGTTGTTTGCAGACTAATCTAAAAGTTTTACTATAGGGATGTCTAATAAGTTCTGAATAAGATTATCGGGTCAAGCCCGATAATGACATAAAGATACTTTTTGGATATTCCTTATTTTTTTTCATTGCCATTGTCATATTTTTCTCTTTTATTATCAAACTTTTATTTGTCATTACTGTTATCTAACTTTTTCTGTCATTATCCAGCTTGATTGGGTAATCTCCTTTTCAATTTTGCGTTTTGTTGCTCAATCTGTTGGTTATATCTTGCATTATATTGTAACAAGTGATATATATGCTTCTGATTATCGTATCAAGTCCGATAATGACGTAAAATGGAGAAAATTATGAACAAACAGTTTTACAAAGATTCGCTTAAAATGCTGCTTCCGGTTATCCTTCAAAATATATTTGCCGCGATGATGAGTTCCGTGGATGTTATCATGCTGAACAGTGTAGGGCAGGACGCTATTGCGGCAGGCTCGCTTGCAACCCAATATTCAGGACTTGTCTTTATGTTTTATTCCGGCATAAGTTCCGGCTCTATTCTTCTTGCGGCTCAGTATTTTGGAAAAAAGGATTTTAAGGCTCTTGAGGCAATTGAAGGAATTGCGCTTAAATGTTCTCTTGCAGTTGCCATTGCTTTTTCTGTTGGAGCGTCCTTGTTCCCGGAAAAACTTATGCGTGTTTATACGCCAGACTCGGTTTTGATTGCGGAAGGCTCGGAATATCTTCGCATAATCTGGGTGTTTTATCTTTTGTGGGCGGTTTCTAACGTTTATTTTTCCATGCTTAGGAGCGCGGGTCGTGTTTCGATTGCGACTTTCTTTAACGGCGTGGGATTTTTCCTGAACATCATTCTTAATGCGGTTTTTATCTTCGGATTTTTCGGAATTGAAAAAATGGGAATCCGCGGAGTTGCTCTCGCCACTTGCATTTCTCAGGCTGTTTGCGTTGCAGGCTGCTTTATTGTTTCAGCTAGAAGCAAGGACATAAAGCTTAAGTTTTCCTATATGTTTATAAGAAGTCGCTCTCTTGCCAAGGATTTTTTCAAGATGTCTTTGCCTGCTTTGCTGAATGATGTTTCCTGGGGAGCCGCGTTTTCTGTATACGTTGCGATTATGGGACGGCTTGGCTCTGATGTTGTTGCGGCGAATTCAATTGTGTGCGTTGTGCGTAATTTTGCCACTGTGTTCTGCTATGCGGTTGCTGCGGTCGGCGGAATTATTGTTGGAAACTTGATTGGCGCGGACAAGATTGACGAGGCGGAAAAAGGCGCAAAGGAATTTCTTAAGATTACGGTTATCGCAGGCGTTTTAGGCGGACTTTTGGTGTTCGCTTCAATTCCGTTTGTTCTAAAGTACGCTTCGCTTTCAACTTTGGCAATGCACTATTTAAAGCAGATGCTTTTTATAAATGTCTACTATATTATGGGAACTGCTGTTAATACAACGCTCATTGCAGGAATTTTCCGTGCGGGCGGATGCACAAAATTCGGTCTTATCTGCGACACAATTGATATGTGGGGCTACGGAGTTGTTGCCGGAATTCTTACAGCTTTTGTGTTCAAGCTTCCTGTTGTCTGGGTTTACTTTTTTATGTGCCTGGACGAATTTGTAAAATGGCCTTGGGTGTTCTCATTCTATAAAAGCAAGAAGTGGCTAAAGAACATTACAAGAGCCGAATATTAGGTCGAATATTGAGTTTTATATTTTACTGTCATTATCGGGCTTGACCCGATAATCTGTTGAAATACAGTAGATTGCCGTGTCAAGCACGGCAATGACAAACTTGTTAGCACTGGAATGACAGTTAAGAAAATGTTTTTATCAAAACTCAAAATTGAGTCTATTAACTTTGGTTTCATTTTTTGCAGGCATTTTCATTTGTCTGCTTTTCTTCTATAATAATACACTATGAACGCATTCAACGATGACAAAATTGTAATTCAAGGTGCGCGCGAGCATAACTTAAAGAATATCAGTGTTGAAATTCCGCGCAATAAACTTGTTGCCATAAGCGGACTTTCTGGCAGCGGAAAATCATCACTTGCATTTGACACTCTTTTTGCTGAAGGTCAGCGCAGATATATGGAAAGCCTTTCTTCTTATGCAAGGCAGTTTCTTGGAAGAATGGACAAGCCGGATGTAGATTTGATTACGGGGCTTTCTCCTGCGATTTCAATTGAGCAAAAGACAACTCACAAAAATCCGCGTTCAACTGTGGGAACTGTAACTGAAATTTACGATTATTACCGGCTTTTGTATGCAAGAATCGGAAAAGCCCACTGTCCGAATTGCGGCAGGGAAATCAAGGAGCAGTCGGTTGACCAGATTATAGAAACAATTCTTTCTTGGTCGCAGGGAACTAAGCTTACAATTCTTTCTCCTGTTATCCGCGGAAAAAAAGGCGAGCATCAGAAAGTGATTGACGACGCAAAAAAATCCGGCTTTGCGCGCGCCAGAATTGACGGTCTTATGGTGGAGCTTGAGGATTCCATAAAACTTGACAAGCAGAAAAAGCACACAATTGAAATCGTTGTTGACCGCATAGTTTTAAAGCCTGAAATTAGAAAGCGTCTTGCCGATTCAGTTGAAACCGCGCTTCAAAGTTCAAACGGCGTTATAATTGTTTTGCGCCGCGTTAATAAAACCGACGAAGCTTATGAAACTGTTGTGCATGAACTTTCTGCAAAAGGAAAATCAGTTGATTCCGCCGCGGATTTTATAGAAGAGGAAGTTTTCTTTTCGCAGAAAAATGCTTGCCCGGACTGCGGAATTTCCATTCCAGAGCTTCAGCCTAGAATGTTCTCTTTTAACAATCCGTTTGGAGCCTGCCCGGACTGCACTGGTCTTGGCGAAAAAATGGAATACGACAAAAATTTGATTGCGCCGGATTCTTCCCTTTCATTCAATGAGTACGGAATTCAGGCTTACAACCCGGAAAGTTCCTGGAACCATGCGATGTTCGAGGCTGTTGCAAATGAAGCGGGCTTTACTCTTGAAACTCCGCTCAAAGACCTTACAAAAAAACAAAGTGATTTTTTGTGGAACGGAGATGCGCAGAAAAACATAAAGTGGGTTTACAAAAAGCAAAGCGGCGAGGGAACAAGTTCTTACAACCGTCCGTGGCTTGGAATCTTTGGTGATTTGCGCCGCCGCTACAATGAAGCTTGGGGAGAAAACGCAAGGGAATCTCTTGAAAAATTCATGTCGCATAAAGAGTGCGCATCCTGCCACGGAAAACGTCTTCGCCCGGAATCTCTTGGCGTTACTGTCGGCGGAAAAAATATCTGGGACTTGACCGAATTTTCTGTTACAGAAACCATAGACTTCTTTGAAAAATTAGAGCTTTCGGAAACAGAAAAAAAGATTTCCGCGCAAATTTTAAAGGAAATAAAATCGCGTCTTTCGTTCTTGAAAAATGTTGGGCTTGAATATCTTACGCTTCAACGTTCGGCTGCAACTTTAAGCGGAGGCGAGGCGCAGCGCATAAGGCTTTCAACTCAGATTGGCTCTGGGCTTACCGGGGTTATGTATATTTTGGACGAGCCTTCAATCGGCTTGCACCAGCGGGACAATCAGCGGCTCATTGATTCTCTTTTATATCTTAGAAATCTTGGCAACACGGTAATTGTTGTTGAGCATGACGAGCAAACTTTGCTTACCGCGGATTATCTTGTTGACATTGGACCGGGTGCTGGCGTTCACGGCGGAAAAATCATGGCGGCAGGAACTCCGCAGGAAGTTATGAAAATTCCAGAAAGCCTCACAGGTCAGTATCTTGCTGGAAAAATCAGAATGGAAATTCCAAAGCAAAGAAGAACTGGAAACGGAAACTTTATAAAAATTCAAAATGTTACAGAGCACAACTTGAAAAATGTGAGTGTTGAAATTCCGCTTGGAACTTTTACTTGCATAACTGGAGTTTCTGGCAGCGGAAAATCAACTTTGCTGAATGATGTTTTGTTTCCTGCAATCAGCAATAAAATTATGAAAAGCGAGCTTCCTGTTGGTTCTTACAAAAAAATTTCAGGCTTGGAAAATATCGACAAAGTAATCAGCATAGACCAAAGCCCGATTGGAAGAACTCCGCGGAGCAATCCTGTAACTTACATCGGCGTGTTCGACAAAATCCGCGAGCTTTACGCAAGCATTCCAGAAGCAAAGGCAAAAGGCTACAAGAGCGGACGTTTTTCTTTCAATGTAAAAGGCGGAAGATGCGAGGCTTGCCAAGGCGCCGGAACTTTGACAATCGAAATGAATTTTCTTCCTGACGTTTTTATTCCATGCGATGTCTGCCACGGAAAAAGATTCAATCAGGAAACTTTGGACATTCTTTACAAGGGAAAATCCATAAGCGATGTTCTTGACATGACAATTGAAGAAGCCGCTGATTTCTTTGCTGGAATTCCGCATATTGCAAGAAAACTTGAAACTTTAAAAAGCGTGGGGCTTGGATATATTCAGCTTGGGCAAAACGCACTTACTTTGAGCGGAGGTGAAGCTCAGCGTGTAAAGCTTGCATCTGAACTTTCGCGCCCTTCAACTGGAAAAACTTTGTACATTTTGGATGAGCCGACCACGGGACTTCACTTTGTTGACATAAAGCAGCTTATGAGCGTTATTCAAAAACTTGTTGACAAAGGAAATTCTGTTGTGATGATTGAGCATAATCTTGACGTTATTTGCCAGGCGGATTATTTGATTGACCTTGGTCCTGAAGGCGGAAGCGGAGGCGGTTCTGTTATTGCGACGGGAACTCCAGAAGAAGTTGCAAAGTCAAAAGAAAGCTACACAGGAAAATATGTTTCCCAGCTTCTTGAACGTGAAAAAGAAAGAGACAGGCTTTTGTAAAAAATGTTTTTTTGTCTTTCATCTTTCGGAAAAAGATTTGCTCTTTTTTTGCTTGCTTTGTTTTTTTTGCTGAAGCCTGCGTTTTCTCAAAGCGAAGTTACAGTTGTAACAATCATAAGCGCAAACTATTCAGAATACAAAAAAAATGAAAATACAAGCGAAGATGAAATTCACCTTTCTGGAAACGTAAGGCTTTCTGTTGAAAAAGAAAAATCAAAGACAGAAATAAAAGCTGACGATGTAACTTTTAATCGTTCAACACAAATGCTTTATGCAAAAGGAAATGTGCGCATTTTAAAATCCGGCGCAAGCGGAGACGAGCAGGATATTTCTGCTTCAACCGTTTTATTGAACACAAGCACTTTGGAAGGTGTTTTTGACAACGGAAGAATTTTCAATGCAGGAAACGGCTCTTTAAATCTTCCGTCCGGCTCAACGATGATTGTCGCTTCTGAAATTTTCGGCAGGGATTCTTCCGGCTCTGTTGCATTTAAAAATGCCGCCCTTACTTTTTGCGATGACGAAGATCCTCATTGGAAAGTGAAGGCTTCAAGAATTTGGCTTCTTCCCGGCGGCGAGTTTGCGTTTTTGAATGCGGTTGTCTACGTTGGAAAATTTCCGGTTTTGTATCTTCCGGCTTTTTATTATCCAAAGGACGAGCTTTTGTTTAACCCAGCGTTTGGATATGACGAACGGTTCGGCTATTATTTTCAGACTACAACTTATTTGCTTGGAAGAAAACCTTTGCAAGAAGCCGACACTTCTTCTGATGACAATCTTGCGGCAGGAATTTTCAACTTTATGCGTCCTTCAACTTTAAAGGAGCAAAAGAGGGAAGGACTTGTTCTGCACAATTTGGATGAAGATTTTAAAGGAGACGCTTCAAGCTATTTAAAGTTCATGGCGGACTACTATGCGAATATGGGATTTGCCACTGGACTTTCTGGAGTTTACAAGCCGTCTTCTTCGGACTACATTTCTTCAATTGAAGCCGGAGCGCAGCTTGCGTTTACAAATACAGTTTTTTATTCAGGCGGAAAATATACTCCTTATTCTTCAGCTGGAAAAATTGAAAAAGACAAGTCTAATTTTCTTGGAGTTGAAGCTCCGTTTCGTTATAGCGGCAAGTTAAGCGCTTCCATAAAAAAGCCGTTTTCATTGAGCCTTTCCATGCCGGTTTATAGTGATCCGTTTTTTACGGAAGATTTTGAAAAAAGGTCTGAATATCTTGACTGGATAAATTTTCTTTTGGGCCAGACAAAAACTGATGACAACGACACGGAAGATACTTCTTCGCAGACTTCTTCATTTGAATGGACAGCAAACGCTTCTTATTCTGTTCCGCTGCCTGATTTTGTAAAGCCGTTTATTTCAACTTTGTCCATTACAAATTTGTCGGCGGATATTTCATTTAATTCAAAGTCCAGAACTGATTCTGATTTTTCTTCTGCCGCAACTGACTGGCGCACTTACAGCCCGGAGCGTTCGTTTTTTTATCCGTCGCAAGTTGTTCCTTTTAAAATCGCGGCAAAAATCGAAGGAACTATTTTTAAATATCCGTTTGAAAAAAATTACGAGAAATTTGATTCGCCATCTTTTCCAATCGAACTTGAAATTCCAGAAGACTTAAAAAGTCCAAAGCAAAAAGAAAAAGAAACCGATTCAGAAAATTCAGAAACAAAAGATGAGGCGCAAAAAAAATCCGAGAAAGAAAAAGATGCGCTTGCATTTTCTATACAGGAACTTGCGCCAAAACCAAAAGAAAATATTGTTGATGTAAAGGGAGTTGAATACAAACTTGGCTACTCGATAGTTCCGCAGTTTACATCTCAAGTCAACTACAATTCTTCCGAGTTGCTTGAGCCTTCTGATTTTAAATGGGGAAATTTTTATTCAACTTATTATCAGATAAAAGTTCCTGCTACAATTTCAAGCGAGCTGGGATTTAGAAATCCGTTCGTGTATTCAAAAAATGATTTTACTTTCAATCCTGTTTACCAAAGCCACCCGAACCTTGACGGCTACACTTCCGAGTCTTCAAAAAATTCTGTAAAGCTTTCGGATTACAAAGCTAAAAAAATGGATTTGGTAAATGACAATAATTTTTCTATAAAGCCGTTTGCTTATTCTGATGTGTTCAAGGATTCTAGCATTGCTTGGAAATCTTCTATAAAACTTATAAAGACAGAATTTATTGGAGATGCAGAAAAACCTGAATGGGAATACGCAGTTATGAAACTCACCGATGAAGAAACTGTAACTTCCCATACCGTGAGCGCAAAACTTGCCGCAAAAGAAACCGATGATTTTTCGCAGTCGCTCACATTGACTTCAAATCTTCCGCCGCAGCTTGACGAGTACACTTTCAACGCCGCGTTTTCTTTTCCTTATGCGAGCCTTTCCGCGGAAGTCGGAATAAAGCAGGAAAATGAAGACACCGATAATTTTGTTTGGAATCCTTTTAAGCAGTCCGCCACGCTGAAATTTTTCAACGGAAAACTTTTGTTTTCAGAATCATTCAATTATGAAATGGAAGAAAAACGTTCGGACTCAATGAAGCTTTCTTTTTCTTGGAAGGATTTTCAGCTGTCGTACATAATGCAGTACACGACTTGCTACGATTTTGATTCAAGCGAAGGCTGGGTTGCAAAAGAAGACAAGAATTTTGTTCCTTACACTTTGAGCCTTGCGTATTCAACTTCCGGGAAAACTTTCAGGTACTGGAAAAATCGGATTACTTGGGCGCCTTCTCTTACAGCCGGAATTGTCTATGACTGCGTGCGTCCTACAAACAGCTATTTTAGATTTGTTCCGTCTTTGACTTTTAAAATCCATGACGCGTTTGAACTTTCATTCAGCGCGGAAACTCAAAACAATGTTATTTTCAGATATTTCCAGAGATTCACAAAATACGACAATGTTATTTCCGGCGAAGAAAATATGTTTGCTGATTTGTGGAATTCTTTTGCTTTCTGGGGCGACGGTCAGTTTTACGATTCAAGCCAGCTTAACAGGCGTTCTTCTGGATTCAAGCTCAAGACTTTAAAAGTCAGCATTACAAGGAATCTGCACGACTGGGACATGACAGGCTCAATTTCGTTCAAGCCTCGCCTTGTTACAAACGGAAGCGGCGCAAAAACTTATGACTATCATCCGTATATAACTTTTGCAATTTCCTGGCATCCGATGCCTAGTTTTAAGACTGAACTTATTGACGAATATGGAGAATGGCAATTACAATAGAAGAAACTGAAAATAAAGCGGAGGCGAAAAATGTCAGAAGAAATCAATGAAGAAAAAAAAGCGGAAGAAAATTCTTCTGGTAAAAAGTTGTTTGCAAAAACTCTAAAGCAGTATCTTGACAAAGGAGTTGAAGCTTCTAAGAAAGGTTTGAAAACTGCTGGTTCTGCAATAAGCGAATTTGGCGACAAGTCCGTTAACAAAATTGATATTGTTCAGCTGAAAAACCGTCTTGAAAAAAAATATCAGGAGCTTGGACAGGCTGTTGCGGATCAGCTTGCGGAAGACGGAATTTCAATTTCAAAAGATTCTCTCGTTGTTTCTGAAAAACTTTCTTCAATAAATGAGCTTAAAGAAAAAATCCACGAAAAAGAAGAGGCCTTGAAAAAGTACGAAAAATAAAAGGAATGCCATTATTAATCCCATGCTGTCATTATCGGGCTTGACCCGGTAATCCCTATGAAACAAGACAATGAATTTGCAGGGGAATGGCGATGAAAATTTTTCATGCAGTAAATTTGTGGCAACGGATTTTGTTTTGTGATAGAATATCTGCATGAAAAATTTTTCGTTGATTATAAAACTGAATTTAATTTGTGCGGCAATTTTTTCTGTTCTATGTCTTTATATGCATTTGGACATTTCCGCCGTGGCTTTTCCTATTTCCGCAGGATTTACTGTTCTTCTTTATTTTGCTTCATACGTTGAGCTTGTAAAAAATAAATCAGTGCGCCACTTGAATTCTGTGCGCCGTGTTTTTCAGTACGAGCCTTTTGTTTTTATAACAGCTTTTGTTATTCAGCGTTCTGGAAAATTTGGATTTTCTGCTGCCTTTGATTTTTTGTGTGCTTTTGCTTGGATTGTGATTCTTGTTCTTGCACTTTTGGCGCAGTATTTTCTTGCTGAAAAACGGATTGCGTCTCTTGATTCCGGCTGGGCTGAATTTTTAAAGGCGAATCCTTACAAAAAGCCAAAGGGAATAAAGCGTGTTGCTGTTGAAATTCTTGAATGGATTGACGCGCTTTTCCAGGCTGTCTTTACAATCATGCTTTTGAATATTTTTATTTTTCAGCTTTACGAAATTCCGTCAGAAAGCATGGTTCCGACTTTCCTTGTAAAAGACAGGGTTGTTGTTTTTAAATCTCTTGCCGGTCCGAAGTTTCCGCTTAGCAATGCAGGTTTCCCTTATCTTCAAAAATATAAAAGAGGCGACATTGTTGTTTTTAGAAATCCGCATTACGGAAGCGACCGCGAAAATGAAGTGAAAACTTTTTTCAGCCAGTTTATTTATATGTGCAGCCTTACACTTTTAAAGACGAACACTGACGAGCATGGCGAAATAAAAGCCGACCCTCTTGTAAAGCGTGTAACCGCAGTTCCGGGCGAACAAATTTATATGCTTGATGGAGCTCTTTATTCGCGTACAAAAGATAATCAGGAATTTAAGCCTGTAGTGCAGGATTCTTCTTGGGCTGCTTGGAATTTGAATCCGCTTTCTTCAAAGATAAAATCAAAAATTCAGGCAATTCCTCTCTCCGAAGCTCAGGCTGAATCGACTTTGAAGATTGAAGAGCAGCGCAGAACTCTTGACTTGAACAGCGCAAAAGCTGAATGCGAAAAACTTTCCAAGGAATTTGCTCGTTATGCGCGTCCAAAAGAAAATTCGGGCAAATCTATTGAAGAGATTTTTTCAGCTCGGGACTTGTTTGTCTACAATTTGTTTTCAAATATAAATAACGAAACGATTTCGCTTTTGACTGTAAAAGGCGGCTCCGATTGGGTTGACTCGTTCCTGAACAGCTGGCACCGTGAAAATAATATTTCTTTGCAAATGGTTGGAAGCGATGCGTATGCGGAATCAAGTTTCAGACTCAATGTAATGGCAAAGCTTTTATTCGGCAGGATTCTTGTAAGAAATGCAAGCCTCCTGGCTTCTGAAATTCCAGTTTCAAAATGGCAGTCTGATTCTGTGCGAATGGAATATCTTAAGGCGGCTCAAGAACTTTGCCTTTACATTCTTGAAATGGATTTAAGAAATCTTCCTGTTTTCCCTGCAAATGATGCGAATGGAAACGCTCAGTACATTCCTGAAAACTGCTATTTTATGATGGGAGACAACCGCTACAATTCTCTTGATATGCGCCATAGCTACGAGCAGACTTTAGTTTCAGTTTCGAAAATGGATTCAATGTCTGTAACTTACTATACAAGCCTCTCTCCTCAATATGTAAACAGAAGCCGTATGCTTGGAAAAGCTTGCTTTAGATTCTGGCCGTTGAACCGTGTTGGAATTCCCAAAAGTGGTTTGACTGACTAAAAGTGAATTGTTGTTGATTTTTGAAATAATAAATAATATAATAGATTTATGACTGAACAGTACGAAAATAATAATGAAGATGAAATTTCTTTGATTGATTTGTTTGCGGTTCTTATCCGCTATAGAAAACTTGTAGTTATAGGAACACTTTCTGTTGCGCTTATCGTTTTTACATGGCTTTTTGTCCTGCCGAAATTTGTTCCTTCGCTGAATAAAAAAACGCTTACAGTTTCATATTTGTTAAAAACAGAACGTTTGCCTGCCAGCGTTCTGCCTTCTGTTAATAATTATAGCATTTTATGGACTGCAATAAATTATATGAAGGATGTTAGAGTGCTTGCGGATGTACAACGGGAATTTTCAATTTTTGCTGATGAAAAAAAGGCTTCTTCTGTTAGCGCTTATAATAAGCAGATTCAAGATGCTATTGATAAAGAAAAGTTTGTAGTAAAAACTTCTCCTATTGTTGATACAATTGCTGTTATTTTAAAGATTTCTGTTGAAAAAAAGGAATTTGCTGATGATTTCATTAAGAAAATAGCAAAAATGACATCTGATTATATTGAAACTGATTTAATGCCGGAAATTGACACTTTGGAAGATAATGCGGATAGGATTCTTGAAAAATATGGTGAGATGGGATTGTCTGAAAAAAAAGCTTCCGCTTCCGCTTCCGCTTCCGCTTCCGCTTCCGCTTCCGCTTCCGCTTCCGTGAATTATGCAGATATTTCATCTGATATAAAATCTTTTAAGACAAAGCATGATGAGTTTGTAAAATCTTTGGATGATGCATTTGTAATTACAGATCCTGCGGGCCGCGCAATGAAATTTATAATTGCTGTGTTTGCATCGTTCTTTGTATTTGTATTTATATCATTTTTGCTGAATGCTGTGGCAAATATAAAGACAGACCCTTATGCTTCAAATCTTATAAAAAAAGCATGGGATGAAGGAAAATAAATTTATAAGCATGACTTTTTGAAATTCAAAAAGTCATGCTAAAAAAATCAAGGATTGAGATATGAAAGGAATTATTTTAGCAGGCGGTTCTGGAACTAGGCTTTATCCAATTACAAAAGCTGTTTCAAAGCAAATTCTTCCGTTGTATGACAAGCCGATGGTTTATTATCCGTTAAGTTGCCTTATGCTTGCGGGAATAAAAGAAGTTCTTATAATTTCAACTCCAAGAGATTTGCCTTTATTTAAAGAACTTTTTGGAGACGGAAGCTGGCTCGGAATGAAATTTGAATATAAGATTCAGGAAAAGCCGCGCGGACTTGCTGACGCTTTTATCATCGGAAAAGATTTTATCGCGGATGACAGCGTTGCGTTGGTTCTTGGCGACAACATTTTTTACGGACAGTCTTTTACTTCAACTTTAAAACGCGCAAAAGAAACTGTTGAGTCTGGAAAGGGCAGTGTGATTTTCGGCTATTATGTAAAAGAGCCTTCTGCCTACGGAGTTGTTGAATTCGATAAATCTGGAAAAGTTCTTGGAATTGAAGAAAAACCTTCTGTTCCAAAATCAAACTATGCAGTTCCGGGACTTTACTTTTATTCAAATGATGTTGTAAAAATCGCCGCTGATGTAAAGCCTTCTGCCCGCGGAGAAATTGAAATAACTTCTGTAAACAACGAATTCCTTTCAAGAGGACAGCTTTCTGTTGAACTGCTTGGACGCGGAATGGCTTGGCTTGATACAGGAACTTACGACGGACTTTTGGAAGCAAGCAATTTTATTGCAACAATTCAAAAGCGCCAGGGAATGTATGTAAGCTGCATTGAAGAAATCGCATTCCGCAACGGATGGATTTCAAAAGAAGAGCTTTTGTCTCTTGCTTCAGGCTACAAAACTGAATACGGCCGTTATCTTGAATATATCGCAGGAGCAAACTGATGTTCGAATTTAAAAAATGCGTTTCTTCCGACGGAATAGAATTTTCAGGACTTTATGAAATTCAGCCGAAAGTTTTTGGAGACAGCCGCGGATATTTTTTGGAAACTTACAGTGAAAAAGATTTTTTTGATGCTGGACTAAAAATGAAATTTGTGCAGGACAATCAGTCGTCTTCTTCAAAAGGCGTTTTGCGCGGACTGCACTTTCAGACAAAGCATCCGCAGGGAAAACTTGTGCGCTCGTTGCAAGGAAAAGTTTTTGATGTCGCCGTGGATTTGCGCAAAGGTTCTGCTACATTTGGAAAATATTACGGAGTTGTCCTTGACAGCGAAAAGCAAAATCAGTTTTACATTCCAGAAGGCTTTGCCCACGGATTTTATGTGATTTCTGATTCGGCGGTTTTTGCTTACAAATGCACGGACTTTTATCATCCGGAAGATGAAGGCGGCTTGATGTGGAATGATTCTTCAATTGGAATCGACTGGAAATCTGTTGGGGCTGAACAGATTCCGCTTTTAAGTGAAAAAGACAAGAAGCATCCGTCATTCTCTTTTGATGCGGATTATTTTGATTTAAATGGAAAATGGCAGGGAAAATAAAATGCGCAAACTAAAAAATATTCTTGTAACTGGCGGAGCTGGCTTTATTGGCTCGAATTTTATTCACTATTTGTTTGGACTTTCTTCAGCGAACGGAAATCTTTTTAACGATGCGGATTTCAGCGGAAACGTTGTGAATGTTGACTGCCTTACTTATGCCGGAAATCTTGAGTCTTTAAAAGATGTTGAAGAAAAATTCGGCGGAAAGCGTTACTTCTTTGAAAAAGTGGACATTTGCGACCGTTCAGAAATTGAGCGCATTTTAAAGCAGTATGACATTGATACAATTATTCATTTTGCCGCGGAAAGCCATGTTGACCGTTCTATTCTAGGACCTGAAACTTTTATAAAAACAAATGTTATGGGAACATTCACCCTTTTGGATGCTGCCCGCAATTTTTGGAAAAAGCCGGACGGAACATTCAGAGACGATGTTCTTTTTCATCATATTTCAACTGATGAAGTTTACGGTTCTCTTGGCGAAACTGGATATTTTACAGAAACAACTCCTTATGATCCGCGCTCTCCATATTCTTCTAGCAAGGCAAGTTCCGACCATATTGCAATGGCATATTTCCATACTTACGGCTTGCCGCTTACTTTAAGCAACTGCACAAACAATTACGGACCTTATCAGTTCCCGGAAAAACTTCTGCCACTTATGATTAGCAATATCCGCGACGAAAAGCCTCTTCCTGTTTATGGCAAGGGCGACAATATCCGCGACTGGATTTATGTTGAAGACCACAACCGCGCAGTTTGGCTTATTGTAAACAAAGGACGCACTGGCCAGAAATATAATATCGGCGGAGAAAATGAGTGGCAGAATATAAAGCTGCTTCATAAAGTGATTGAGCTTGCCTCTGAAAAACTCGGAAAACCTGTTTCTGAAATTGAAAAGACAATCACTTATGTAAAAGACCGCCCTGGGCATGACAAGCGTTATGCTATTGACTGCACAAAAATAAAAACTGAGCTTGGCTGGCAGCGCAAAATGACTTTTGAGGAAGGCTTGAATGCGACTGTTGACTGGTATTTAAAAAATACAGAATGGGTTGACCACATTCTTAGCGGCGAATACACAAAATGGATAGACGCTAATTACAAGTCAAGATAAAATGAAAAGAAAAGCCTCGTGAAAACGAGGCTTTCTTTATGCGTAAAAATATTGCTTACTGTCTTTTTACAAACTGTATGAAGTCTAAATTCATTCCGACATCTCCAGTTTTTTGCTCTGAATTTGCCTGAATTGTAATAAGAATTGTGCGCGGCTCGTCAATTGTAAAATAGATTGGCGCTCTTGTTGTAAGCTCCCAAGTTCCTAACGGCGGATTGCTTGGATAAACGCGGAAAGGCGTGTTGTCAATATAAACATAAAACGCGCTGTGGTCGGAATCTGTGGCTTTTTCCTTTATAAGGCATTCGTAAGTTCCAGCCGGAAACTTTACCTTGAGTTTTGCAGTTGCTGCCTCATCAAGAAGCCGTGCCGCAAACTGTCCGCTTGCATCTTTATCCTGAACAACAAGAAAATGATGAAGCAGCATGGATTCAACTTCGTATTTTATTCCGATTCCAGAATATTCAATAACAGGAAGCTCTGTCATCATTGGCGGCGGAGTCTGCTTGTCTTCAACTTTCAGAAATTCCGAATTCTTAGGTGAAGTTGCGCAGGAAAAAAATGCCAGTGTATATACTGCCGTTAAAATAGTAAAAAGTGTTCTCGATAAAATTGTTCTCATTTTTTCATTATAACACAAGAACTTTGCATTTGCAAATATCAATCTTGCCTGAAACTTTTAAATCTTTGGAACTCTTGGTTTTGCCATGTTCTTCAGCATGTTTTGCAAAAGCTCGTGGGCTGTTTCTGCATCCACTTCTTTTGAAGGCTCGTGATATTCAACAAGATTTTTTGGAATTTCATCAAGGAAGCGGCTTGGCTCGCATTCAACTGTGGAAGTCATTTTTCTTCTGTGTGAACATGAGGAAATCAAAAGCCTGTCTCTTGCTCTTGTAACTGCAACGTAAAAAAGCCGCCGCTCTTCTTCGACTGCCGCATCTCCGCCTTCTTCTACAGCGTGGGCGTGAGGCATAAGACCTTCTTCCGCTCCGGCAATAAATACAACTGGAAATTCCAAGCCCTTGCTTGCGTGGATTGTCATTAAATTCACTTTGCCTTTGTCCTGCTCGTCGCCCATATCATCTCTTGAAATCAAAGTGATTCTGTTTAAATATGCGTAAAGACTTGTGTCGTCATAGTTCGGATTGTTTTCCCATTGCTCCATGCTTTTGATTAAGCTTTCAATGTTCATGTATTTGAATCTTGCGGATTTTTCACTTTTTGGATTTTCTGAAATCAAGTAGTCAAAATAATTTATTTCATCAACTAAAGCGCGAACTTTTTTTGCAAGTCCTTTTCCGGAAAGCATGCTTTTGGAATTTTCTATTATATTTGAAAAAGTTTCAAGATCCGCTTTTGTTTTTTCACTTACAGGACATTCCTCTTCCGAAGATGACAAAATCGCCTGAATGGATTCCCACAGAGAAAAATTCATTGTGGAAGCAACTTTGTTTATTGATTCGATTGCAGCTTTTCCGATTCCACGACGCGGCGTGTTTATTATGCGCAAAAGATTTATGTCGTCGTCATGGTTTGCAATTACGCGCAGATAGCTGATTATGTCTTTTATTTCCTTCCGCTCAAAAAAACTTGTGCCGCCGCTCATTGTGTATGGAATGTTGTTTTCAAGAAACGCTTCTTCGATTGCGCGGCTCTGTGTGTTTGCCCGGATTAAAACTCCAAAGTCGTCATAGTTGCGTTTTTCGTCTACGCTGATTCCAAGAATTCCTTCTGCGATAAAGTCAGCTTCCGCGGCTTCGTTTTCCGGCGAATAAAGTTCGATTGGTTTTCCGTTTCCATTTCCGCTCCAAAGCTCCTTGTCTTTGCGGTTTGTGTTGTGTTTTATAACTCCGTTTGCCGCCGCCAAAATTGTTCCAGTTGAACGGTAATTCTGCTCAAGCCTTATTTCAGTAACATCAGGAAAATCTTTTTCAAAATTGATTATATTCTGAAAATCTGCGCCGCGCCAGCTGTAAATGCTTTGGTCATCATCGCCAACGACTGCGATATTTTTGTTTGCAAGAAGATGCATCATTTCGTACTGCTGATGGCTTGTGTCCTGAAATTCGTCAACCATTATGTAGCGGAACCTGTTTCGGTATGCTTCCAAGATTTCCGGGTTCTCTTTAAAAAGTTTTATCGGAAGCACAATCAAGTCGTCAAAATCAACTGAATTAAAAAGCTTAAGGCTGGACTGGTATTCTTCGTAAAGGCTTCTGTACATATCGCTTTCGGAATTCCAGTTTTTGCGTCCGGTTTTTATATCGCTGAACAACGTGCTTATTTTGTAAAGATCCATTGCGTCCGCTGAAAATTTCAGTTCGCGACCGCTTTCTTTTATAAGAGCCTTTTTGTCGGTTTCGTCATAAATTGAAAAATTTTCCCGGTAGCCAAGCTTTGTAATTTCCTGCCTTAAAATTCGCACTCCGAATGCGTGAAAAGTGCTGACTGTAAGATTGTTCAGTTTTTTGCCGGTCAGTTCCTTTATGCGCTCTTCCATTTCCTTCGCAGCTTTGTTTGTAAAAGTTAGCGCGAGAATCTGGCTTTGCGGAATTCCTTTTTCAAGCATATTTGCGATTCTGTAAGTGATTACGCGGGTTTTTCCAGAGCCTGCGCCTGCAATTATTAAAATCGGTCCTTCAATTGTAGACACAGCTTTGTATTGCTCTGGATTGAGTTTGTCCTTTAAATCATTTTCAAGAGACATTTTTATTCCTTTTTTAACTAATTGATAATTGTCATTGCCGTGCTTGACACGGCAATCTGCTGTAATTTTTTTATGGATTATCGGGTCAAGCCCGATAATGACAAATTCAATTTTCTGACTAACTAGCTTTTTTTATTCAGTTTTGTAGCTGTCAACAATTTTCTTTACAGATTCAGAAAGCTCAAGATTTTCTTCTGAATGTGAATTTACTTTGCCGGCAAAATTTTTCATCTTGTCAATATTTTCAGAAGCGGTGCTTGAGCTGTCAAGAATTTCCGAAGCTTTTTCCTGCAAAATTGAAACCTGCTCTTCAAGAAGCGAATTTTTTATTTTGAGCTGCCCGGACGAAACAGAAATCGCATCGGACTCTTCATGAAGAATTTGCATCATGCTTTGGATTTTGCTTGACTCTGAATTCTGCTCGTTCATTTTTTCGCAAACGCTTTGAATTGAAGTGTTCATGCTTTTTATGCTTGATTCCAGCGCGTCAAATGATTTTGTGGAATTTGTGGAAGCAGAAACCATTTGCTCCACAGCCGACTCTATATTTTCAACAAGTTCTTTTATTGATTTTGTCTGCGATGCGGAATTTGTGGCAAGTGTTCTGATTTCATTTGCAACTACGCTGAATCCTTTTCCTGCTTCTCCTGCGTGCGCCGCTTCAATTGCCGCGTTCATGGCAAGCAAATTTGTCTGCGCAGAAATTTCAGAAATTACTTTGTTCGCTTCAAAAAGCTTAGTCGCAAGTTCCTGAATCGCTTCAATTTTCTTTGCGACTTCGGACTGGCATTGCTTTCCGTCGTTGGATTTTTGAACGATATTTTCGTATTCGCTGTTGATTCCAGAAATTTTTTCATTGATTTCTTCTATATTTTTTGTAATCTGGCTAACGGCGTCTGTGGAATTTTGAATTGCCACGTGCTGATTTTTTGCTTTTTCATCAAGCTCAATTACAGAAGTTACAACGTCATCAATCGTTCCGTTTGCTTCCTGAGTTTTTTCAGTCTGTTCCTTTGCCTTTGAGTAAATGTCTTCTATTAATTGACCTTCCGTTTCAATTAGGCTTGTTGTTTCGTGAGTCTGGCTTAAAAGCACATTTGAATTTTCGCTTAACTTTGAAACTGCTGTTTTTTCAGAGATAATCATTTTCTGGAGCTTTTCAATTATTTTATTGCAGGCCCTGGAAATTTCAGCAATTTCCTTTTCTTTGTATTCCAAAACACGCGCTGTAAGATCACTTTCTCCGCTGGCGATTTCGTCCATTCTATATGAAATTGTAAAAAGCTTTGTAAAAAATGAAGAAATCCACATATATGAAAAAACAATGCAGATGACTAAAAGTACCAGGCAGGTAACGGTCATTGTTGTTTGGCTTTGTTTTATAGATTTTATTATTGAAGCAGCTTCAAAATCGCAGGCAACAAATCCGATTGCTTTATTGTCCTTTATAATTGGCGCATAAGCTGTTATCATCCAACCCCATTCATCTTGCTCTCTGAAATCTGAAATTATGATTTCTTTTTCATTCAGCACAATGTGTGGATAGTCGCCGTAACTTGTCAAGTCTTCAACAGTTCCGATTGGAGAAAAATTTTCATCGTCAAAAGGAGTTGTGCTTCCGTCTACAATATAAGTGAAATTGTTTCCGCCGCTTGGAATCATTGTGTAAAGAAATTTGCACTGCGTCTGCGATTTTATGATTCTAAGTTCTTTATATAGTTCTGTATAGTACGGATGTGATTCGTCAAGTTTTTCTGCAAGCTCTGAAAAACGGTCTGCATCTATTTTGTATAGCGCGCGTTTTACTAAGGATTCTCCTTGTGATGAAAAAACATTGAATGCTGTTGATTTTATGTTTATCATCGCTATTATCGTGGTAATAACTGAAATAAGAACTATAAAAAAAGATATAAATACCAAGAACTTAAATTTGTATGAATTTGCAAATTTCATAAATACCTCTCTGCTATTTTCTTATTCTTTTATAGATTATATACGATAATTTCCATTTTGAACATATAAATCAGATTGATAATTCTTAGTTTTATATTTATAATAGTAGCAATCTTTTTAATTTCAAGTTTATAAGGAGTTCGTTTATGAACCGGAAAGTTGCAGCCTTTTTGGGCAGACACAATTTCAGCATCCATCAGGACATTAATTCAGTTGTTGAAGCCATGCTTTTTGATATGAATGAAGGTTTGAGCGGCCGTCCATCTGGCGAGGATATGATTAGAACTTATGCGAATCCTCCGTCTCAGGCTACAGCTGGAAAAAGTGTCATTGTAATTGATGCCGGCGGAACAAATTTCCGTTCTTGCCTTGTAACTTTTGATTCAAACGGAAATCCTTCAATTGATTTTATGGAAAAAACAAGAATGCCTGGCGTTGACCGCGAGCTTTCTAAAAAAGAATTCTTTGACCAGATTGCAGCAAACCTTGAGCATTTAAAGGACAAGTCTTCTAGCATTGGATTCTGCTTTTCTTATCCAGTTGACATTCAGGAAGACGGAGACGGCGTTCTTATCAACTTTACAAAGGAAGTAAAAGCTCCTGAAGTTGAAGGCTCCCACATCGGAAAAGAACTTGAAAAGGCGTTGAAGGAACACGGCTGGAAAAACAAGCTTCATGTTTCAATGCTGAACGACACAGTTTCCGCCCTGCTTGCTGGAGCTGCCGACCCTGATGAAGGAATGAAATATTCTTCTTACGTTGGATTTATTCTTGGAACTGGAATGAATTCCGCATATATTCAGACTGCAAGCCTGGAATACAAAAATTTAAAGACACAGATTATAAACTGCGAGTCTGGAAAATTCGACAAGGTTGCAAGAAGCGACTTTGATATTTCATTTGACAAAAAAAGCGAAAAGCCTGGAATCGGCATTATGGAAAAACTTTGCTCAGGCGCGTATATGGGACCGATTGCGTTTGAAGCCGTAACAACTGCCGGCAAGGAAAATCTTTTTACAGAAAAACTTTCCGAAAAACTTTCCAAGCTTGATTCTCTTACTCAAATTGAAATGGATTCGTTCCTTCATGCTCCGTATTCAACAAATTCAAAACTCGGCTCAATTATGGCTGAATGCGCCAAGGAAGATGACTACGATGTTTTGTTCCAGCTGCTTGACGCTCTTGTAGAACGTTGCGCTAGAATGGCCGCCGCAATTTTGTCTGCCTGCGTAATAAAGAGCGGGGAAGGTAAGACTGCCGACAAGCCTGTGTGCATTCTTTGCAACGGAACTTCATTCTTTAAAACTTATAAAGTTCGCCAGCGTGTTCTTGGTTATCTTGAAGAAATTCTTGTAAAGGAACGCGGACTTTACTTTGATGTAATCAGCCGTGAAAACGACATTACTCTTGGCACTGCGATTGGTGGTCTTCTTTAATTAAATTCAAGGGGAAAGCTTTTAAAGTTTTCCCTGTTTCTTTTGGGCGTGGTTTTTCTTAGGTTTTTCTAAAAAAAGTCCGATAATCAACTGGAGCAATATATGTCAAACGCTAAAGTTTTAGGAAAATCAATTCTCCTCATCATTCTTATTGTAGTTCTTGTTTTGTTCGGACTTCTTTGGTTTGACTATCTGGGAATAATTCAGGCTAAGAGAGCTTTTGCGCCTTTGTTTAAATTAGCCGGGCT